>NZ_JBBXMW010000024.1:0-75590 GCF_038442325.1 Methylorubrum subtropicum | reverse complement strand
CCTTCGTGTTCAGGACGGCACTGAGTGCGGCCAACGTCGATCGCATCACCGACTTCGTCGCCTCGACGGCGGCGGTGCACGACACGATCCAGCTGTCGAAGGGCGTCTTCACCGCGCTCTCGGCCGGTACGCTGACGGCAGCGGCGTTCAAGGACCTGAGCGTATCGGGCGCCAAGGTCGATGGCGACGACCGCATCCTCTACAACAAGACGACGGGTGCCCTGTCCTACGACGCCGACGGCAGCGGCTCGAAGGCGGCGGTGCAGTTCGCGATCCTCGACACGAAGGTGGCACTGACCCACGCCGATTTCTTCGTGGTCTGAGAGCCCGTTTCATAAAGGCTGTGCGACCCGTCTGACGAGGATCATGGCGGCTGCCAGGACGAAGAAGGCGAGCGTGAAGGACGGGGTCGCCTCGTAGTCGCGGGCGAGCCTTCGACATCGGGCGATCCATCCGAAGGTCCCCTCATCCTGAGCCTGTCGAAGGATCGATGACCCAGCGGCGGGGTTGGGCGGCAAATCCCTTCTGTCCCTTGTCCGGTCGAACGATCTCGACGGTGATGGCGGAGGCGTTGCCGACGCGCTCGCGCGGCGATCTGGCTCAGCCGGCAGCGGGGTGCAAGGCCTGCGGCTGCGCTCTCCAGACCGACAGACTTCGCATCCCGCTGCCGACGAACCGCCGCCCCTACCGACGAACGTCCCGCGTTCGCACGATCAATCCTTCACGATCACCTTGGTGCCGACCTTCACCCGGTCGTAGAGATCGACCACGTCCTTGTTGGTCATGCGGATGCAGCCGGACGAGACCGCCGCGCCCATGGTCTCCGGCTCGTTGGAGCCGTGGATGCGGTAGAGCGAGGAGCCGAGATACATGGCCCGCGCGCCGAGCGGGTTGTCCTGGCCGCCGGCCATGTAGCGGGGCAGGTCGGGGCGCCGTGCCAGCATCTGCGCCGGGGGGCGCCAATCCGGCCATTCCTTCTTGCCGGTGACGGTCTTGGTGCCCGACCACGAGAAGCCGCGCCGCCCGACGCCGACGCCGTAGCGGATCGCCGCGCCGCCGCCGAGCACGTAGTAGAGCCGCCGCTGCGAGGTCGAGACCACGATGGTGCCGGGCCGCTCCTTGCCGGCATAGGCCACCGTCTCGCGCGGAATCGCCTGGGTCTTGAACACGTTGATGAAGTCGGCGATCGGCCCGCTGTCGAGCAGGTCGGCGCGGGCGGGCGCGGGCGCGCCCAGGGTGCCGGCGAGGGCCAAGGCCGCCGCGAGGTGCGGCAGTCGCGAATGACGGTTCGTCACGGTCGAGTCCTCCTCGATGGGTCGGCCCGGTGCGTGTCCGCTTCCGGGCCATGCCGGGTTCTGGGCCGGGGGAGGGGGCAGGAGGAAGGCGAAAGCGTCGCCTTTCGGCAACACATGCGGCGAATGGGATGCCGCCCTGCGCCACGGTGATGACGTTCCGTTTACCGACTCGGGCGATGCTGAGCCGGCAAGTCCGTATGATTCATGACGTTCCGGGAGATGAATCGTCTTCTCGAACGCGGGTCGGCCAGAATGTCGCAGTCGATTGAACGGGGCGGTTTCCTCCCCCACACTCGCATCACCGTGACGCTTCTCACTCGCACCGCCCGTTCCGCAGGCCCTTCGACCCGCCTCGTCCTGTCCTTCCTGGCCGGGCTGATGAGCCTGCTCGTGGTGGTCGGGCTGCCGGTCGATGCGTCCTTCGCGGCGAGCCCGCTTCACGAGACCGCCTTCGAGCAGCGTCCGACCCAGGAGCCGGCCACGGGCCAGCGTCTCGACCGCGCCGCCCACGACTTCGAGGAATCGGAGACGCATTGGCGCCTCGGCCCGGCCCCCGCCGGCCCGGTGCCGGATGCGGTGGGTTCGATCGGCCGCCCGTATTCCGATGCGCCCCCCGACGGCACCGGCCACGCCCTGCCCGAGCGCCCGCCCAGGGCCTGAGCCGACGCGTCGCGGCGACGCATCCGGGCCGGCGGCTTCCCCCTCGTCGTGGGAATGCCAAACTTGGCGCTCAGGATGCGCTCGACCGTAAATGGCCGCGCCCCGCGGCTGTCTCCCTCACGGATGCACCTCTGAGCATCCTTCCGACGGGCCCTTGAGACCCCACCGTCTCACGCTCTGGCCCGGCGATTGCCACGGCCCCGACACAGCCCCTCCGGGGCCGGCCGTGATCCCTGACCGAAGGGCCGCCCGCCTCGCCGTGGGTGCCCTCACGTGTCGAGCGTATCGTTAGGAGCGACCCCATCGTGACGCCGTCCCCCCAGACGCCCGAGCCTCTCCCCGGCCCCGCCGGGTCCGAGACCGGGCGCCCCCGCTCCCGCTGGACCGTTCCGGCCACCCTGCTGGTCAGCGCCGTGATCGTCGCGGTCTCGGCCTGCAACGAGCAGAAGGCCGCCGCCCCGGTGCCGGCGCCGCCGCCGGAGGTCAGCGTCGTCAGCGTCAAGCCGCAGCCGATTCCCTACGTCCGCGACCTGCCCGGCCGCGTCGCGCCGATGCGCATCGCCGAGGTGCGCTCGCGCGTCTCCGGCCTCGTGGTGAAGCGGCTGTTCGAGCAGGGCAGTCAGGTCAACGAGGGCGACATCCTCTACAAGATCGACCCGGCCCCGTATCAGGTGGAACTCGCGAGTCAGGAGGCGACGCTGGCCAACCGCGAGGCCGCCCTCGTGCTCGCCAACCAGCAGGCCGAGCGCCTGGAGACCCTGCTCGCCCGCAACACCGCGAGCCAGGCGCAGTACGACACGGCGTTCGCCGCCAAGAAGCAGGCCGAGGCCGAAGTCGCCGGGGCGCGGGCCGCCCGCGACCGGGCCAAGCTCAACCTCTCGTGGACCGAGGTGCGGGCGCCGATCTCCGGCCGCATCGGTCGGGCGCTGCTCACCGAGGGCACCCTGATCGAGTCCGGCACGACCGGCGTGCTGGCGACGATCCAGCAGCTCGACCCGATCTACGTCGACATCACCCAGTCGGTGGGCGAACTGAACAAGCTGCGCCGCGACATCGCCTCGGGCGAGCTGTCGAAGCTTTCCCACGACACCGCGAACGTCCATCTCATCATGGACGACGGCACGCTCTACGGCTCGGCCGGGCGCCTGCTGTTCTCCGACGTCACCGCCGACCCGAGCACCGGCCAAGTGACGCTGCGCGTGCTGTTCCCCAACCCGCACGACGAGCTGTTTCCCGGCATGTATGTCCGCGCCCGGATCAAGCAGGGCATCGATTCCGACGCCATCGCCGTGCCGCAGCAGGCGATCCAGCGCTCCAACGACGGCAAGCCCGAGGTCTGGGTCGTCAAGGAGGATGGCAAAGTCATGCTCCAGCCGGTCGAGGTCGGTCCCGTCGTCGGCGGCAACTGGCTGATCCGCGAGGGCCTGGAGGCCGGTCAGAAGGTCGTGGTCGAGGGCTTCCAGAAGATCGTCGCGGGCACCGAGGTGAAATCGGTCCGCTGGAAGACCGACAACTCGCCCGACGCCGGCAAGCCCGTCGATACCGACAGCCACGACACCGACGGCCACGACAAGCAGCACGACAAGGAGGCCGCCACCGGTTCGGTCTCCCAGCCCGTCGTCGCCAACCAGTTCCAAGACTGATTCTTTTGGGACTTTTCGCCCGATGACCGCCCACCCATCCCCCTCATCCTGAGGTGCCGCGAAGCGGCCTCGAAGGAGGGCTCCAGTTCGCTTGGCGATCCCTGGAGCCCTCCTTCGAGGCTCCGCCTTCGGCTACGCACCTCAGGATGAGGGGGATGGGTGGGATGGACGGGAAGAGAACCCCCAGCGCCCGCGCCCTCGGCGGACCCACGGGTCCGCCGCTCCGACAAAAATCGACAGGACGCATCGAGCCCCATGGCCCGCTTCTTCATCGACCGCCCGGTCTTCGCCTGGGTCGTCGCGCTGTTCATCATCCTCGGCGGCGTGCTGTCGATCCCGATGCTGCCGGTGGCGCAGTATCCGGTGATCGCCCCGCCCTCGATCGCGCTCTCCACGGCCTTCCCCGGCGCCTCGGTGGAGAGCCTCTACACCGGCACCACCCGGCTCATCGAAGACGAGCTGAACGGGGCCGCCAACATCATGAGCTTCGAATCGACCACCGATTCGTTCGGCTCGATCAACATCACGGCGACCTTCCAGCCCGGCACCGATCCGGCGCTCGCCTCGGTCGAGGTGCAGAACCGCCTGAAGCGCGTCGAGGCGCGCCTGCCCGCCGAAGTCCGCCAGAACGGCATCCTCGTCGAGGAAGCCTCGGCCGCGACGCTCAACATCATCACGCTCGTCTCGACCGACGGGAAGATGGACGAGATCGGGCTCGGCGACTTCCTGATGCGCAACGTCCTCAACGAGATCCGCCGCATCCCCGGCGTCGGCCGCGCGACCCTCTACTCGACGGAGCGCTCGCTGCGCGTCTGGGTCGATCCGGACAAGCTGCGCGGCCTCTCGCTCACGCCCGACGACGTGACCGACGCCATCCGTAACCAGAACATCCAGATCGCCTCGGGCGCCGTCGGCGCGCAGCCGAGCCCGGTCGATCACGCCACCTTCGCCCCGATTGTGGTGAAGGGCCAGCTCAGCACCGTGGAGGATTTCGGCGCCATCGTGCTGCGGGCCAATTCCGACGGCTCGAACGTGCGCCTGCGCGACGTCGCCCGGATCGAACTCGGCGGCGACGCCTACCAGTTCTCGACCCGCCTCAACGGCGGCGAGGCGGCCGGCATCTCGGTGACGCTGGCGCCCGACGGCAACGCGCTGGAAACCGCGAGCGCCATCCGGGCCAAGATGGAGGAGCTGTCGCAGTTCTTCCCGCCGGGCCTGAAGTGGGACATCCCCTACGACATCACGCCGGCCGTGAAGGCCTCGATCAAGAAGGTCATGATGACCCTGGTCGAGGCGGTGATCCTCGTGTTCATCGTGATGTTCCTGTTCCTGCAGAACATCCGCTACACCCTCATCCCGACCATCGTCGTGCCGATCGCCCTGATGGGCACGGTGACCGTGATGCTGCTGGCCGGCTTCTCGATCAACGTGCTGACGATGTTCGGCATGGTGCTCGCCATCGGCATCCTCGTCGACGACGCCATCGTCGTGGTCGAGAACGTCGAGCGCATCATGGCGGAGGAGGGCCTGTCGCCGAAGGAGGCGACCCGCAAGGCGATGAGCCAGATCACCGGCGCGATCATCGGCATCACGCTGGTGCTCGTCGCGGTGTTCATCCCGATGGCGTTCTTCCCCGGCTCGGTCGGCATCATCTACCGCCAGTTCTCGATCGCGATGGTGACCTCGATCGGCTTCTCGGCGCTGCTCGCCCTGTCGCTGACGCCCGCGCTCTGCGCCACCTTCCTCAAGCCCATCGAGAAGGGCCACGGCCACGCGAAAAAAGGCTTCTTCGGCTGGTTCAACCGGATCGTGGACCGCGAGACCGCCCGCTACGGCCGCGGCACCGCGTGGTGCATCAAGAAGTCCGGCCGGGTGATGATGATCTATCTGGCGCTGGTGGCCGGCACCGCCTTCGCCTTCATGCGGCTGCCCGAGGGCTTCCTGCCGATCGAGGACCAGGGCTTCTTCACCGTCGACATCCAGACCCCGCCGGGCTCCTCGTTCAACCGGACGCAGGCCGCCGTGCGCAAGGTCGAGGAGCACCTGATGGCGCAACCCGGCGTCGCCACGGTGACGATGCTCAACGGCTTCTCGTTCTCGGGACAAGGCCCGAACCTGTCCCAGGCCTTCGTCACCCTGAAGCCCTGGTCGGAGCGCGATGCAGCCAATTCCGCCTCCGCGCTGGTCGCCGGCACCAACGCGGCGCTCAACGGCTACCGCGACGCGATCATCGACGCGCAGGAGCCGCCGCCGGTGGACAACCTCGGCAACGCGGCGGGCTTTTCGTTCCGCCTGCAGGACCGGGCGCAACGGGGCTACTCGGCGCTGACCGCGGCGGAGGCGCAGCTCCTGTCGCTCGCCAAGCACAGCCCGATCCTCAAGGCGGTGAAGATCGAGGGCCTGCCGCCGACGCCGCAGGCCGAACTCATCATCGACCGCGAGAAGGCAGCGGCCCTCGGCGTCAAGTTCGAGGACATCAACGCCGCGATCCAGGTCAACCTCGGCTCGGTCTACACCAACGACTTCCCGAACCGCGGCAAGATGCAGCGCGTCTACGTGCAGGCCGAACAGCTCCAGCGCATGCAGGCGACCGACATCCTCAACTACGCGGTGAAGAACAGCCAGGGCACGATGGTGCCGATGTCCTCCTTCGCCGACCTGAAATGGAGCATGGGCCCGAGCCAGATCGTCGGCTTCAACGGCTACCAGTCGGTCCGCTTCACCGGCGAGCCGAAGGCCGGCTACACCTCGGGCGAGGCCATCGCCGAGATGGAGCGGCTGATGAGCCAGTTGCCGAAGGGCTTCGGCTACACCTGGACCGGCCAGTCGCTGCAGGAGAAGCAGGCGGGCTCGCAGGCCTCGCTGCTGCTGGCGCTGTCGGTGCTGATCGTGTTCCTGTGTCTGGCTGCGCTCTACGAGAGCTGGTCGATCCCGTTCTCGGTGCTGCTCGTGATTCCGCTCGGCGTGATCGGCTCGGTGGCGGCGGTGTATCTCCGGGAGATGCCCAACGACGTCTACTTCAAGATCGGCCTCATCACGATCATCGGCCTCTCGGCGAAGAACGCGATCCTGATCGTGGAATTCGCCCGCGACCTGTGGAAGCCCGGCACCAACATCGTCCAGGCGACGATCCAGGCTTCGACGCTGCGCTTCCGCCCGATCGTGATGACCTCGCTCGCCTTCATCTTCGGCGTGGTGCCGCTGGCGATCGCCACCGGCGCCGCCTCGAAGAGCCAGCAGGCCATCGGCACCGGCGTGATGGGCGGCATGATCACCGCGACGGTGCTGGCGGTGTTCTTCGTGCCGGTGTTCTTCGTGGTGGTGATGCGCCTGTTCAAGGCGAAGGAGGTCGCAGCGGGCGAGAACGCCGAGGCGGCGCCCGAGGCCGGGCACGGCCACGGGCATTCGGTGCCGGCGGAGTAGGCGAGGGCGCTTTGGCGTGAGGCTGGGAGCCGCGCTCTCGATCTCCGGATCGGGGGTGCAGCTCCAAGTGTTTGTGGTGCTTCTCTTTTCAAGCATCCTCCCACCCACTCCCCTCATCCTGAGGTGCGGAGCGAAGCGCAGCCTCGAAGGAGGGCTCCAGCGGAGCGCGCGATCCCTGGAGCCCTCCTTCGAGGCCCGTTTCGCGGGCGCCTCAGGATGAGGGGAGTGGGTTGGATAACGGTATCACCAGCAAAAGCGGCTGCCCGCCGCCCGCGCCTGCGCTAGAACGCGCCCATGTCGCGCTCCCCGATCTCCGCCGCCGTCGACGCCCTCACCGAGGAGGCGGCGGGCGCCCGCCATGTCGCGCTCTCTGAGGAGATCGCCGAGGCCGACCGGCTCTATCACGGCGAGGACGCGCCCGAGATCTCGGACGCGGAATACGACGCGCTGCGCCGCGAACTCGAACTGATCGAGGCGCGCTTTCCCGCGCTCGCCGGCACCGGCCGTGCCTCGGTGTCGGTCGGCGCCAAGCCGTCGAGCCGGTTCGAGAAGGTGCGGCACGCGGTGCCGATGCTCTCCCTCGGCAACGCCTTCGCCGACGAGGAGGTGGAGGAGTTCGTCGCGCGCGTGCGCCGCTTCCTCAATCTCGGCGCGGACGAGCCGGTCGCCTTCACCGCCGAGCCGAAGATCGACGGGCTGTCGCTGTCGCTGCGCTACGTCGACGGACGGCTCGACACGGCGGCCACCCGCGGCGACGGCGAGGTCGGCGAGAAGGTCACGGCCAACGCGCTGACGGTGAAGGACATCCCGGAAACGCTCGCGGGCACCGGCTGGCCGAAGGTGCTGGAGGTGCGCGGCGAGGTCTATCTCTCGCACGCGGATTTTTCCGCCATCAACGCACGGCAGGAGGAGGCGGGCCTGCCGACCTTCGCCAACCCGCGCAACGCCGCCGCCGGCTCGCTGCGCCAGAAGGATGCCGCGATCACGGCGTCGCGCCCTCTGCGGTTCTTCGCCTATGCCTGGGGCGAGGTGTCGGAGCCGTTCGCCGACAGCCAGTCGGCGGTGCTCGACCGGTTCCGGGGCTGGGGCCTGCCGGTGAACCCGCGGACCAAGCTGTGCCGCTCGACGGAGGAAATGATCGCGCATTACCGCGCGATCGAGGCCGAGCGGGCCGATCTCGGCTACGACATCGACGGCGTCGTCTACAAGGTAGACGACCTCGGGCTCCAGAAGCGCCTCGGCTTCGTCTCCCGCGCCCCGCGCTGGGCGCTGGCCCACAAGTTCGCCGCGCAAGAGGCGATCACGCAACTGCTCGCCATCGACATCAATGTCGGCCGCACCGGCTCGCTCAACCCGCTGGCGCGGCTGAAGCCGGTCACGGTCGGCGGCGTGGTGGTGTCGAACGCCACCCTCCACAACGAGGGCTACGTGCAGGGCGTCGGCGGCGACGGCGAACCGATCCGCGAGGGCCGCGACATCCGCGTCGGCGACACCGTCATCGTGGTGCGCGCGGGCGACGTGATCCCCAAGGTCATGGACGTAGTGCTCGACAAGCGCCCGGCGGACGCCGTTCCTTTCGTCTTCCCCGAGACCTGCCCGGCCTGCGGCAGCCGGGCGGTCCGGGAGTTGAACCCGCGCACGAAGAAGATCGACGCGGTGCGGCGCTGCACCGGCGGCCTGATCTGCCCGGCGCAGGGGCTGGAGCGGCTGAAGCACTTCGTCTCGCGCAACGGCTTCGATCTCGAGGGGTTCGGGCAGACCTATATCGAGGTGCTGTTCGACAAGGGCCTCGTGCGCCAGCCCGCCGACCTGTTCCGGCTGACGTTCGAGCCGCTGAAGGCCGCCATCGTCGCCCGGCGCGAAGAACTCTCGGCGCAGCGGCGGGCGGAGGGCGAGCCGCCCCCGAAAAAGCCGACCAAGAAGAAGGGCGAGGAGGAGGACAAGGCGATCCACAACCTGCTCGCCTCGCTCGACGCGCGGCGGAAGATCGCCCTCAACCGCTTCCTGTTCGCGCTCGGCATTCCCCATATCGGTGAGTCGACCGCCAAGGCGCTCGCCAAGCGGTTTCCCGACATGCAGGCCCTGATGGCGGCCCTCGACGCGGCCGCGGCAGCCCAGGCCGGCCGCGACTGGCTGGAGCTTTCGGCGCTGCCGCGGATCGGCCCCGGCACCCGCGACAAGCTGTTCGAGACCCTCGACCCGACGCCCGGCGAGCAGATCGAGGGCTTGAGCCTCGGCGCGCGGCTGCGGGCGCGGCTGACGCCGTCGCAGCGCGAGGCGGTGCTCGCCCATTACGGTAGCGAGGCGGAGGCCGAGGCCGCGCTGGAGCGGGCCGCCAGTCAGAAGCCGGGCGATGCCTACCGCGTCTTCGCCGACGACGGCGAGATCGGGCCCGTGGCCACCGACTCGCTGATCCAATTCTTTTCCGAGGACCACAACCGGGATGCGGTGCTGGCACTGCTCGCCGAGGTCGAGACGACGCCGCTGGAAGCCACGGCCTCGGCGGCGGCGTTTTCCGGCAAGACCGTGGTCTTCACCGGCACCCTCGAAAAGATGACCCGCAGCGAGGCCAAGGCCACCGCCGAGCGGCTGGGCGCCAAGGTCTCGGGCTCGGTCTCGGCCAAGACCGACCTCGTGGTCGCCGGCCCCGGCGCCGGCTCGAAGCTCAAGGACGCCGAAAAGCACGGCGTGAGAGTGGTGTCGGAGGACGAATGGCTCGGGATGCTGGCGCAGGCGTGAGGGCGGGGCAGGGCACCCGCGACCACGAGAGGATGGACGACGCGACCTTGCGCGCGCGGGTGCGGGAGGCGCTGGACGATGCGAGTCCTCCGATCCCGGCGGATCGCGTGTTCGCCGAGTTGCGGGCGCATCACGAAGCCCGCGTGAAGGCCGAGCGGCCGGCCGGCGTGTGATCCGCGCTTGACCCCGCCCCCCCGCCCGGCGCAAGTCCGGCGCCGGATCAGTCGGCCGGGCAGCCGCTCCGCGTCAGCGGGGAGGAAAGTCCGGGCTCCATGGAGAGGCGGTGCCGGATAACCTCCGGCGGGGGCGACCCCAGGGACAGTGCCACAGAGAGCAGACCGCCCCGCAGGCCCTCGTGGCTTGTCGGGGTAAGGGTGAAAGGGTGCGGTAAGAGCGCACCGCGGACGCGGCAACGCGGACGGCACGGCAAACCCCACCGGGAGCAAAACCGAATAGGGGCGACACGCCCTTCCCCTCGGGGGAGGGCAGGCCCGCTCTCCAGGCCCGTCGCCCGGGTTGGTTGCTCGAGGCGGTCGGCAACGACCGTCCCAGAGGAATGGCTGCCACGCTCACGGGTTCGCCCATGAGCCCTACAGAACCCGGCTTACAGGCCGGCTGATCCACCCTTCCAAAAATCGCGAAAACCGTCGTCCGAGCGATGCGCGGACCCGCCCGCGCGGGGGCCGGCCCCCGGCTTTTCCGCCCCGCATTAGCGCTCGGTTAACCTTGCTGGGGTCTGATCCGGGGCCGCCCGAATGGCCGAGCTCGTTGACGCGTTTCGAGGGCCTATGTTACCCCGCGCCATCCCGTTGACGCCCGATACCGGATCGGCCGACACTCGCTCAGGTTGCCTGGCGAGGCGTTCGGCGCGTGTCCAGGGCCGACGCACCGGCAACGCCACCATCGTCCGGGCCGCGGCTGTGTGGTCCGCCCACGCAGCAGGCCATCATGCATTCTCCCCCGCCGGAGACCGTCGGAGCCGCCCCGCGGCCCTGCGCTGGACGACTCGACCTTTGGAAGGGCGCCCGATGAGCCGCCCGCCGCGCCGGCCGCAGGGCGACCATGCCCGCCACGTCCCCGTGCTGCTCGCCGAGGTGCTGGCCGCGCTCGACACCAGCCGCGGCGGCCTCGTCATCGACGGCACCTTCGGGGCCGGCGGCTACACGCGCGCGATCCTCGACGCGCATTCCGATCTCCATGTCGTCGCGATCGACCGCGACCCGACCGCCATCGCGGCCGGCGCCGAGATGGTGCGGGCGGCGCAAGGCCGGCTTCGCCTCGTGCCGGGCCGCTTCGGCGATCTCGACACGCTGCTCGCCGGCATCGGTGAGGAACAGGCCGACGCGGTGGTGCTCGATATCGGCGTGTCGTCGATGCAGCTCGATCAGGCCGAGCGCGGCTTCTCGTTCCGCCAGGACGGGCCGCTCGACATGCGCATGGGCGGCGAGGGACCGTCGGCGGCCGACATCGTCAACGAGGCGGAAGAGGCGACGCTCGCCGACATCTTCTATCACTTCGGCGAGGAGCGCCGTTCCCGCGCGGTCGCCCGCGCCATTCTCGAAGCGCGCCGCCGCGGCCGGATCGAGACCACGAGCCAGCTCGCCGACCTCGTGGCGAGCGTGGTGCGGCCCGAGCCCGGCAGCCCGATCCATCCGGCGACCCGCGCCTTCCAGGGCCTGCGCATCGCGGTCAACGACGAACTCGGCGAGCTGGTGCGCGGCCTGCACGCCGCCGAGCGCATCCTGCGGCCCGGCGGGCGGCTCGCGGTGGTGACCTTCCACTCGCTCGAAGACCGCATCGTCAAGCAATTCTTCGCCGCCCGCAGCGGGCGCGCCTCGCAGGGCTCGCGCCACATGCCGGGCGTCGAGGCACCCGCCCCCAAGAGCTTCCGGCTCGTCACCAAGGGCCCCGTCCTGCCCTCCGAGGCCGAGACCGAGGGCAACCCGCGCGCCCGCTCGGCGAAGCTGCGCGCGGCCGAGCGGACCGAGGCGGCCCCGCCGCCGCCGCTGTCGGCCATCGAGGCGCTGGCGAGCCTGCCGGCCGTGCAGAAGGGGGGACGGCGGTGATCCGGCTTCTCAACGTCCTGGCGATCGCCGGCCTGATCGGCTCGGCGATCTACGCCTACTCGATCAAGTACGACACGCTCTATCAGGCGGGTCAGGTCTCGAAGCTCAAGAGCGCCCTGCATAAGGAGCGGCAGGCCATCGCCGTGCTGCGGGCCGAGTGGCAGTTGCTGACCCGGCCGGACCGGCTCCAGGCCGCGGTCGAGCGCCATCTCGCGCTCGAACTGATCGGCGACGAGCACCTCGCCCGTATGTCCGACCTGCCGGCCCGCCCCGACCGCGGCGACGAGATCGGCCGGCTGCTCGCCTCCACGGCGACGCCGACCGCGACGCCCAAGGACAAGCCGCTCAACGCCCGCGACGAGCCGCGCACCACCGGCTCGGTCGCGACCCGCACCGTCTCCACTCGCCCGCCGGCCACGAGGTAGCGTTCGCCGTGTCGCACGACTCTTCTCAGGAGCCGTCCACCCAGGAGACGGCGATGTCCGATCCGACCGTCGAGGTGCCGCCGGTCGCGCTGCAGGCGGATGCCGGCCCCGAGCGCGTGGTGGCGAGCGAGCCGCCGGCCTCGGCGCTCACCCGCTTCACCCGGACGATGTTCCGGCTCGCCATCGAGCGCTCACATTCCCGCGTCGCCATCGTCGGCCTCGCCTTCGCCGCGGTGTTCGGCGCGATCTCCCTGCGGCTGATCGTGGTGGCGGCCACGCCCGCCGACAACAGCAACGACCACCGCGTCGCCGCCGCCGCGACCACGGCGGTGCGGCCCGACATCATCGACCGCAACGGCGAGATGCTGGCCACCGACATCCGCACCGTCTCGGTCTTCGCCGAGCCGATCCGGATGGCCCGCACCTTCGACCGCGACGAGGCGGTGGAACTCCTCACCGCCGTCCTGCCCGAGCTGAACGCGGCGGAGCTGCGCGCCAAGCTCTCGTCGAAGAAGGGCTTCGTCTGGATCAAGCGCGAGATCACCCCGAAGCAGCAGCTCGAGGTCCACCGTCTCGGCATTCCCGGCGTCGGCTTCCTGCCCGACCACAAGCGGGTCTACCCGAACGGCACGGCGGCCGCGCACATCCTCGGCGTGACCAACCTCGACAATGTCGGCATCGCCGGCATCGAGAAGTACATCGACATGCAGGGCAACCGCGCGCTCAACGAGTTCGGGCTCGCCACCAAGCAGACCGACCTGAAGCCGGTCCAGCTCTCCATCGACCTGCGCGCCCAGTTCGCGGTCCGCGACGAACTCGTGAAGGGCGTCGAGCACTTCAAGGCCAAGGCCGGCGCGTCGATGATCATGGACGTGAACACCGGCGAACTCATCGCGCTCGCCTCCTACCCGGATTTCGACCCGAACGAGCCGAAGGACGCGCTGTCCGACGACCGCATCAACCGGATGAACGTCGGCGTCTACGAGATGGGCTCGACCTTCAAGGCGATGACGCTCGCCATGGCGCTCGATTCCGGCAAGTACAACGTCAACTCCACCTTCGACACCCGCGGCGGCGTGCTGCACTGGGGCCGGCAGAAGATCCACGAATACCACGGCACCAACCGCGTCATCACCATGCCGGAGGTGTTCACCCACTCCTCCAATATCGGCTCGGCCAAGATGGCGCTCGGCGTCGGCGTGCCCGGCCACAAGGCCTTCCTGAAGAAGATGGGCCTGCTCGACCGGCTGCGCACCGAACTGCCGGAATCGGCGATGCCGATCATCCCGCCGCGCTGGACCGAGATCAACACCATCACCATCGCCTTCGGCCACGGCCTCGCGGTGGCACCCCTTCAGGCCGCCGCCGCGGTCGCCGCCATCGTCAACGGCGGCGAGCTGATGACGCCGACCTTCCTCAAGACCTCCGAGGCCGAGGCCCACGCCAAGTCGACCCGCGTCATCAAGCCCGAGACCAGCGAGGCGATGCGCTTCATCATGCGCCTCAACGCGGTGGAAGGCTCGGCCAAGAAGTCGGCGGTGCCGCTCTACTATGTCGGCGGCAAGACCGGCACGGCCGAGAAGGTCATCAACGGGCGCTACGTGAAGAACCGCCTGTTCACGACCTTCACGGCGGCGGCCCCCATGGACAAGCCGAAATACCTCTTCGTCACCATCATGGACGAGCCGCAGGGACTCCCTGAGAGCGGCGGCTACGCCACCGCCGCCTGGAACTCCGGCGTGGTGACGGGCCGGATCATCGAGCGCACCGCCCCGGTGCTCGGCCTGCCGCCGAAGTTCGAGCCGCCGGCCAAGCCGTTCCCGCTGATGGTCAAGCTCGGGGCGTATCACGCGCTGCAGACGGGTGGGCCGTGATTGCCGCCCGCACCGGCGAATTGGATAGGGCGCTCTCCTCCCCACGGACCTCGGGCTTGCCCGAGATCCGCATCTTACTTGCCTAGATCGGGCAGGCCCGATCTAGGTGGGGAGGAGGTAGGAGGTGGGGGTCGGGCAGAAGGCACCGCTGCGGTCCCTCCTGCACCACCCCCACCCCTGACCCCTCCCCGCAAGGGGGAGGGGAAAGCGCGCACACGGGAGCCTCGCATGAGCCAGCCCACCCTCGGCCATCTCTTCGGGGACGCCGCCACCGATCACGCGGCAAAGCCCGTCGCGGGCCTCACCGCCGACAGCCGCCGGGTCGTGCCCGGCGGCGTCTTCGTCGCCGTGCCCGGCACCACGGCCGACGGACGGCTGTTCGCCGCCAAGGCGTCCGAGGCAGGTGCCATCGCCGTCGTCGGCGAGGGCGAGCGCCCGGCCGATCTGCCCCAGGCCACCGCCTGGATCGCCGTCGCGGACGCCCGCCGCGCCCTGGCGCTGGCCGCCGCCCGGCTGTCGGGCCGCCAGCCCGAGACCGTGGTCGCGGTCACCGGCACCAGCGGCAAGAGTTCGGTCGCCGACTTCGTGCGCCAGATTCTCTCCCGCATCGGCCGCGACTCGGCGAGCCTCGGCACGGTCGGCATCGTGACGAACCGCGGCGCCGCCTACGGCTCGCTGACGACGCCCGATCCGATCACCCTGCACCAGACCCTGGCGCGGCTCGCCGACGAGGGCATCACCGATCTCGCCATGGAGGCTTCCTCCCACGGCATCGAGCAGCGCCGCCTCGACGGCGTGGAACTGAGGGCGGCCGCCTTCACCAATCTCGGCCGCGACCATCTCGACTATCACCCGACCGTCGAGGATTACCTCGACGCCAAGCTCCGGCTGTTCACCACGCTCCTGCCCAAGGGCCGCCCGACGGTGATCAACGCCGACGGCGCCTATGCCGAGCGCGTGATCGGCACCGCGGACGCGGCCGGCCACGCCATCCGCACCACCGGCCGCCACGGCGACTTCATCCGCGTCCTCGACGCCCGCACCGAGGGTTTTTCGCAAGCCCTCACGCTCGCGCACGGACGCGACACGCACGAGGTGCGGCTGCCGCTGGTCGGCGGTTTTCAGGTCGAGAACGCGCTGGTCGCCGCCGGCCTCGCCCTCTCGACGCCGGCCGGGGAAAAAGACCCGGCGGCGGTGTTCGCCGCGCTCGATCATCTCACCGGCGTGCCCGGCCGCATGGAGCGGATCGGCGAGGCCAACGGCGGGCTCTGCCTCGTCGATTACGCCCACAAGCCCGAGGCGCTGGAACACGTGCTGACGGCTTTGCGCCCCTTCGCGACGGGCCGGCTCGTCGTGGTGTTCGGCTGCGGCGGCGACCGCGACCGGGGCAAACGCCCGATCATGGGCGACATCGCCGCGCGGCTCGCCGACCGCGTGATCGTCACCGACGACAACCCCCGCACCGAGGAACCGACGAGCATCCGCGCCGCGATCCTGGCCGCCGCGCCCGGCGCCGAAGAGATCGGCGACCGGGGCGAGGCGATCCGCGCGGGCGTGCGGGGCCTGAAGCCCGGCGACGTGCTGGTGGTGGCCGGCAAGGGCCATGAAACCGGCCAGATCGTCGGCACAAGCGTGCTCCCGTTCTCGGATCACGAGGTTTTACGCGCCGCGATCGCTGAGGTGAACGGATGACCGCTGCATTCTGCGCCGCGCTCAACCCTCCCCCCCACGGATATCGGGCTTGCCCGATATCCGCACTCTTAAGTGCCCAAATCGGGCAGGCCCGACTTGAGATGGGGGAGGGTGGCCCCCGAAGGGGGTCGGGAGAGGGGAACCACGGTTCCGCTTGGCCGCCCTCGACCCGAACTCTCCGGAACCGTCGCTCCCCTCTCCCGTCCGCTCCGCGGACACCCTCCCCCGCGGAGGGGGGAGGGTTTTTTCGCGCGCCCTTCGTCCAAGAGATTGCCCGATGACCGACCTCTGGACCCCGGCCGCCCTCGAATCCGCCACCGGCGGCACGCTGCACGGCGCGCCGCGCCCGATCGGCGGCGCCTCGATCGACACCCGCACGCTTGAGCCCGGCGACCTGTTCTTCGCCATTCGCGGCGAGGCCCGCGACGGCCACGACTTCGTGCGCGCGGCGCTGGAGAAGGGCGCGGGCGCCGCCGTCGTCGCCCAGTCCCGCGCGGAAGAACTCTCGGCCTACGGCCCGGTGCTGGCGGTGCCGGAGACGTCCGACGATCCGGTGCTGGATGCGATGCGCGCCATCGGCACGGCCGCCCGCGCCCGCACGAGCGCCGCCATCGTCGCGGTGACGGGCTCGGTCGGCAAGACCGGCACCAAGGAGGCCCTGCGACACGTCTTCGGCGCGCAGGGCGAGACCCATGCCTCGGTCGCTTCCTACAACAACCACTGGGGCGTGCCCCTGACGCTGGCCCGCATGCCCGAATCCGCCCGCTTCGGCGTGTTCGAGATCGGCATGAACCACGCCGCCGAAATCCTGCCGCTGGTAGCCCAAGTGCGGCCGGACGTGGCGCTGATCACCACCGTCGAGCCGGTCCATATCGAGCACTTCCCCTCGCTCTCGGCCATCGCCGACGCCAAGGGCGAGATCTTCTCCGGCCTCGCGCCCGGCGGCGTCGCGGTGATCAACCGCGACAACCCGAACTTTTCGCGCATGCTCGCCCACGCCCACGCCTCGAAGGCCGGCCGGGTCATCACCTTCGGCGAGCACGAATCGGCGGATGTCCGCGCGCACCGCATCCTGACGCGGCCCGACATCTCGGTGGTCGATGCCACCGTGATGGGCTTAGCCGTGACCTACCAGCTCGGCACGCCGGGCCGGCACGTCGCCATGAACTCGCTCGGCGTGCTGGCCTGCGTCCACGCGCTGGGCGCCGACCTCGCCCGCGCCGCCCTGTCGCTGGCGGGCCTCAAGCCCCCGGTCGGGCGCGGCGAGCGCACGGCGCTCCGGATCGCCGACGGCGACGCCTACCTCGTGGACGAGAGCTACAACGCCAACCCGGCCTCGATCCGCGCCTCGTTGGCGACGCTCAGTGGTATCGACACGGGTGGCAAGGGCCGCCGCATCGCCGTGCTCGGCGACATGAAGGAACTCGGCGAGGCGGGCGAGCGCCTGCACCGCGAACTGGCGGACGCCGTGCGGGCGAACGGCATCGACCTCGTCTTCACCGCCGGCCCGCTGATGCGCCACCTGTTCGAGGCGTTGCCGATGGAAAGCCGCGGCACCGCCGCCCCCACGGCCGACGAGTTGATCGACGCCGTGGTCGCCACGCTCCGCCCCGGCGACGCCGTGATGGTCAAGGGCTCGAACTCCATGCGCATGGTCCGGATTGTCGAAGCGGTCAAAGCCCGCTACGCGCTGCCCCCGGACCAGCGCGAAGCCTCGCTCCAGGCGGTTCGCTGAAGACAATCGACGGTCGGGCCTTTTTCGCGCCCGCCCAATCGTGAGGTTGCCCGCGTCCAGCGCGGTCGAACTCGAAAAGAACTTGGCCGCGCGCGGACGGAACCGATGCTCTATCTCCTGTCGGAACTGAGCGGCACGCTCACGCCCCTCAACGTGTTCCGCTACATCACCTTCCGCACCGGCGGCGCGCTGTTCACGGCGGGCTTCTTCGTGTTCTGGTTCGGGCCGTGGATCATCTCGCTCCTGCGCATCCGCCAGGGCAAGGGCCAGCCGATCCGCGAGGACGGGCCGGCCAGCCACCTGACCAAGCGCGGCACCCCGACCATGGGCGGCCTGATGATTCTCGCCGGCGCCATCGTCTCGGTGCTGCTGTGGGCCAACCCGCGCAACCACTACGTCTGGGTGACGCTCGCCGTGACCCTCGGCTTCGGCGCGATCGGCTTCTACGACGACTACCTCAAAGTGACGAAGCAGTCGCACAAGGGCTTCTCCGGCAAGTTCCGTCTCCTGCTCGAATTCGCCATCGCCGGCGCCGCCTGCCTCCTGATCTCGATCTACTCGCCGGTCTCGCTCCAGAACCAGCTCGCCTTCCCGGTGTTCAAGGACGCGCTGTTGAACCTCGGCTGGTTCTGGGTGCCCTTCGCCGCCTTCGTGATCGTGGGCGCGGGCAACGCGGTCAACATCACCGACGGGCTCGACGGGCTGGCCATCGTCCCCGTCATGATCGCCTGCGGCACCTTCGGCATCATCGCCTACCTCGTCGGCAACTCCTTCACCGCGGGCTACCTGCAGGTGAACTACGTCCGCGACACCGGCGAACTCGCCGTCGTCTGCGGCGCGGTGATCGGGGCGGGGCTCGGGTTCCTGTGGTTCAACGCGCCGCCCGCGCAGATCTTCATGGGCGACACCGGCTCGCTGGCGCTCGGCGGCCTGCTCGGCTCGATCGCGGTGGCGGCCAAGCACGAGATCGTGCTCGCCATCGTCGGCGGCCTGTTCGTGCTGGAGATCATGTCGGTGATCATCCAGGTGCTGTCGTTCAAGCTCACCGGCAAGCGCGTCTTCCGCATGGCGCCGATCCACCACCATTTCGAGCAGAAGGGCTGGAAGGAGCCGCAGGTCGTGATCCGCTTCTGGATCATCGCCGTGATCCTCGCCCTCGTCGGCCTCGCCACGCTGAAGCTGCGCTGACCGCCTTCCCTCCCCCTTGCGGGGAGGGTTAGGGTGGGGGTGGTTCAGAAGGCACCGCCGCACTCCATCCTGCACCACCCCCACCTCCGGCTCCTCCCCGCAAGGGGGAGGAGAGGCCCCTCGCTGAGGGCGCCGCCAGGAAGCGATCGCCATGACCCCCGCCACCACCTTCGCCGGCCAAAAGATCGCTCTGTTCGGCCTCGGCGGCTCCGGCCTCGCCACCGTGCGCTCGCTGCTGGCGGGCGGGACCGATGTGCTGGCCTGGGACGACAACGCGGGAAGCCGCGACCGCGCCCGCGATCAGGGCATCACCGTCTCCGACCTGCGCGAGGCCGACTGGTCGGGCTTCCAGGCCCTCGTCCTGGCGCCGGGCGTGCCGCTGACCCACCCGGAGCCGCACTGGACCGTGCCGCTGGCGAAGGCCGCCGGCGTCGCCATCATCGGCGACATCGAGATTTTTTGCAGAGAGCGCGCCGCTCTGGCCCCTGACGCGCCCTTCGTCGCCATCACCGGCACCAACGGCAAATCGACCACCACCGCGCTCACCGCCCACGTCCTGCGTGAGGCCGGCCGCGACGTGCAGATGGGCGGCAACATCGGCACCGCCATCCTCTCGCTGGAGCCGCCGGCCGCGGGCCGTGTTCACGTCATCGAACTCTCGACCTTCCAGATCGACCTCACGCCCTCGCTGGCGCCGAGCGTCGGCGTGCTGCTCAACCTGACGCCGGACCATCTCGACCGCCACGGCACCATGGAGAACTACGCCGCGATCAAGGAGCGGGTGGTCGCGAATGCCGGCCTCGCCGTGGTCGGCGTGGACGACGCGTGGTGTGCGGCCATCGCGGCCCGGCGCGGCGAGCCCCGCGTACGCATCCACGTCGAGGGTCACGGCGGTGAGGCCGGCGACCTGATCGTGCAGGGCCCCCGCATCCTCGATGCGGACGGCACCGATCTGGCCGACCTCACCGGGATCGGCTCGCTGCGCGGCGCCCATAACGGCCAGAACGCGGCCGTGGCGGTCGCGGTCGCCCGCGCGTTGGGGATCGAGGGCGCGGCGCTGGCCGCCGCCCTGAAAAACTTCCCCGGCCTCGCCCACCGCATGGAGGGCCTGGGGCGCCGCGGCCGGGTGCTGTTCGTCAACGATTCCAAGGCCACCAACGCCGACTCGACCGAGAAGGCGCTGCTCGCCTTCCGCGACATCCACTGGATCGTCGGCGGCAAGGCCAAGGAGGGTGGCATCGAGCCGCTGAGCCCGCTGTTCGACCGCATCGCCCACGCCTACCTCATCGGCGCATCGAGCGACGCCTTCGCGGCCACGCTGGAGGGCAGGGTGCCCTACACCCGCTGCGAAACCCTCGAAGTCGCGACCGAAACCGCCGCGAAGGCGGCGGCCGCCTCGGACGCCCCCGAGCCCGTGGTGCTGCTGTCGCCGGCCTGCGCCTCCTACGACCAGTTCCCGAACTTCGAAGTCCGCGGCGAACGCTTCCGCACCCTGGTGCAGGCTCTGCCGACGTAAGCCCAATATCGGGATCCCAAAGGACGAGTCCTTTGGCGGGGTACCGGGGCAGAGCCCCGGCATCCCTTCCAACCAGGGCTCTGCCCTGGACCCGCGAAAGGACTAGTCCTTTCGAAACCTGGGACCGGCCGAGGCGACTACTCTTCGTCCGCGGCGTCCTCGTTTTCGGCAACGCCACGGAAGCCCGTGGCGAGCACGTAGAGTTCGCTCGAATCGGCGCGGCTCGCCGCCGGCTTCACGTGGCGGACCACGGCGAAGTCGCGCTTGAGGTCGGCGAGCAGGCTGCCCTCGGTGCCGCCCTGGAACACCTTGGCGAGGTAGGCGCCCCCCGGCGCCAGGATCTCGCGGGCGAAGGCCGCCGCGGTCTCGGCCAAGCCGATGATGCGCAGGTGGTCGGTCTTCTTGTGGCCGGTGGTGTTGGCCGCCATGTCGGACAGCACGAGGTCGGCCCGGCCGCCGAGCAGCTCGGTCAGGCGCTCCGGCGCGGTCGGGTCGAGGAAGTCGCCGGTGATGAAGGTCGCTCCCGCCATCGGCTCGATGTCGAGCAGATCGATGCCGACGACCCGGCCGGTCTCGCCCACCGTCTTGACCGCGACCTGGGCCCAGCCCCCCGGCGCGGCGCCGAGATCGAGCACCTTCTGCCCCGGCTTCAACAGCTTGAAGCGCTCGTCGATCTCCACCAGCTTGAACGCCGCGCGCGAGCGATAGCCCTCGCGCTTGGCCCGGGCCACGTAGGGGTCGTTGAGCTGGCGCTCCAGCCAGCGCTTCTGCGACAGCGTGCGCCCGCGCCCGGTCTTCACCCGCTGCTTCAGGTCGCCGCGCAGACCGCCCGATCCGCCTCGCCGGTCGCTCATGATCCCGTCCTCTTCACCCCGCCGTCCCTATCGGAACCGGAACGGCGCGGGAAGGATGCCTCAGCGATACCGCCCCCGGCGCCACACGCCGTCCTCGCGCATCATGTTCATCAGCAGGCCCTCGCGCAGGCCCCGGTCGGCGATGCGCAGGCGCTCGGAGGGGAACACCCGGCGGATCGCCTCTAGGATGGCGCAGCCCGCGAGCACGAGGTCGGCGCGGTCGCGGCCGATGCAGGGGTTGTCGGCGCGCTGCTCCAGGCGGGTGTCGAGCAGGTCCTCGATGGCGTCGCTGACCTCGAAATCGCTCATCCACAGGCCGTCGACCCGGCGCCGCTCGTAGCGGGCGAGCCGCAGGTGCATGGCCGCGAGCGTCGTTACGGTGCCCGACGTGCCGAGCAGGTGGAAGTAGGGCGCGGTCGCCGCCGCCGCCGCGCGGATGGCGAAGGGCGAGAGCAGGTCGCCGACCTCCTCGACCATGCCCTCGAAGGTCAGCCGCGTCACCTCGGTGCCGCCGTGGCGCTCGGCCAGCGTCACCACGCCGACGGGCAGCGAATCCCAGGCGCGGATGCGCAAGGTCGGGTCGGTCGAGGGGTTGGCCGCCGCGCCGTCGAGCCACGCGATCTCGGTCGAGCCGCCGCCGATGTCGAAGATTACCACCGATTCGGCGCGCGGGTCGGCGAGCGCGGCGCAGCCGGTGACGGCGAGGTAGGCCTCGGTCTGGCGATCCACGATCTCGAGATCGAGCCCGACTTCGGCCCGCACGCGGTCCACGAACTCGGCGCCGTTGATGGCGAGCCGACAGGCTTCCGTAGCGATCACCTTGGAGCGGGCGACGCCGCGGGCCTTCATCTTGGCCTTGCAGATGCGCAGGGCCTCGACCGTGCGCTCGATGGCGGCCTCGGTCAGGCGGTTGGAATTCCCCAGCCCCTCGCCGAGGCGGACGATGCGCGAGAACGCGTCGATGACGCGGAAGCCGTTGGGCGTCGGCTCGGCGACGAGCAGGCGGCAATTGTTGGTGCCGAGATCGAGGGCGGCGTAGGCGTCGCGGCGGCCGTAGCGGGTCGGATAGGGCTCGATCGGCCGGCCGCCCACGACCGTGCGGGCGCCGTCCCGCGGGTCTTGCGGGTCGGCGGCGGGGCGAGCCGACACGGCGGCGGCGCTCTCATCCCTCATGGACGCGGCCGAGATTCCTGAACGCACGCGGACACGGCAGCACGCCGCACCATCGTGGCCTCGAAGCTACAGGCGTTGCCCGGCAACTGCAAAGGCTCGATCGCGCGACGGGCCGATTTTGCCGGCCGATCGTCAGGATGCCGTCGTCAGGACGATCCGGGCGGGGCGGTGATCGGATAGCGCCGGCCCTTCCACACCGCGACGCCGGCGCGGTCCGGGCGCAGCAGCGCGTTCCACTGGATCGCCAGCGCCGTGCAGACGGTCGCCGGGTGCAGCGGCACGGTGGCAGCGGGCTCGCGCACCACCGGGGTGATCGCCATCCGGGTCGCCAGCGACAGGAGCGCGGCCCCCGCCGCGACCCAGGCGGCGGACGCGTTGCCCGCCAGCAGCGCCAGGAGCAGCACGGGCCAGGGCAGGACGTGGCCGCCGAACAGGAGCACCGTCCACACCGGCAGGGCGCGGGGCGTGGCCATGCCCTCGCGGGCGTTCTTCGAGAAGCCGGCCCAGCTCTGGGGCCAGTCGCGGTACATCCGGCAGGTCGCGAGCGCGTGGCCGGCGACGAGGTCGGTGCGCAGGTGCTGGCCCCGGAACAGGCGCGGCAGGCGCACGCCGTCGTGGAGCGAGGTGCGGATCGCCTCGTGGCCGCCGCTGGCGCGGTAGGCCTCCGCCCGCATCAGGATCATCTGGCCGCAGGCCGCTCCCAGCGACGGATCGGGCGAGAGCCGCATCATCGCCATCGGCAGGTAGCCGATCAGCAGGAAGTTGATCATCGGCACGGTCAGGCGCTCGCCGACGCTTTCCATCACCTGCCGCGGCACGCCGCTGACGAGGTCGGCCCCCGTCCGCCGGGCATGGGCCGCGAGCCCCGCCGCGCCGTTCGGCGCCAGGGTCACGTCGGCGTCGAGGAACAGGAGATGGTCGCCGCGCGCCTCGCGGGCGAGCACGGCGCAGGCGTGGTTCTTGCCGGTCCAGCCCTCGGGCAGGGCGGGCACGGCAACGAGGCGCAGGCGCGGGTCGGTCTCGGCGATTGCTGTGACGATGGCGGCGGTGTCGTCGGTGGAGTGGTCGTCGCCGACCAGCACCTCGACCGCGATGCCGGCGCTGGCGAGCGCGGCGCGCACCGTGCCCTCGATCACCCCCGCCTCGTTGCGGGCCGGGATCAGGATCGAGACCAGCCCCGGCGCCTCCGGCTCCGGTTCGGGCGTGCGCAGGATCGAGAGGTTGATCGCCGCGAGACAGGCCGGGAGTGCCGCGAGCGCGAGGGTCAGCAGGGCGAGCGTCAGGATCATGGGTCCGTTTCCCGTCCCGCGGCGCGATGCCCGGATTCGAAGCGGCGCCCGGTGAGCATCGCCCCGAGCCGCCGCCAGCCGTCGTAGATGCCGCCGACGCCGCGCTTCCCCGAGACCAGCGTCTCGAACCGGGAGGGATCGCGGGCAATGACGTCGGCGGAGAGCCGGTCGAGGGTGTCGGTCAGGGCGGCCTCCATCCGGGCGAGGCGCTCGGGCCGGGGCAGGGCGAGGAGGTCGCCCGCCCGGATCGGCGCCCCGAAGGCGCAGAACGCCTCCGCGCCCCGCTCCTCCCAGAAGGCGTATTCGAGGGCGAGCGGCAGGACCAGCGCATCCGGCGCGATCTCGGGCACCCGGACGATGCCGCCCTTGAGGCCGAGCGGGCGGGCGCGGGTGTCGCTGAACCGCCCCTGCGCGGTGATCCATAGCGCGCGGCCCGGCCCCGCCAGCACGGCGCGGGCGGCGGTGAGGAACTGCGCCGCGCCGCGACGGCTCTCCAGATCGACCGGGAAGGCGCCGATGCGGCGGAAGATGCCGTAGCGCTTGAGCATCGCCTCGTCGAACGGGGCGTAGCAGGCCCGCTTCGGAAACAGCCGGTCGCCGATGAGGATCAGGATCGCCGCATCCCACCACGCCGGATGGTTGCAATAGACCACGAGCGGCGTGCCGGCCTCGACGGAGGCGGGAACGCCCCAGCGGGCGAGCCGCAGGGCGTTCATGTGGCGGCGCGCGAACCGGTCGAGATAGCCGGTCATGAAGCGCCAGACGAACGGGGAGCGTTCGGGCAGATCGGGTGGTGCGGTCACGGGGCGGTGCTCGGATACGTCACGGCTCTCAGGTTCGTCCGGCGGAGCCCCGTCGTTTGGTCCGGTCGCGGTGCGCGCTCTCTTCCCCCTTGCGGGGAGGAGTTGGAGGTGGGGGTGGTGCAGAAGTCACCGCAACGCCTCATCCTGAACCACCCCCACCCTCAATCCCTCCCCGCAAGGGGGAGGTAACCCGCGCCCTATCCGTGAGGCGAAGCATCAAACGGGAAACGGCATATCCGACCGCTGGTGCCGAGAGGACTCAGCCCCCGTCACGCGCTGGCGCGCAGCTCCGGCTCGGCCCGGCCGCGGATGTCCTGATCGAGCGCGTCGGCGGCGATCCAGCCCGACATCATCACCATCGGCATGCCGGGGCCGGGATGGGCAGCGCCGCCCGCGAGGTAGAGGCCGCGCACCTCGCGCGAGCGGTTGCCCGGCTTGAACGCGCCCAGCATGCGGCCGTGCGAGGCCAGCCCGTAGATCGCGCCGTTCAGCACCTTGTAGCGGTCGTGGATGTCCTGCGGGGTGAGGTGGCGCTCGACGACGATGCGCTCCTCAATGTCCGGCATGCCGCCGGTGCGCTTCAGCTTCTCCAGGATGGTCCGCCGGTAGGCCGGGAACATCTTGGACCAGTCGTGGTGCGGGCGCAGATACGGGGTGTGGACCAGCACGTAGAGCGCCTCGCCGCCTTCCGGCGCCACGCTCGGATCGGTGGAGGAGGGGGCCGCGAGATAGGCGGTCGGGTCCGGGGCGGGCTCGCCCTTGCGGTAGATGAAGTCGAACTCCTCTTCCGGGTCGCGGGAGAAGACGAAATCGTGGTGGGCGAGGTGATCGTAGCGCTTGTTGAGGCCGAGATAGAGCACCACGCCGGAGCAGGCCGGCTCGAAACTCTTCTTCTCGTAGGTCTTGCCGACCTCGCCGCCGACGAGTTCGCGGTAGGTGCGCACCGAATCCATGTTGGAGATCACGGCATCGAACGGCGCCGTGCCGCTCGCGGTCTTCACGCCGCGGATGGCACCACCCTGGATGTCGAGGCCGGTCACCTCGTCGGAGGATTTCAGCGTCGCGCCGAGTTCGGTCGCGAGCTTCATCAGGCCTTCGGCCACCGCGCGGGTGCCGCCCATCGGATACCAGACGCCCTCGGCCGTCTGCATGTGGGCGATGGCGCAGAGCACGGCGGGCGCGCCGTAGGGCGAGGAGCCGACATATTGCACGAAGTGGTCGAGCATCTGCGCGAGGCGCGCGTCCTTCACCTTGCCGCGGATCGTGCTCGCGACGGTTGCGTGCATGCGCAAGGACAGCACGTCGCGAAGCGTGCCGGGGTTCATGTTGGCGCGGATGTCGATCGTGTCGAACAGGTCCTGCACCGCCTTCCAGAAGAAGAACCGTTCCGAGACGCCGTGCAGGTGCTCGGAGACCGCGATGAATTTCTTGTAGCCGATGCCCTGGCCCGGCGCGAAGCGGTCCATGGAGGCCGCCATGGCGTCCACGTCCTCGATCAGGTCGATGCGGGAATTGTCGTCGAAGAAGCAGCGCCATTGCGGGTCGAGGCGGCGCAGGTCCATGTAGTCGTGGACCGACTTGCCGGCCTCCGCGAACACGCGCTCCAGCACGCGCGGCACGGTGAGGATGGTCGGGCCCATGTCGAAGCGGAAGCCGCCCTCGTGCAGCACCGCGGCCTTGCCGCCCATCCAGGAATTCTTGTCGTAGACGGTGACGCGGTGCCCGCGGGCCGCCGTCACGCAGGCGGCGGCCAGACCGCCGAGCCCGCTGCCCACCACCGCGACCGAGGAACCCTGGCTCATCGAAACTCATCCCCGCCGGGGCTGAGGCGCCGGCTTACACGGCAAAGCTAGATGCGGGATGCGGCGGGTCAACGTGCCACCCGGTCGCGCTGCCCCCGGAAAACACCTCAACGTGTGGACAGCCGCGCCAGGAAATTACCGATCTCCCGGCGGCGCTGCCCCGAATCGAGCAGATCGGGCCCGAGGCCGTGGCGCCACGCGAGGCGGCTACGGGCCTGCGCATCCCCCTCGCCCAACGCCCGCACCTCGTCGGCGTAGGCCGCAACCGCGGCTTCATCCGCGGCGAGCCCCGCCTCGACCACGGATTCGGCGCTGAGCGTCAGCATCGCGGCGAGTTCGTCGGGATCGACCTCCGGGTGGTACTGCGTGCCCCAGAACAGGCCGCGCGCGAAGCGGATCTCGATGGCCTGCACGTCGAGCACCGCGTTGGCGGCGAGCACGCGGGCGCCGGGCGGCGGCGCCAGCACCGAATCGGAATGGATCGCGGGCGCGTCCCAGGCCGAACCGCGGCCCACAAGCAGGGGATGGCCGGCCCCCTCCGCTGTCGGCGCGAGGCGGCGGGCGAAGCCGTATTCGGGCCCGCGCGGGTTCGGGCCGACCGTGCCGCCCGCCACCGCGGCGGCGACCTGGATGCCCCAGCACGAGCCGAAGATCGGCAGACCGGCGGCGAACGCCGCGCGCATCAGGTCGAGCTGGCGTTCGACGGCGGGACCGCCCTCGGTGAGGCGCAGGGTCGAGCCGGTGACGATCAACCCATCGGCCTCGTGCAGGCCGAGGCCCACGGGCAGGGCAGCGTCGGCGTCGGCGGGCGCGATCAGCACGCACTCGGCGTGCGGGGCAAGGTCGGTCACGACCTCGGCGAAGGATTCGGCGGTGGTCCGGCCGAGCACGTCGCGGCGCGTGGCGCGGCCGTCGCGGTCGTTCCCGTCGGCAATCAGCAGGCGCGGCATCGCGTCCTCGGTGCGGTGAACCCGAGCGCGGCGAAGCCCGGACCGGGGCTGTGCCAGATTTGCCTGTTCCGGTCGCGGGGGCGGGAGGCCGCGGGGCGATCCGCCTCAGCGTGTCCGCCGCCCCACCAACCCCAACGCTGCCGCGAGCCCCGCTCCCGCCAGCCCGGCCAGCACGACCCAAGCCGGCCACGCCGCGGCGGCGCCTTCGCCGAGCGCGGTCTGGTAGGCTTCGATCGCCCAGGCGTTGGGGGTGAGCCAGCCGGCCTGTTGCAGCCAGGGGGGCATGAGGAAGCGCGGCACCATGCTGCCGCCCACCGCCGAGAGCAGCAGCACGCCGAAGGTCGCGGCGAGATGGGCCTGCTGGCGGGTGGAGGAGAGGGCGCAGGCCGCGAGCGCCAGCCCGGCCGCCATGGCGGAGACCAGCGCCGAGGTGACGAGCCAGCCGAGCCAGTGGCCGGAGACATCGACGCCGTGGAGCAGGGCGGCCGCCGTGAAGATCAGCCCGGCCTGGACGATGCCCTGCAGCAGCAGGAACAGGAATTTGCCGAGCACGATTACCCGCAACCCGCCGGGGCCGGCGGCGAGGCGGTCGGCCAGCCCGCCTTCGCGCTCGTCCACCAGCGAGAGCGCGCCCTGCATCGCGGCGAACAGCAGGAACACGGCGGTGATGGCGCCGGCATAGTAGCTGATGCGCTCGTTGCCGCGGCCGGTAGCCGCGGAGCGGGTCTCGACGAGGTTGGCGAAGGAGAACGGCTCCTTCTTGGCCCGCTGCTCGGCGAACGCCTCGTCGAGGAAGGCGCGCTCGTCGGCGCCGATCTTTCCCGAACGCTCCACGTCGGCGACGATGCGCGAGAGCACCACGTCGGGCAGCGCGCCGTTGAGCGCGCGCTGGAGCTGGCCGAGCGCGATCGGGCTCGCGAGCGCGCGGGCCGGGCTCTCGACCAGCACCACCGGCTGGTCGGCGGGCGCCGTCCCGCTCTGCGCCGCGAGTTCACCCCGCAGGACGAGCGCGACATCGACCTCGCCGCGGCGGACCGCGGCGACCGCGCCCTCGACATCCGCGGCGCGCAGGCGCTCGACCCGCAAGCTCGGCTCGGCCTCCAAGGCGGTGGCGAGGCGCTGCGTCGTGGCGGTCTGGGCGAGGTCGATGAGGCCGAGATGGATGCGGACGCGGTCGCCCAGCGCGCCGGAGAAGATCGCGGCGAAGATCGTGAAGATGACGGTGGGAAGGACGAAGGCCATCGTCAGCGCGGCGCGGTCGCGCAGCAGCGAGAGCCACATCACCCGGAACGCCGCCGCGATCACGCCGCCGCCTCCGATGCGCCGAGGGCGTCGCGGTAGAGGGTTTCGAGGCCGGGGCGGCGGACGCGGATTTCGGCCGCGGGCACGCCGCGCCCGCGCAGGCTCGCCAGCAGGGCCGCGCCGTCGAGCCCGCCCGCGGCGCCGTGGTCGGCGCGCCAGAGCCGGGCGTCGCCCGCTTCCGGGGCGAAGCCGGCCTCGCGGAGCGCCGCCTGCGCCGCCGGATCGGGGGCCGCCTCCATCACCGCCTCATGCTCCGGGGGCGCGGCGGCGAGCGGGCGCATCAGCGCGGCGAGATCGCCGGCCAGCCGCAGGCGGCCCTCGCCGAGGATGGCGACGCGGTCGGCGAGACGCTCGGCTTCCGTGAAATCGTGGGTGCTGACGATGACGCCCGCACCGGCCGCGCGCAGGCCCGCCAGCACCGCGTGGATCGCGGCGCGGGCGTCGAGATCGACGCCCTGCGTCGGCTCGTCGAGCAGGATCAGGTCGGGGGCGGCGAGCAGGCTCGCGGCGATGTTGGCCCGGCGCTGGTAGCCGCCCGACAGCGTGGCGACGGGGCGGCCGGCGACCGCTTCGAGGGCGCAGCGGGCGAGCACCGATCGAACCGCCTCACGGCGGGCGCCGCGCCCCAGCCCGGCGAGGCGGGCGAACACGTCGAGGTTTTCCGCCACGCTCAGGCGCGGATAGAGCGCGATCTCCTGCGGCACGTAGCCGATGCGCCCGCGCACCGCGCGATCACCGTGCGGGTCGCCGCCGCGCACCCGAATGCTCCCGGAATCCGGAGCGAGCCGCCCGGCGAGCAGGCGGATCAGGGTGGACTTGCCGGCCCCGTTCGGCCCGAGCAGGGCCAGGGTGGTGCCGGCCTCCACGGTGAGGTCGAGGCCGCGCAGGGCCGGCCGGCCGCGGAAGGCGAGGGCGGCGCCCTCGACGCGCACGAGGGGCGACGGGACGCTCACGGGAAGGGAATCAGCGACGGGGCAGGGCGCGGGCGAGGCGCACCCGCAAGGCGCCGCCGGGCTCGGCGAGGGTGAAGGCGGCCTGCGCGAAATCCGGCCGGGCGCGGCGTCCGGCGGCGCCGGAGAAGCCGTAGGGCTCCAGCGGCAGGCCGAGCTGGGTCCGCCCGAGCCGTCCATCGCCATCGAGGTCCTGATAAGCCGCCACCGCCCAGGGGCCGGCCGGCACATCGCGGAACAGGAAGCGCTGGGCGCCGCCCTGCGCCGGGGCGTCCTGGCCCTGGCGGCAGCCGGCTTCCGTCAGGCTGCCCTGGCAGAGGGTGACGTAGACCGCGCCGGCACCCGGCTCGGCGCCCTCGACGATCACCTCCAGGCTCGCGGCGCGGGCCGGGCCGGCCAGCGCCAGCCCGGCGATCAGGACGGCGATCGCGCGCATCAATGCGGCTCGCCGGTGGCGAGCGGCGAGGTCGCGGGCAGTTCGGCCAGGATGGCGGGCGCCTTCTCGCGGGCCAGATCCTCGATCAGCAGGCGGGCGGAGATGCGCGCGCCCTCGTAGATCACCGGCAGGCCGGAGCCCGGATGGGTGCCGCCGCCCACGAGGTAAAGCCCCGGCCCGAAGCGGTTGTGGGGGCGGAACCACAGCATCTGCAGCAGATCGTGGGCGAGGTTGAAGGTCGCGCCCTCGTGCACCGCGAACTCGTCCTGCCAGCCGCGCGGGTCGATGACGCGCTCGTAGCGGATGCGATCCTCGATGTCGTGCAGCCCCAGAAGCTTCAGCCGCTCCAGCACCAGCTTGCGATAGGCCGGGCCGACCGCCGCCCAATCGACGTCCGCCTTCAGGTTCGGCACCGGCACCAGCACGTAGAGGGCGGTGTGGCCGGGGGGCGCCATGCCGCCGTCGGTGAAGCCCGCGTGCTGCACGTAGATCGAGGGCTGCATCGGCAGGATGCCGCCGGTGATCTCGTTGATGTTGCGCTCGTATTCCTTGGACAACAGGATCGTGTGATGCCCGAGGCTGTCGGGCATTTTCCCCTCGATGCCGAGATAGAGCATGAAGGTCGAGCAGGAGAGGCGCGCCTTGTCGATCTTGGCGTCGCGCCAGCGCGGGCGCCGCTCCTCCGGCACGAGGTCGCGGATGGTCTTGGCGAAGTCGCCGTTGATCATCACCGCGTCGGCCTTGAGCGTCTCGCCGCCGACGACCACGCCGCAGGCGCGCTTGCCCTCGAACAGCACCCGCTCGACGCTCGTGTCGAGGCGGATGTCGACGCCCATGCGGCGCGCCAAGCCCGCCATCGCCTCGGAGACCGCGCCGCAGCCGCCGACCGGGTGGTAGACCCCGTGCTCGTATTCGAGGAACGAGAGGATCGTGAACAGGCTCGGGCAGCGGAACGGGCTCATCCCGAGATATTTGGTCTGGAACGAGAAGGCGAGGCGCACCCGCGGGTCGGCGAAATAGCGGCGCAGATCCTTGTCGACGCTGCGGCCGGGATGGAGGTGGGGCAGCGCCGCCAGCATCGCCGGGCTCGCCATCGACAGGAAGTTGTCGAACGGCTGCTCCAGTACCGGCTTGAAGTAGTCGAGCTTGGTCCGGTTCTCGGCGAAGAATTTTTCGACGTTCTCGGCGTCGTCCGGCGCGAGGCGGGCGATCTCGGCCTTCAGCCGAGGCACGTCGCCGGTGGCGCGGATCTGGCCCGAGATGCCGTCCTCGCCCTCGAACACGAGATTGTACTGAGGATCGAGCCGTTCGAGCTTGACGTGGTCTTCCAGTCGCTCGCCGCAGGACTCGAAGATGTCGGCCAGGATCTGCGGGTAGAGGAAGAAGGTCGGGCCGATGTCGAAGCGGTAGCCGCCCGGCGCCTCGACGGTCTTGGTGCGCCCGCCCACGACCGCATCGCGCTCGATCACCGTGACGTGCAGGCCGGCCTTGGCCAGCAGCAGCGCGGAAGCCAGCCCGCCGGGGCCGGCCCCGACGACGACGACGCGGCGCCCGGTGAGCGCCCGCAACCCTTCCCGCGACTGAAGCAACGCCCCGAGGCTCCCATTCCCGTCCGTGTCGGGCCAATCTTGGCCTTATCCGCGCGCCCGGCAAGGGGTGCGGATTGTCGCGCGCAGTCTCCCCGCAGGTGAAGTCCGGCGCAACCTTAACGGCGGCGCAGCGGCACCACCGCGGCGGCGCCGATCTGCGGGCCGGTCTCGGCGTCGAGATCGGGCACGGCGATGATCGGCGAGCCGCGCAGGTCGCGCCGCATCACGATGGCGCCGCGCTCCTCCAGATAGGCCAGCATCCGCCGCGCCCGGCCCGCCGACGACGTGCCGTAGGCCTGGGCGAGCGAGGCGTCGGAGGGGCAGGGCGCCCCCTCGATGGCGGTGCGGGCGATGAGCAGGAACAGGCCGGCGAGGTCGTCGGGCAGCCCCGCGGCGATGGCTTGCGCCCGCTCCCATTCCGGCCCCTCGGCGGTCGCGCCGCCGACGCCGGCGCGGGCCACCGCGAGGCGGCGCTTGAACTCGGACAGGCTCATCGCCTCGCCGCCGATCCGGCGGATGCGGCAGCGGACGGTGAAGTCCTGATAGAGCGTCGCCGGGGTGCAGGCGACGGCGTCCGAATCGGCCAGCACCGAGGCCAGAACCTCGGCCATCGCCGCCTCGCGCTCGGCCGGATCGAGCGGCTCGGGTTCGGAAAAGTCCTCGCGGACCGGCGGGCGGTAGCTCGCGAGCTGGACCAGCACGTCGGGGCTCGCGGGCCGGGCGGGCTTGGGCCGCGGCGCGGGGAAGGGTCTGGCGTCCTCGCCGGGGGCTGCGGTGAGGATCAGGGCGCGGGCGGCCTCGCCCATCTCGGGCAGCGGCAGCAGGGCGGGGGCGGAATTGCGGCTCTCGGTCTCGGTCGCGCCGACCGCGATCGGCAGCGGGCGCTTCGAGATCGCCGGGCCTAAGCCCACGAAGTGACCGCGGGCGAGGTCGCGGAACATCTCCGCTTGGCGGCGGTCAAGGCCCAAGAGGTCGGCGGCACGCGCCATGTCGATGTCGAGGAAGGTGCGGCCCATCAGGAAGTTCGAGGCTTCCGCCGCGACGTTCTTGGCGAGCTTGGCGAGCCGCTGCGTGGCGATGATGCCGGCCAAGCCTCGTTTCCGGCCGCGGCACATCAGGTTGGTCATGGCGCCGAGCGAGAGGCGGCGGGCCTCGTCCGACACCTCGCCCGCGGCGGCCGGCGCGAAGAGCTGCGCCTCGTCCACGACGACGAGCATCGGGTACCAGAGCGAGCGGTCGGCATCGAACAGCCCGCCGAGGAAGGCGGCGGCGGCCCGCATCTGGTCCTCGGCATCGAGCCCTTCGAGCGACAGCACCACCGAGACCCGGTGCTCGCGCACGCGAGCGGCGATCCGTAAAAGCTCGCTCTCGTTGCCGTCGGCCTCGACCACGACATGGCCGTAGCGCTCGGCGAGCGTGACGAAATCGCCCTCGGGGTCGATGATCGCCTGCTGCACGAGGCCGGCGCTCTGCTCCAAGAGGCGGCGCAGCAGGTGCGACTTGCCGGAGCCGGAATTGCCCTGGACGAGCAGGCGGGTCGCCAGCAGTTCGGTGAGGTCCATCACCGCCGGCCGTTCGCCGGCCCGCCCCAGGTCGATCTCGTAGCCCATTCGCTTCCCCGCTGGCGGCGCCCCGCTCCCTTAACACGCCGGCCCAACGATCGGTCGCCGAACCGGAGGTGCCGTCCACAGGCGGGCGGTGGGGTTTTTAGAATTCGAGGTCGATGTCCGGGTCCACCGTTCCCCGCATGGCGCGGAACACGTGGATGAACTCGTCCCCGCCCAGCAGCCGCTTCCCCGCCAGCCGATGCAGCGCGATCGCCCCGGCCGTCGCGACATTCAGCGAATCGAAGCCCGGCGCCATGGCGATGCGGACGCAGCGCGCACGGTCCATCACGGCCTGGGGCAGGCCCGGCCCCTCGGTGCCGAGCAGCAGCAGCGCGCGGGCAGGGGGCTCCAGAGTCTCCAACGCCTCGCCCCCGCCCGGCGTCAGCGCCAGGGGCGTCAGGCCGTGGCGTTCGGCGAGGTCGAGGAGGGCGGGGCCGCTCGCCGCGCGGGCGAAGGGCACGGTGAGCGCCGCGCCGGCCGAGACGCGGATCGCCTTGCGGTAGAGCGGGTCGCAGGTGGCGGCGTCGAGCAGCACCGCGTCGGCGCCGAAGGCGGCGGCGTTGCGAAAGAGGCCGCCGACATTGTCGTGGTTGGTCAGGCCGACGAGGCCGAGCACCAGCGCCGGGGCAGGGGCCGGCGGGATCAGGGCATCCGGCTCGGGCTCGGCCCCGCGCAGGCCCACCGCCAGCACGCCGCGGTGGATCGGGAAACCCGTCACCGCGCTCATCACGTCCCGGCCAGCGAGGTAGACCGGCGGGCCGTTCTCGAGGAACGGCGCCAGGCCGGGCCAGCGCTCGGGCGCCAGCAGCACCGATTCGGCCCGGAAACGCGCGGCTTCGGAAAACAGCAGCCGCAGGGTCACCTCGCCCTCGACGATGAAGCGGCCCTGGCGCCCGACGAGGTCGCGCTCGCGCATCGCCCGGTAGGGCGCGAGGCGCGGGTCTTCGGAATCGTCGAGGGGAATCGGCGCGGGCAAGTTCAGGCCGGGCGGCCACCGCCCATGCGCATGGCGAGCGGGTCCGCCTCCTCTTTCTTGGGCACCTTCACCAGGGCCTCGCCGTCGAGCACGACCTCGGCGCCGACGGAGCAGGTGCATTTCAGGCGGGCGCGGCGGCGCTCGGGGATCAGCTCGGCCACCTCGACCTTCACCTCGACGGTGTCGCCGATGCGCACGGGCGCGCGGAAGTTCAGGGTCTGCGAGATGTAGACGGCGCCCGGCCCCGGCAGGCGGGTGCCGAGCACCGCCGAGATCAGGCCCGCGGTGTAGAGGCCGTGGGCGATGCGGGTGCCGAACGGCGTGCGGGCGGCGAAGTGCTCGGAGAGGTGGATCGGGTTGCGGTCGCCGGTGATCTCGGCAAAGCCCACCACGTCGGAGGAGGAGATTTCCTTGTGCAGGATCTCGGTCAGCCCGACTTCGAGATCCTCGAAATAGAGCACGCGCAGTTCGGGCAACATCCGGAGGCCTCCCCAGGGTTCCGGCCGAGGCCGGGGCGCCGCGCGACGCGGCAAAGCTTTCGCCTCGCACAGGCGCGGGCGCAAATCCAGATGGCGTTTGGACGGAGGGTGCCCGCGCCGGATCAAGCTCTCGACAGCGGCCGGGCGGCGGGGCAATCAGCGGCTTCCCGCCCACGGAGACGACCTCCGGTGCCCCGTCCGATTCCCACGCCCGCCTTGCGCCCGGTCGTCGCCCGCGTGGCGGCGCTCAATCTCGGCTATTTCGGCATCGAGATCACGGTGGCGCTGGCCATCGGCTCGGTAGCCCTCATCGCCGACAGCCTCGACTTCATGGAAGACGCGGCGATCAACCTGCTGATCTTCGCCGGCCTCGGCTGGAGCCTGCGCAACCGGGCGCGGCTCGGCACGGCGCTCGCCTTCATCATCCTCGTGCCGGGCCTTGCCACGGCCTACGCGGCCTACGAGAAGTTCGCCGATTTCGTCGCGCCCGATCCGGTGCCGCTGACGATCACCGGTGTCGGCGCGCTGCTCGTCAACCTCGCCTGCGCCCTGATGCTCGCCCGCCACCGCGACGGCCACGGCAGCCTGACGCGGGCCGCCTACCTCTCGGCCCGCAACGATGTGGCCGCCAACGTCGCGATCATCGTCGCCGGGCTCGTCACCGCCGCGACGCTCTCACCCTGGCCCGACCTCGTCGCGGCGCTCGGCATCGCGATCATCAACGCCGATTCGGCCTTCGACATCCTCAAGGCCGCCCGCCGCGAGCGGCAGGCCGCCGCGGCGCAAGCGCGGGCCTGACCTCTCGTGCTGCGCCTCTTCCCCCTCTCCGACCTCCATCTCGAACGCCGCCGGCCCGAGGCGATCCCGCGGCCGACCCTGCCCTTCGACGTGCTCGTCTGCGCCGGAGACCTGCACGAGGGCCATCCTGAGAAGGGGATCGACTTCCTCGTCGCGCTCGCCGAGGGCCGGCCGATCGTGCTGGTGCCGGGCAACCACGAGCATTACGCCCCGACCGGCGACGCGCGCACCGCGCCGGACCTGCTCGCCGCGCTGGAACGCGCCGTGGCCCGCCGCAACGACGAGGGCGCGGGCATCCACCTGCTGCAGGGCGGGCAGGCGACCGTGATCGCGGGCGTGCGCTTCGTCGGCACCACGCTGTGGAGCGACTGGTCGCTCGCCGGCCGCTGGCTCACCGCCGACACGCCCGACCGCCCCGCCGACCCGGTCGCCTATGCCGCCGCGCGGATGACCGACCCGGTCACCGGCTCGCGCGAGTACCGCGGCTCGATCCGAAAGGCCGACCGGACGGCGTGGTCGCCCGCGGACGCCATGGCGGCGCACCGGGCCGAGAAGGCGGCCTTCCTCGAAGCGCTCAGCCAACCCCATGCCGGCCCGACGGTGGCGGTGACGCACCATCCCCCGAGCCCGCTCGCCGCGGACGCGTTTCGCGATACGCCGGGCGTGCCGTGGTGGGTGCCGGCCTTCTACGCCACCACCGTGCTGGACGACCTCGCGGATTCCGAGCGGCCCGATCTTTGGTTCTCGGGCCATTTCCACGCCGGGCACGATATGAGCGTCGGCCGCACGCGCTGGATCGCCAACCCGGTCGAGGGGACGACGTTTCGGGCCGACATCGTCGCCGAGGCCGGCTGAAACTTAGAGGGGGTTCCGCGCGTAAGCGTCTCAAACGACAAGAATCCGGAGATTCGTCCCGTGAGCGCCTTCATCGCCGTCGTCCTCGTTTGCGCCAATGCCGTGCCGCAGGAGGCCTGCACCGACGACCGGGCGAGCGAGGTGCGCAAGGTGCGCGTCGCCAACGAACTCGGCTGCACCAGCGGCTGGCAGGAGATCATCGCCCGCACGGACCTGCGCGACGAGGTCGGCAAGACGAGCTACCTCAAGACGGAATGCCGCCGGGTGAAGGACGCGCAGTAAGCTTCGCGTGATCATCGCTTGCAGCGATGATCACGCTGTCGGCCTCAAGCGCCGGCGCCCGCATCCGCGGGCTTAGGCTGCTCGCTCCGCTAGACGCCTCGGCATAGCCGAGGCCGCTGCGCGGGGCGCTCTTCGCGCCCGGCCATGCGGCCGTCCCTTCTGCGAGCGGTCGGCGTATCGGTCGCCTCTCCCGAAGAATCTGCTATTCAGGCGCTCACGGTCCCGTGGGGCCGATCCGATCGTGCCGTTCGAGAGTGAGATGCGCCCGAAGTCCGGTTCCGGCCTCGCTGCCATGCCCGCTATCCTGGGCTTGCTGGCCGCCCTCGCCGCCGCGCCGGCGCAGGGGGCTACGCCGCCGGTGCAGCCGGCCGAAGGGCCGGGCGGCGTCGGCGACAAGGCCGCAACGATCACCAAGCGCGCGGTCGGCCGGGCCAGCGCCGCCTCGTTCGTGTTCCACAAGGCCGGGCCCGCGCCGTCCGGCGGGCGGCCGGTGGCGGTGTTCCTGCACGCCTGGGGCGCGCCGAACCCGCAGGCCTACGGCGCCTGGATCGACCATCTCGCCCGCAACGACTGGCTGGTGCTGTTCCCCCGCTTCCAGGAGGTGAACCGCACCAAGCCCTCCGATGCGCCGGCAATCGCGGCGCGCCTCGTGAAATCCGCGCTCGCCGACCTCGGAAACGATGCGGATGCCAAGCCCGATACCGGCCGCATCGCCCTGATCGGCCACTTGGCCGGCGCGCCGCTCGCCGCCCACATCGCGGCGGAGGCCGCGCAGAACGGCCTGCCCGCCCCGAAGCTCGTCTTCGCGGTGATGCCCGGCGGCATCGCCCGCGACGCCAAGTCCCGCGGCATCCCGCTGGGCGAACTCAACACCATCGATCCCGGCACGATGCTGGTCACGATGATCGGCGACAAGGATGCCAGAGCGGCCGACGCGGCCGCGCGAAAGATCCTGCGCGATGCGACCGCGGTGCCCTCGGAGCGCAAGCTGTTCGTGCGGGCGCTGTCGGACGATCACGGCTTCCCGGCGCTCACCGCGACGCTGGCCTCGCCCGCCGGGCTCGACGCGGCCTACGATTCGGGCGCGATCAAGCTGCCGCCGGACCCGCCGGGCGAGAAGCCGCCGCCGTTCCGCTGGTCGGCCGACATGGCGCTCTCGGGCGAGCAGACTCAGCTCGTCGCCCAGATCAACAACGCGCGGGCCGACAGCCTCGACTTCCTGGCCTTCTGGCGCAGCTTCGACATGGCGGCGGCCGCCGCCTTCACGGGCAAGGACGCCGCCAGCCTCAAGGCCAACCCGGCCTTCAGCGACATGCAGCGCTGGAGCGACGGCTGGCCGGTCAAGCGCCTCGGCGTCGAGGTGCCGAAAGCTCACGCGCCGACGAGCCCCGACGCCGCCGCGCGGCGCTGATCCTTCTCCCTATCGCAAACGAGTCCCCGGTCGCCGATGAAGCTGTTCCACTCGCACTCTTCGCCCTTCGTCCGGAAGGTGATGGTGGTCGCCCACGAGCTCGGCCTCGCCGAGCGCATCGAATGGCTGCCGAGCAAGGTCCACCCGGTCGAGCGCGACCGCGCGGTGCTGGCCCAGCACCCGCTCGCCCAGGTGCCGACGCTGATCGACGACGCGGGCCATGCGCTGGCCGACAGCCGGGTGATCTGCGAATACCTCGACGCCCTGGCCGGCGGCGGCCTGTTCCCTAGCGAGGGCGCGGCGCGCTGGCGGGCATTGAACGAGCAATCGGCCGCCGACGGCGTGCTCGATGCCGCCCTGCTGATCCGCTACGAGCTGACCGCCCGGCCGGAAGCCGAGCGCTCGGCTGCCTGGATCAAGGGCCAGAGCGCCAAGATCGAGACCACGCTGGCGTGGTTCGAGGAGCGGGCCGGCGACCTGGGGGATCGCATCGACATCGGCACCATCGCGCTCGCCTGCGCGCTCGGCTACCTCGACCTGCGCTTCTCCGACATCGCGTGGCGCGACGACGCCCCGGAACTGGCGGCGTGGTTCGCGAAGGTCGGCGAGCGGCCCTCGATGGTCGCGACGCGTCCGCCCGCCGGGTGATGCACCGGCGCAACGGCGAATCTGGCTCGGGCCTTGCTAAGCTTTGCCGGCTCCCGTCGGAGGCCTCGCCATGCCGGATTTTGTCGCCGCCCTGTTCGCCTCGGCTCTGTTCTGCCTCGCGCTGCTGGCGCTCAACGCCCTGACGCGGCTCGCCATCCAGGCCCATCTCGCACCGGATGGGCTGATGGAGGGCGGGTTCGTGCAGTACGGCGGCGCGCTGGTCGTGGCCGGCACCGCCTACCGCCGGGCCCTGCGGTCGCGCGACCGTCTCGCCGGGGAATGACCGGCGCGCTTGGCCCTCGGCGCGGACGAGAAATGTACGTTTGTCTACGTTTTTCCCGGCACCCGCCGGCATCCGGGACGTTGGCCTAGGACATTCACGAACCTGTGAGGTTCCGCAATGTCGCCTCAGACCATACCCTTCACGATCTCCGCCGACCTGCACGGCCAACCGCGGAGGGCGACCCGCTGCAACCCGGCGAGTGCCATGTGCCTCGCTGACGACTGGGCCGAGGACGGATGCTCGGATATCCGGATCGCGGACCGGCAGGGCATCCCGCATTCCCCAGACGCCTTCCGGGCCAAGCTGCCCTTGCGCCGACGCATGGAGCAGCGCCGCCTCGGGATATGGCTGTCCTGACGCCCTCTCACGCCTGAACGGAATCGCCGACCGCGGCGGCGCTCGTCACGACGAAGTCGAGGCGGAACAGGATCAGGCCGCGGGCGTCGGTGACTTCCATGCGCCACTCCTCGCCGAGCGCGATGAGGTCGGCCTCGTCCTCGAAGTATTGGCCGGAGATCCGGATCGCCATGCGCCGCGCCTGCGCGGCGTCGGCGAGTTCCAGCCCATCCGTATCGATGATCGTGCGGCCGTCGTGGATGTGAAAATGATATCGCGGCATCGCGCGCAGAAGCCTTGGGGTACGTGTGAGGCGGGAGCGCCGCGCGCTCTCACTCACAGGCGTGCCGAGCCTCGTTCCTGCGATTGTCGGCTATCGTACAGAACGGGATGATACTCCGCCGTCACCTTTGATGGTTCGGTGGAACACCGCGTGGATCATCTTGTGAGGCCTGCGGTCGCACGAAGAAAGGCGTGCCCCGTTGCCGGGACACGCCTCCGAGCCCGCAAGGGCGAGCGCCTAGAAGTAGGACTTCAGCACGCCGCGGCGGCGCACGTCGAGCGTGGCGCAGTGGAACGAGCCGCCGAACGGGCCGTAGCTGAGGAACGGCGCCGGGATCGGGTCGAAGCCCCAATCCTTGAGGGCCTTGATCAGCGTCGGCTGGCTCTGATCGACGACGATCTTCTTCTCGTCGATGGCGAGCACGTTGATCGAGGTCCAGGGCGAGCACATCGAGATCTTGCTCATGAAGCCCGAGACCGGGTCGGGGCGCGGGGCGATCAGCACGTCCCACTTCTTCAGCACGGCGGGCAGCTTCTCGACGTCGATGTAGTCCGGGTTGACCAGCACCTTGCCCGGGGCCAGCGGCATGAACGACGAATCGATGTGCATCGGCTGCGGGCAGCGGCTCTCGATCTCGTGGATGCGGAAGCCGGGGCCGAGGTGGCGGCGCAGCCACTCGATGCCCATCAGGTTGGTGACGTTGGAGCGGGTCACGAACAGGTCGCGGCCGCAGCGCACGAAGTCGGCGGCGTCGAACACCGGCTCGAACTCGTTGACCGTGAACTGCATCGGCTCGCCGGCCTTCAGGTTCGGCACCCGGTAGTCGTAGTTGTAGAGGTCGTCGGTCAGCTGCGGACGCGGCGCCGAGGTCCAGCGCGCGCCGGCCCGGAAGTACTCCTTGAACAGCGAGCGGTAGGCGTCGCCCTCGAAGTAGCGCGAGCGCCAGCACATCGGGCTCTCGATGATCTCGTCGCCGATGACGAGGTACGGGTCGCGCGGGCAGGCGACGCAGAAGCCCCGCGAGGTCCAGCGCGGCGCCTTGAACTTCTTCGAGAAGTCCACCGTGTCGGGGCGGCGCACCTTCACGCCCTCGCCCGCCAGGATGTTGATGAAGTTGTCCAGCTCCTGCTGGGCGAGCTTCTTCATGAACTTCGGATACTTCCAGCCGGAGGCGAAGCGGTAGAACGGCTGGGCCGCCCGCGGCAGGTTGAAGATCACGGTGAGGTGGTGGGTCGGGATCGTGGCGCCGTCGAGCGAGCCGACGATCACTTCCTCCAGCGGGTCCCACTCGTTCCAGGCCATCACCGGGCTGCGGGGGGCGGGCACGCCGCCCTGCGCACCGTGATCGGCGTAGCCCCGCGTCGACGGGTCGTCGATCAGGGCGGATTCCGCCGTGATCTGCGGCTCGCGATCCATTCTCGGCTCCATAGAAGCGGCGTCCGGCGACATTCGTCGCTCCAGTTCCACCGCGGGCGCCGCTTTGCTCCCCGGTGTGTCAATCGGGTGATAGACAGGGCAGGGTAAAGCTGCAACCTGCCGAGACCCTTCCCGCTGCCGCCACGCTTTCGAAGTCCGGGGCGGTGGGATTTCGACAACACAAGCCCCTCGACGAAGATCCGCGAAGGTCGAAAGAGGCTGATGAAGCGTCTCACCACACTGGCGTCGATCGCAGGACTGGTCACGGCGCTCGCGCTGTTCCTGTCCTCGGGCGTGACGGATGTCGGCGCCGCCCTCGTCGGCGCGGGCTGGGGCGCGCTCGCGGTCGTGGTCGCGCGCTTCGTCGCGGTCGCCTGGGCGGGCTTCGGCTGGCACGTCGTGTTCCCGCGCGGCGCCGGGCCGAGCCTGCGCGACTGCATCCAGCTCCGCTTCGTGCGCGAGGGCATCAACACCCTGCTCCCCGTGGCCCAGGTTGGCGGCGACCTGATCGGCGCGCGCCTGCTGACGCGCCGCGGCACCCCCGGCGGCATGGCCGGCGCCAGCATGTTCGTCGATCTGATGACCCAGGCGCTGACCCAGCTCCTGTTCACGGTGGCCGGCCTCGCGCTCCTCGTCCACTTCACCGGCGACGGGCCGGTGGTGCGCACGGTGGCCGGCGGCGTCGTCATCGCCATCCCTGCGCTCGCCGCCTTCTACGTGATCCAGCGGCGTAGCGGGCATCGGCTGATCGAGGGCGCGCTCTCGCGCTTCGCCGCCGCCCGCGAATGGCGCGCGCTCGGCGCCATCGACGTGCTCTACGACAACCTGCGCCGGCTCTACGCCAACCACGCCCGCGTCGGCGGCGCGATCCTGATCCACCTCGTCGGCTGGATCATCGGCACGCTGGAAGTCTACATCGCCCTCAACGCCATGGGTCACCCGGTCACCTTCGTCGAGGCGCTGGTGATCGAGAGCCTCGCCCAGGCCGTGCGCGGCGCCGCCTTCGTCGTCCCCGGCGCCATCGGCGCGCAGGAGGGCGGTCTGATCGCGCTCTGCGCCCTGTTCGGCATTCCGGCCGAGGCCGCGCTCGCCCTCTCGCTGGTCAAGCGCGTCGCCGACCTCGCGGTGGGCCTGCCGAGCCTCGCCCTCTGGCACGGCATGGAACGCGGCACCGAGGCCGCCCCGTCGGACGCCGTCAGTTCCGGGCTCGCCGCGATCCGCGCCCGCCTCGGCCGCCGCCCGGAGCCCGCGGCCCCGGTCACGCCGCCGCTTGCGACGCCGCGGGCGACCGCCTACGGCTTCCCCGCCGGCCGCCAGGCCGCCCTTGCCCCCGACAACGAGCCCGGAGCCCTCCAGAAGTGCGCCTGAACCGCCGCACCCTCCTCGCCGCCTTCGCGGTGCTCGCCCTCAGTGGGGCCCCGCGCGAGTTGCGGGCCGCCGAGGACCCCGCCGTCGCGCCGGTCACCAAGCTCTACGCCAAGTTCGAGGAAGCGCTGAAGAACGGCGCGGGCGATCTCAAGACGCGACTGGCCACCGTCGGCGACACGCTCGCCGCGACCTTCGACACCAACGCCATGGTCTCGACCGCGGTCGGCCCGAAGTGGAAGACCTTCAAGCCGGAGCACCAGGCGGCCCTCACCGAAGCGTTCGGCAAGTACTTCGTCACCCTCTACGCCAACCGCCTCTCCCAGGCCGCGGGCGGAAAATTCGAGATCAAGCCGCAGAGCGAGGTCAGGGGGCCGAACCGCATCGTCTCGACCCGTGTGTCCAACAAGGACGGCGACGATTCGGACGTCGACTACGTCGTCAACGCGGATAACCGCGTGCAGGACGTGCTGCTCAACGGCAATGTCAGCGAAGTCGCTTCCATGCGGGCGGGCTTCGCCGAGCCGCTCAAGACCGGCGGCGCCGACGGCCTCCTGAAGTTCATGCGCGAGCGCACGGACGGCATGCTGGCCAAAGGCAGCAAGTAGGCGTCCGCCGGACGTCGAGCCTCCCGGCTCAACCCCAAAAAAGCTCCGCTTCGGCGGCCCGACAACAAAGACAAGAGCGACGGCGCGCCATGGACCTGACCGAGATGACGGCCTGGATCTCGTCGCTCTTCCTCGTGCCGGCGCTCGCCGGCTGCCTCTACGCGCTGCTCGCCGCCGTACTCGCCGGCCGCTTCGCCGCCCGCACGGCGCCGACGCTCGCTTCCGATGCCCCGCGCCCCGGCGTCAGCATCCTCAAGCCGCTCTGCGGCATCGAGCCGGACCTGTTCGAGAACCTCGAGACCTTCTGCCGCCAGAGCTATGCCGGCCCGGTCCAGATCGTGTTCGGCGTCCAGAACGCCGCCGACCCGGCCATCGCCGTGGTCGAGCGCCTGCGCGCGGCCTATCCGGCGCTGCGCCTCGATCTCGTGGTGGATGCGAGCCAACACGGCTCGAACCGCAAGGTCTCGAACCTCATCAATATGTCAGCCCGAATCGCCCACGAGACCGTGGTGCTGGCCGACAGCGATATGTCGGTGCGCCCCGACTATCTGGAGCGCATCGTCGCCGAGCTGTCGCGCCCCGGAATCACCGGCGTCACCTGCCTCTATCACGGCGAGCCGGCCGAGCGGGGCCTGTGCGCCCAGCTCTCGGCGCTCGCCATCGACGTGGGCTTCGTGCCCAACGTCCTCGTCGGCACGAGCTTGGGCCTCGCCAAGCCCTGCTTCGGCTCGACCATCGCGATGACCCGCGAATCGCTCGACAAGATCGGGGGATTTCGCGCCTTCAAGGACGATCTGGCCGACGACTACATGATCGGCGAGGCCCTGCGCCGCGACGGCGGCCTCGTCGCGATCCCGACCTTCACCATCGGGCATGCCTGCGTCGACACCGAGCTGTCCGGCCTGTGGCGGCACGAGCTGCGCTGGAACCGCACGATCCGCAACGTCGATCCGGCGGGCTATGCCGGCTCCTTCGTCACCCACGCCTTCCCGCTGGCGCTCATCGCCGCGCTGATGCCGGGCGCCGGCAACGCCGCGCTCGCGGTGGCCGCGCTCGCGCTCGCGTGCCGCGTCCTGCTCTGCCTGCGCATCGAGCGCGCCTTCGGGCTGGCGCCGCACGCCTACTGGCTGTTGCCGATACGTGACATGCTGTCCTTCATCAACTTCACCTGGAGCTTCGTCTCGGGTGCGGTGACATGGAAAGGTCACGATTACCGTGTGGTTGCGGACGGTACGCTGATCCCGGAACACGGCCTCGGTCACGAGACCGGCGCCACCTCCGTCTGAGCTTCGCTCAAACTCACCGTTATTGCTCAACGCCCGAGCCTTGAGGCCTTGAACCCCATGCGCACGCTCTTCCTGCAGGCCCCCACCTTCGACGGCTTCGACGGCGGCGCAGGCTCCCGTTACCAGGCCAAGCGCGAGATCAAGTCGTTCTGGTACCCGACCTGGCTGGCCCAGCCCGCCGCCCTGGTGCCGAACTCCAAGCTGATCGACGCGCCGCCGCACAACATCAAGATCGACGAAGTCGTGGCCCAGGCCAACGACTTCGACCTCGTGGTGCTCCACACCTCGGTCCCGTCCTTCAAGTCGGACGTGAAGTGCATCGAGGCGCTGAAGGCGGCGAACCCGAAGCTGATCGCCGGCCTGATCGGCGCCAAGGTCGCGGTCGATGCCGCCGGCTCGATGGCCCAGGCCCCGGTGGTCGACTTCGTCGCCCGCAACGAGTTCGACTTCACCGTCAAGGAAGTCGCCGACGGCGTGCCGATGGCCGAGATCAAGGGCCTGTCCTATCGCGACGCCAACGGTGTCGTGGTCCACAACGAGGACCGCGAGATCATGTCGGACATGGACCAGCTGCCCTTCGTCACGAGCGTGTACAAGCGCGACCTCGAGATGGAGAAGTACTTCATCGGGTACCTCAAGCACCCCTACATCTCGTTCTACTCCGGCCGCGGCTGCAAGAGCCGCTGCACCTTCTGCCTCTGGCCGCAGACCGTCGGCGGGCATACGTACCGCACCCGCTCGGTCGCGCACGTGATCGAGGAGATCAAGTACTGCCTCAAGGAATTCCCCCAGACCAAGGAATTCTTCTTCGACGACGACACCTTCACCGACAACCTGCCGCGCGCCGAAGAGATCGCCCGTGAGCTGGGCAAGCTCGGCGTGACGTGGTCGTGCAACGCCAAGGCCAACGTTCCCCGCGAGACCTTGAAGGTCCTCAAGGAGAACGGCCTGCGCCTGCTTCTGGTCGGCTACGAGTCGGGCAACCAGAAGATCCTCAACAACATCAAGAAGGGCATGCGCGTCGAGGTGGCGGAGAAGTTCACCAAGGACTGCCACGACCTCGGCATCGCCATCCACGGCACCTTCATCGTCGGCCTGCCCGGCGAGACCAAGGAGACGATCCAGGAGACGATCGCCTTCGCCAAGCGCATCAACCCCCACACCATCCAGGTGTCGCTGGCCGCGCCCTATCCGGGCACCTTCCTCTACAAGCAGGCGGTCGAGAACGGCTGGCTCGACGTCGAGAACGCCGAGCTCGTCGATGAGAACGGTGTCCAGATCGCGCCGCTCCACTACCCGCACCTGTCGCACAACGAGATCTTCTCGGCCGTCGAAGAGTTCTACAAGAAGTTCTACTTCCGCGCCCCGAAGATCGCCTCCATCGTCAGCGAGATGGTCCGCTCGCCCGACATGATGAAGCGCCGCCTGCGCGAGGGCGTCGAGTTCTGGCACTTCCTGCGCGACCGCAAGGCCGCCGCGTAAGTCCGCGCGAACGTCGAGAACAGGAATGGCCGGGCCGTGAGGCCCGGCCATTTCCGTTTCCAGGGCTCCACCCTGGACCCGCGACACCCATGACGAGGGACACCGCTTGAAGCGACTGGTCGTCACCGCCGACGATTTCGGCCTGAGCCGCGAGGTCAACGAGGCCGTCGAGCAGGCCCACCGCGACGGCGTCCTCACCGCCGCGAGCCTGATGGTCTCCGCCCCCGCCGCTGCCGACGCCGTCGCACGGGCGCGGCGGATGCCGTCGCTGCGCGTCGGCCTCCATCTCGTGCTGGTCGAGGCGTGGCCCACCTTGCCCGCCGCACAGCTGCCCGACCTCACCGACGCGCGCGGCCTGATGCGCGCCGACATGGGCCGCCTCGGCTTCGACCTCGCCGCCAAGGGATCCGCCCGCCGCCAGCTCGCCGCCGAGATCGCCGCGCAGTTCGAAGCGTACCGCGCCACCGGCCTGCCGCTCGATCACGTCAACGCCCACAAGCACTTCCACGTCCATCCGCTGATCGCGGGCGCGGTGCTCGCCGTCGGCGCCCGCTACGGCATGCGGGCGCTGCGCGTCCCCCGCGAGCCCCGCGACCTACTGCGCCGGGCCGAACCCGGTGTCCGCCCCAAGCCGGCCCTCGACATCGCCCCCTGGTCGGCTTTGCTCGCCGTGCGCGCCCGCCAAGCCGGTCTGCTCATCCCCGACCGCACGCTGGGCCTCGCATGGTCCGGCGCGATGACGCCGCCCCGCGTCGCCGGCCTCCTGCGCCACCTGCCCGAGGGACTGACCGAACTCTACACCCACCCCGCCACCGCGGGCGGCTTCCCCGGCGAAGCGCCGGGCTACGCCTACGCCGCCGAGCGCGACGCCCTCATCGCCGCCGAATCCGTGGCCCTGGCGGCGCAGCCCGACATCGCCCGAGGCGGCTTCTCCGATTTCGCCTGACCACAACGGCCGCCAGCCGATCACCGAACACGAGTCGAATGACGCTTAATACAATATGGCGGCCGATGCTCTATTGAGACTGGTCTCGATTCACAGTCGATTGCGGCACCGTTTACCCGTCCTTAAGCCGAGCACACTACCATACCTGTCGTTGATCCGTGCGGCTCGGGATGCGGCATGACTTCCTGCGCCCCAGGGATTTGCAGCGGAGACATCGACAGGCAGCTCGCCTCGGGCTCGTTCCGGCTCGCCTTTCCGCCGGCCCTCGAACGCGCGTTCGAGCGCGAGACGGCCGATGAGCGCACCCGCATGTTCGTGATCTGCGGCTCCCTCGCGATCATCCTGTACGACATCACGCTCATCACCGACTATCTCGTGCTCAGCGACCGCTTCACCGAGATGGTCGTGGCCCGCCTCGGAATCTTCACGCCCGCGTTGATTCTGATGATGGTCGCGGCCAGCCGGTTTCGGCACGTTCACGTGCGCGAATCCCTGGCGGCATCGGGTGGCATCCTGGCCGTCAGCTTGCCGATGACGATCCAGATCTTCAGCCAAAGCTCCGACCGGTTGATCTACCAATACGGCAGCCTGTTGGTGATCATGTTCTCGTCGATCATCCAGCGCCTGCGCTTCGCCTACGCCGCACTGTCTCTGACCGTCATGATCACGATCCAGTTGGTCACGACGGCTTTGGCCGGCATCTTCACGCCGGAAACCTTCGTCACCAATGCGGTCTTCTTCGTCATCGGCGGCATCCTGCTCCTGTTGGCCGCCTACTTCCTCGAACGGTCGGAGCGCCGCTCGTTCCTGTTCAATCTGCGCAGCCGCCTCCTGCACGACCAGCTGATGCAGATCGCCCGCATCGACGCGCTGACCGGCCTCTACAACCGCCGCCACCTCGAAGAGAGCGCGGACGCCCTCTGGCACCGGGCCGCGGCCGCACCGCAGGTCGTCACGGCGATCCTGCTCGACGTCGATCGCTTCAAGGCGTTCAACGACGCCTACGGCCACACCGAGGGCGATGCCTGCCTGCGCCGCATCAGCACCATCGTCGCCGAGGCGGCGCAAGGGCGCTCCGGCCTCGCCTTCCGCTACGGCGGCGAGGAGATGCTGGTGTTGCTGCCAGGCTGGGACCCGCATGAGGCCCGCGCGCTCGCCGAGGACATCCGCCGCGCTCTTCGCGCGGCGGCGATCCCGCATCCGGCCCTCGGACCTGAGCGGATCGTGACCGCGAGCTTCGGCGTCGCGGGCGTGGTCGCCCCGGACGCCCCGCTCTCCGCCCTGATCGAGGCCGCCGACACCGCCCTCTACGCCGCCAAACGCGCCGGCCGCGACTGCATCTGGCCGCCGAGCGGCGCTGCTGTTGTGGACGAGGCGCCGAGACTCGCCGCCGCCGCGGTGTGACTCTCCGTTGTCGGGCAAGGGCTCTGCTGAAGCTTCCGCATCAAGCGAAGACAGCGAGATGGCGGGTCTATAGCTTGTCGGCGACCAACGGATGCCCGACGAGGGCGCCGTCCGCGCTCACCAACAGCCGCACCTCGACCTTGCATTGTGCAAGGAGCAGGCGGTCGAACGGATCACGGGTAGACGGTTCGGGCCACACCTCGGCGACCGCGTGATCGCGATTGATCGGCAGGATCGAGAATCCGGCCGTCTCGAAGAACACCGCAAGATTGGACAGCGGCATACCGGGATTCAGCTTCCCGAGCCGCGTTTTGATCGCGATCTCCCAGAGGCTGACGACGCTTGCGGCGATATCATGAGCGCCGCCGGCAACGCCCGCAGCGATGGCAGGGTGGCGACTCTGCAGTTGCCCGGTCGAGAGGCCGATCAGGACATGGGTATCGACGAGCAACCGCACGTCAGGGCAGCGGCTTGAGCAGAAAATCTTCCGGGAGCGGCGCGTCGAAATCGTCGGCGACGTAGGGGAATGGGTCCGGCAGGCCCTGTTCCCGCAAATAGCGGTAGCCCGCCTCCAGATCGATCCCACCCCGTGGACGGTGCGGCACGAGGTCGGCCACGGGCCGGCCTGCGCGGGTCAGCACGATGGTCTCGCCCGCCTCGACGCGGCGGGTGAGGTCGGCGAGGTCGCTCGAGGCGTCGTCCAGGGAAACGCTGGTCATGCAAGCCAGGATAGGCGCCGATTCGCCGCGTTTCCAGTCGCGCCCGCACGGCAGCGGTCGAGTCCGGCCACCGGGGACACGACAAGTCCTCGTCGACGCAACACCCGGCACCGCGATCCCTTATTCTTATTAATTCAATCATATCCGAACGCTGTCCGGATCATTACGCAAAATTCACGCAACACCCGCCGAGGGACCGCGTTTTCCCGACAGAGCCGAGGCCGACGATCACGAAACAACGACCGCCGAAGCCGGACAGGCTCTCATCAGGAGATCCGGTCATGAAACATCACACGCTCCTCGCCAGCATCCTCGTCGCCACCACCGCCCTGGGCGGCGCGGCCTATGCCGCCGAGCACACGGCGCCGCCGGCCGCGATCCAGAGCCCGATGAAGGAAAGTCCGGCCCGGAAGGCCGCGGATCGGGACGTGCTCAAGCTCTCCGCCGACGGCGCGGCGGCCCTGCGCGACATCGGCGGCACGCGGCTCGCCCTGTTCGAGGCGGAGCCGGCGCAGGCCAAGACGATGATCGAGCGGGCGCAGACCGCCCTGGACCGGGCCAAGACCGACGACGCCGTGTTCACCAAGGCCGAGGCCGCGCTGAAGCCGCCCGCGGGCACGAAGGCGCCCCAGACCGCCGACAAGGGGGCCGTGGCATGGCTGCCGGTCGATAGCCAGATCACGCTGGGCGAGGACTTCGTGCCGACGCCGGAGAAGAACGCGGCCATCGCGGATGCCAACCACAGCCTGAAGGCCGGCGACCAGAAGGGCGCCGCCGAGAAGCTGCGGCTCGCCGGCATCGACGTGAACACCACGGTCGCCGTCCTGCCGCTGGCCAAGACCACCGAGGACGTGCATCAGGCCGCGTCGCTGATCGGACAGGGCAAGTATTACGAGGCCAACGCCGTCCTGAAGCAGGCCGAGGGCCGGATGCGCTTCGATGTCGCCGACATCGCCATGGTGCCGGACAAGGTCGCGGCGAACCCGCAGAAGGCGGCGCCGAAGCCGGACACGGCGCAGCACGACCAGAAGGCCCAGGCCAAGGTGAACCCGTCCACCACGGGCCCGGCCGTCACCGGCTCGAACGCGACGCCGGACACGACCAACGCCCCTTCGCCCCAGCCGGCCCAGAACACCGGCAAGGCTCCGTCGTAAGCCTCGACGCACACGAACAAAAAAGCCCGAAGGCCTCCCCGGCCTTCGGGCTTCCTCCGTTTCGGAGGGTCGAAAGGAACCTACTTCACCGCCGCGGTCTCGCGGGCGACCGTGCCCGGCGGGACGGCCGCCGCCTCGCCCTCGGGGCGGTTGGCGTCGGGGTGCTTGGGTGGGGGGCCGAGGAAGGCCGGCACCACGAAGAAGGCCGCGAGCAGGGTGAAGAATAGCGACAGCGCGAGCAGCTCGCCCATGCTGGCCGTACCCGGATGGCTCGACAGCATCAGCGAGCCGAAGGCCGTGCCGGTGGTGAGCGCGGAGAAGAAGATCGCCCGCGTCAGGCTGGAGGCCAGCATGTCGACGACGCCCGCCCGCCACGCGATCACGTAGTAGATGTGGAAGGCGACGCCCACCGCCAGCATCAGCGGCAGGGCGATGATGTTGGCGAAGTTCAGCGGCATGCCGATGACCTTGAGCGCCATCAGCGTCCACAGGGTCGCCAGCACCAGCGGCCCGAGCGTCATCGCCACGTCCCAGGGTTTGCGGAGCGCCACCGAGAGGATGATGAAGATCAGCACCAGCGCCGTGATGCCCGCCTGCACGAAGGCGCCGAGGATGGTGTAGCTCGATTCCGTGGTGGCGATCGGCGCGCCGGTGGCGTGCGGATCGACCGTCTGCACCTCCTTGGCGAAGCGGCGCAGCACCTCGTCGTTGTTCGAATCACCCTTGGGATGCACCTCGATGCGGGCGCGCCCGTCGGCGGTCACCCACTCGGCCTTGAGCTGCTTGGGCAGGTTGTCGAGCGTGATCTTCTTCGGGTCGAGCAGGCCGGAGAGGCGGCTCATCAGCGTCTTGAGGTCGGTGGTGAGCGCCACGCTCGCCGCCTCGCGCTTCTCGGCCGGGGCCGAGGCCAGCGTCTCCAGGGTGGCCGAGAGCCGATCCGCGGCCTTGTTGCCGGGATCGTTGCCGCCCGCGATGGTCTTCAACGCGGCGGCGGTCTCGCGGATCGCCTTGACGTTGTCGGCGTCGGTCGGCGGCGGGGGCTTGCGGCTCGGGTTGAGCGCGGGCGCCAAGAGCTGCGCCGTCTCCTGGATGGTGGCGAGCTTCTGGTCTTGGTCGCGCGGCACGAAGGTGTCGATCGAGTGGACCTCCGCCACCGTGTCGAGCTTCAGCAGGCGCTGGCTCAGCGCCGGCACGGCGGCGACATCGGGGGCCAGCACGTCGATGGTGTTGGGGCTCGTCGCCGGGTCCTTGATCAGGTCGAGATAGGTGGCGATCGATTCCACCTTCGGGCTGCGCAGGTGCATCGGGTTGGAATCGAACGGCAGCTTCAGCAGCAGCGGGATGCCCGCGACCGTGATGAGCCCGACGAAGATCAGCACATACTTGCGGTGCTCGATGATCCAGTGATCGACGCCGGCCATCCACGTGGTCTCGACCGCCCGCTTCTCGCCGCGCGGGTTGAACACCGCGATCAGCGCCGGCAGCAGGGTCAGCGAGAACAGGTAGGCGACGATCATGCCGACGCCCGCGATCAGGCCGAGTTCGGACACGCCGCGGAACTTGGTGGGCAGGAAGGCGAAGAAGCCGGCGAGCAGCGACACGGCGGCCAGCGTCAGTGACCAGCCGACGCCGCGGGCGGCGGCGCGGATCGCGGTGTCGCAATCCCCCGTCTCGTAGCGGTCGGCGCGGTAGCGCACGGCGAACTGGATGCCGAAATCGATGCCGAGCCCCACGAACAGGGCAGCAAAAGCGACCGAGATCGGGTTCAGCTCGCCGACCATGGCGAGCCCCAGCGCCGCGGTGACGATGAGGCCGGCAAACGTGGTGATCAGCACGGCGACCACGAGCGGCGCCGAGTGGAGGGCGAGTGCCAGAAACAGGACGATGGCGGCGGTGGTCAGCGAGTAGTTGAGGAAGGCGTCGTCGGCGAGCGTCGCGAACTCGTCGTCGGCGACCGCGACCGGGCCGGTGAGGCGGATGCGCAGGCCGTGGGCCGCGTCGATGTTCTGCTCGGCGGCGATCCGGCGGATCAGCTGGGTCGCCTCGCGGCCGGGCTCCAGCGCGTTGTAGTCGAGCACCGGCTGGATCATCACGAACTTGCGGGTGTCGGTGACCTGGGTCTTGCCGCCGGCGAGCAACGTCTGCCACGACATCCGGGCGCGTTCGCCCGCGAGCACCTTGCGCAGGGTGTCGTCGATCTGCGTCATCGGCTGGGTGAGGTCGTCGATCTTGGCGTCGCCGCTCTTCACGCCCTTCACGCCGAGCGAGAGCACCCGCATCACGCCGCGCAACGACGGGTCGGCGGCGAGCGGCCCGAGCAGGCCCTGCTGCTCGATCAGGCGCTGCGTCGTCTGCTCCAGCTCCTGCTGGGACATCAGAAGCAAGCCGTTGCGGTCGAAGAACGGGCCACCGTCGGGGCGGTAGACCGTCTCGATCTCGGAGCGATGCGTCTTGAGGGCGTCGGCGAAGCGCGCGGCGGCCTCCTCGGCGATCTCGGGCGTCTGCCCGTCGATCACCGCGGCCACGAGGTTGGTGCGCTGGGGGAACGCCTTCTCGAAGGCGATCTCGTCCTGGCGCCACGGCACGCTCGGGTCGATCAGCCGCTCGACGTCGGTGTTGATGCGGAAGAGGTGGGCGGCCGCCGCCACGCCCGCGACCGTGAGGATCGCCGCCGTGACCAGAACCAACCAGCGGCGCCTGACGGAAAACGCGACGAGACGTTCGATCACGTAGAACCCTGCCTGCCCTGACGATCCGGCCCCCACCCGCGACGGGTTCGGGAAGCGTCCCGCATCCCGGCAGGCGGCCATTGCCGGATCGAATTCGGATCGTGAGCCCGGACGAGCCCTCGGAACGGAAAGTGCCGGGCGGACCCGGACGACGCGAATCAGGCCCGGCGCGCGGCACCGGGCATTCGTGCCTTTGGGGCGCTTCGTACCGGCCCCGGTCCCGGAATGCAACGGAAGCGCGGAATCGTGACCCGGCTCGGCATTCCCCAATCCGTGCGGTGCGATACCGCACCGCACCCAGATCGGGGGATGAAACAAGCCCGTCAGCGTTCGATCCTACGGCCAAGCCGACAAACATCCGCCGCAGAGCCGCGAAAAGGGCAGGACATTCCCGTCCCGCCGCTTCGAGCGCGGGCGTCTTCCCGCTCCCCGCGGGGGGATCAGGGAAACCGGCTTGCCACAGTCAGGCTTTTTACGCGCCTCAGGGTGCCCAATCCGAACGGTTCCAGCCTAGATCACTGGAATTCCAGTCCTTCTTTCGCTAATCAACCCGGCAAAGCCTGGGGCCACAACAAAGGAGCCGCACCTTGGGAATCCCCATTCGGTACGTCGCGAAGATCGGCGGCTACATCCTCAAGCAGCACCTCACCGGGCGCAAGCGCTACCCGCTCGTCATGATGATGGAGCCGCTGTTCCGCTGTAACCTCGCCTGCGCCGGCTGCGGGAAGATCGACTATCCCGACGAGATCCTGAACAAGCGCCTGCCCGTGGACGAGGCGCTCGAATCCGTGCGCGAGTGCGGCGCCCCCGTGGTCGTGATCGCGGGCGGCGAGCCGCTTCTCCACAAGGATCTGCCGCAGATCGTCCAGGGCATCATCGCGCAGAAGAAGTTCGCGATCGTCTGCACCAACGCGCTGCTGCTGGAAAAGAAGATCAAGGACTACAAGCCCAGCCCCTACTTCACGTGGTCGATCCATCTCGACGGCGACAAGGAGATGCACGACGGCTCGGTGTGCCAGCGCGGCGTCTACGACAAGGCCGTGGCGGCGATCGCCAAGGCCAAGGAGATGGGCTTCCGCGTCACCATCAACTGCACCTTCTTCAACAACTCCTCGCCGGACAAGATCGCCGACTTCTTCGATTCGGTGACCCGCATGGGCATCGACGGCATCACCGTCTCGCCGGGCTACGCCTACGAGCGGGCGCCGGACCAGCAGCACTTCCTCAACCGCAAGGCGACGAAGGAGCTGTTCCGCGGCGTGTTCCGCCACGGCAAGGAGAAGGGCCGCGAGAAGTGGACCTTCCAGCAGTCCGGGCTGTTCCTCGACTTCCTGGCCGGCAACCAGACCTACCACTGCACGCCCTGGGGCAACCCGACCCGCACGGTGTTCGGCTGGCAGAAGCCCTGCTACCTGCTGGGCGAGGGCTACGCCGCGACCTTCAAGGAACTGATGGAAGAGACCGACTGGGACGCCTACGGCACCGGCAACTACGAGAAGTGCGCCGACTGCATGGTCCATTCGGGCTACGAGGCGTCCTCGGTAGTCGATTCCGTGAGGAAGCCCTGGAAGCCGGTGCTGCACGCCATCCGCGGCATCAAGACGGAAGGCGACATGGCGCCGGAGGTCAGCCTCGAGAACCAGCGCCCGGCCGAGTTCGTGTTCTCCCGCAACGTCGCCCAGAAGCTGTCCGAGATCAAAGCTTCAGGCGTCGACACCAAGCGCGAGACCCAGAAGCGCGCGAGCGCGGCCTAAAGACCGGAACGCCTCGCCCGAATCGCGGGCGAGGCGCACCAACTCGCCGACCTTCGCCTCGCGTCGGGCGAGGGCGGACAACACCGCCAAGACATCCGGGTCGCCGTTCGGCTTGAGGGCGTTGGCCGCGAAGGCCGGCAGCGCCCGCTCGGCCGGATCGCACACGACGCGGATCGCCGCGAAGGGCAGGCCGTGGGCCGCGGCAAAGGCCGCCGCCACCTGGCTCTCCATATCGACCGCCGCCGCCCCGGTGCGCGCCCTGAGCGCCGCCTTGCCCTCGGGCGACATCACCGCGGCCTCGACGCCCGCGAGATCGGCCACCACCATCCGGGACCCGAGCGCCGACAGGCGTCGGCGAAAACCGGCGAGCAAGATCGCCGAGGTCGGGCGTCGCGAAAAACCCGCGCCCGTATCGGCCCAGACCGCCTCGGCGACCACCACGTCGCCGGGCGCCAGCGCCGGATCGAGCCCGCCGGCGATGCCGAAGCTCACCACCGCCCGCACGTCGTCCGTCGGTCGCTCGGCCAGCATGGCCCGCAGCCGGTCGGGCCGGCCGCCGGCCTGGACCGGTTCGACGCCCGGTCCGGCGGCGATGCGGGCCTCGCGGGCGAGTCCCGCGACCGCGAGGATGGCCGCCACGGCGGGGTTTACTGCGTGATCCGGTAGATGCCCGCGGCGGAGCCGACCGGCGAGGCGACGGTCGAGACCACGCTGAGCACCTTCGCGACCTCGGAGAACGGCGCGCTCGACACGTAGAGCAGGTCGCGGTTGCGCATGCGGAAGGACTGGGTGAGGAACAGGCTCTGCGGATCGCGCATGTTGACGCGGTAGACCACCGGCACCTGCGGCGAGGCCAGCAGCGGCGAGTTCGGCCGAAGCCGCCGCACCACGCCCGCGGGCTCGTAGCGGAAGATGTAGACGCCCTCCGGGTTGGCCCGGCCGTCGTTGAGGCCGGAGGCGCGGGCGAGCGCCTGCGCCATGGACAGCCCTTCGGCGCCGAACGGAATCTCGGTGGTGGAGCCGACCGCGCCCACCGACAGGAAGGTCTGCGGGTCGCGCACCAGCGTCAGCGTGTCGTTGGCGCGCACGAAGATGTTCTCGCGCGGGTTCGAGACGATCGTGCTCATCGGCACGGTGACGGTGCGACCGCCCCGCGACAGCCGGATGAAGGTCTCGGACACGTTCGTGCGAATGCCGCCGGCCAGCGCGATAACGTCGAGCAGGCGGTCGCCGCGGCCCACGAGCGGCACGCGCGTGCCCACCGCGCCCTCGCCGGTGACGGTGACGGATTGCGACACCGGCTTGGTGACGGTGACGAGCACCTGCGGCTGGATCGCCTTGCCGGCGAGTTCGCTCTCGATCAGCGTCTGCACGTCCTGCGGACGGCGGCCCGCGACCTTGATCCGGCCGGCATACGGCACCGAGATCGCGCCGTCGGGCCCGACGATCTGCTCGGGGATCATGGCCGACTTGGAGCCCGCGGAGAAGCGGTCGGCCACCAGCGGCCCGGAGAAAAGGCCGCCGGAACCGGCCTCCCACACCTGCACGGCGACCGCGTCGCCGACGCCGATCAGCGGCTCGGCGGCCGGGCGGTTGTCGCCGAAGGTGACGAGCAGGCTGTCGAGGGGCCGCGTGCGCAGGGCCTCGACGATGGCCGGATCGACGTCGATGATCTCGTAGCGGGCGAGCAGGCCCTCGGCGGTGGCGATGTCGGCTCCGCCGTCGATCGCCCGCGCGGTCGGCCCCGAAGTCGGGAGCACCGAGCACCCCGACACCGCGAGCGCGGTGAGGAGGAGAGTTGCAGTGACGCGCATTCAGGTTCGCCTGACGGTTTGTCTCACGACGTGCCTACTCCGAAAGCGGCCAAGCTGTCCGTGGCGATGCCGCCACACCGACCCCGCGACCGCACCCGCCGCACGCCTATCCCCGCTGCTCACATCCCTCCCGGGCAAATTTCAGGCCCCGCGCGATTTGCCGGGCGCGACGCGATTGGGTTAGGCGGATCGCCACACAGTTCCTTCCGGCCGCTCCGAGCGGCCGTCGCACAGGGCAGGGATGTCGACGTCCTTCAGCCACACACCGCCCGGCGTGCCGGAGCCGCGCCCCGGACGGGTCGCGCGGCGGCACGTCTTCTATGTCCCGGGCTACGATCCGGAGGCGCGCAGCCGTTACCGGCTGCTGTTCGTGCGCGAACTGACCCGCTACGCCAAGGTGTTCGGGCAGGCCAAGCGCGAGATCGGCCGGGCCGAACTCGTGCCGCTGTCGGGCGATCCGGGGGGCGAGCCGCTGGTGCAGGCTTGGCGCGTCGCGGCCCATCCCCAGACGGACGGCGCCGACACCACCTACGAAGTGCTCCTGTGGGACGACATCGTCGGCCGCGACTTCGCCCGCTCAAAGATCGCGAGTTCGGGCCTGCTGCTCGCCGGCACCGCGGACACGCTGGTCCGGGGCCTGTTCGTGGCGTTCTACCGGCTGCACTGGAAGTACGGCAACGTCATCCTCTACCCCTTCGTGATGCTGCTGATGCTGGCGGCCGTGGCGGGCGCGGTGGCGTATGCGGTCCATGCCGCCCTGGGGGAGGGCGGTGCGTTGGGTCTCGGCCTTCCCGCCCTCGTCACGGTACCGGCGGGCCTCGTCGTCGGGCTGGCGCTGCTCGCCGCGATGGAGGCCGCGCTCAACCGCATCTTCTTCTGGCAGCTGCTGAACGATTGGGTGTTCAACTGGCAGCACGGCCAGGGCTGGCGCCCGGATTACGAGCGCCGCCTCGACGCCTTCGCCGACCACGCGCTGGCCCGCCTGGCGGCGCTTACTCAAGAAGAGACGCCGCCCGACGAGATCCTGATCGTCGGCCATTCCTCCGGCGCGCTCACCGCCGTCGAGACCGCCGCCCGCATGCTCGCCCGCGCGCCCGGCCTCGGCGGGCCGGAGGGTCCGAATCTCGGGCTCGTCACCCTCGGCTCCGGCCTGCCGCTGGTGGCGCTGCAGCCGCGGGCGCGGCGGCTGCGGGCGGAGATCGCCGGCCTCGTCACGAGCCGGAACCTCGTCTGGGTCGATTACGGCGCGCCGCAGGACTGGATGAACTTTCCGGGCTTCAACCCCTCGGCCGAACTCGATCTCGGCCTGCCCCCCGGCGCGGTCGTGGCCAACCCGATAATCCGCTCGGCGCGCTTCCGCGAGATCATCTCGCCCGAGACCTACAAGCGGGTCCGGTTCCGGCCGTTCCGGATGCACTTCCAGTTCCTGATGGCGAACGACCTCCCGGGCGAGTACGACTTCTTCGACATGACGCTGGGGCCCCGCCGCCTGCTCGACCGCGTGCTCGACGCGGACCGGCAAGACCGCGCGCGCGGGCGCGCGGAAGCCCCGCATGGCTGATGCCGAGGACGGCGCGATCGTGCTCGTGGTCACGGGCGTGTCGGGCTCGGGCAAGAGCACCGTGGCCTCGCTGCTGGCCGAGCGCCTCGGCCTGCCCTTCGCCGACGGCGACGACTTTCACGACGCCCAGAGCATCGCCCGGATGCGGGCGGGCCATCCCCTCGACGACGCCGCCCGCGGGCCGTGGCTCGAACGAACCCGCGCCTGGATCGACCGGCAGCTCGCGACCGGGGAGGGCGGGGTGGTGGCCTGCTCGGCGCTCAAGCGCGGCTACCGCCGGACGCTGACCGGCGGGCGGCCGGACGTGCGCATCGTCTTCCTGGAAGGCAGCCGCGAGCTGATCGGCCGCCGGATCGCGGCGCGCCGCGGCCACTTCATGCCGTCCGCCCTGCTCGACAGCCAGTTCGCCGCCCTGGAGCCGCCGGGGCCCGACGAGGCGATCGTCGTCGGCATCGAGGACGGACCCGACGCCATCGTGGCGGCGGTCGCCGCCCGGCTCGGGCGCTCCCCCGGCGATCTCTGCGGATAGGAACCGGCATGGACAACCCTTCGGGCATCGCCCTCGTCGTCTCGGACGTCGACGGCACCCTGGTGACCACCGACAAGAGCCTGACCCCCAAAGCCGTCGCGGCGGTGCGCCGGCTCGATGCGGCGGGGATCGGCTTCACCCTGGCCTCCAGCCGCCCGACGGTCGGGCTGAAACAATTCGTCTCCGCCCTGAACCTGCGCCTGCCGCTCGGTGCCTTCAACGGCAGCACGGTCTGCGGGCCGGACCTCGCGATCCTGTCCGAGGCCCTGATCCCGGAAGCGGCGGCGCGCGAGGCGGTGGCCCGGTTCGAGGCGGAGGGGATCGATGCCTGGGTGTTCGCCCGCGGCGCGTGGCACCTGCGCGATCCGTCCGCGCCCTACACCGATCTGGAGCGGCGCACGCTCCAGGCCGAGCCGACGGTGGTCGCCGACCTCGCGCCCTTGCTGGACGAGGCCGCCAAGATCGTCGGCGTCAGCCGCGACCACGCCCGCCTCGCCGGGATCGAGGCCGCCCTCGCCGCCGACCTCGGGGCCCAGGCGGCGGTGCATCGCTCGCAGGCCTATTACCTCGACGTGACCCCGCCGGGCACCGACAAGGGCGGCTTCGTGCGCGACCTCGGGCGCCGCCTCGGCCTCCCGCCCGAGCGAATCGCAACCTTGGGCGACGCCGGCAACGACGTGGCGATGTTCCGCGCGAGCGGTCTCTCCATCGCCATGGGCAACGCCGATCCGGCGGTGCGGGCGGCGGCGACCCACGTCACCGCCGACAACGATTCGGACGGCTTCGCCGAGGCCATCGAGCGATTCGTTCTGGCCGCGGTGTGAATCCGCACAGGTTGCGCGGCACCGCATGAGCACGACCGAAGCTGTGCCATTCCGGCGACAGGGGCGGGGATAGGGGCCGGGGCGGGGGCCCTGAACCCCGCAAATCCACGTTCCCGCCTCATTTCGACCCGACCCGTGGGGGCACAAACTGAGCCGTAGAAAAAACCACGGGTCTCCCATGCGCCTCATCCTCGCCGCCCTGCTTGCCGCCGCCGTCCCGGCGCCGGTCCTCGCCCAGGCGGCGACCGATTCGGTGTCGGGCCGCGACAACATCGATGCGCTGATCGCCGAGCACGCCCGCGCCTACAAGGTGCCGGCGGCCTTCGTGCATCGGGTGGTCAAGCGCGAGAGCAACTACAACGCCCGCGCCAAGGGCGGCTCGGCCCTGGGGCTGATGCAGATCAAGCACGCCACCGCCCGCGGCCTCGGCTACAGCGGCGACGCCGCCGGGCTCTACGACCCGAACACCAACCTCAAATACGGCATCGCCTACCTCGCGGGCGCCTACCGCGCCGCCCAGGGCGATCTCGAACAGGCCTATCGCTACTACAACCGCGGCTATTACTACGTCGCCAAGCGCCTCGGCATCGAATCGGACGTGCCGCAAGAGGCGGCCCAGACCACGACGGTCGCCGCCTCTTCCGCCAAGTCCGCCAACGGCTTCGATGGCCTGTTCGCGCTCCGCGGCAGCGCGCCGACGACCGGAACGCAGGCGCTGGCCTACGCCGCCCCCACCACCGCCCCGGCCGACGCCGTCGAGGTGCCGCTGCCGCCGCGCCGTCCCGCCGCCCTCTCCGGCGCCGCCGAGCCGGCGCCGACCCCGGTACAGGTCGCCGCCGTCCAGGCCGCCGCCGCGCCCGTCGCCTACACCGCCGCCCCCGCCCCGGCGCAGGCCGCCGCCCCCGCCGTCCAGCTGACCGACGCCGTCGAGGTGCCGCTGCCACCGCGCCGCCCGTCCGAGACCGTGCTGGCCTCCGTCGCGCGCCCCGTCACCGTCGCCCGCAAAGCCCCCGCCGCCCCGGTGATGGAAGCCACCGCCATCGCCGCAACACCTTGATGCGGCTTGCGTAGGACAGGCATCCGGAACGACTAGCCAGTCGGCATCGGTGTCGCTATACAGCCCGCCTCGAATCTCCGTCACGCACGTGGTGCCGTCGGCGATCCTCGGATGAGGATCCCTCGGGCGCCCTATTAGCCTGAGGTGCTCCCATGGCCGTTCCGAAGCGAAAGACTTCCCCCTCCCGCCGCGGCATGCGCCGCTCCGCCGACGCCCTCAAGGCCCCGACCTATGTCGAGGACAAGGACTCGGGCGAGCTGCGCCGTCCGCACCACATCGACCTGAAGACCGGCATGTACCGCGGCCGTCAGGTCATGAAGGTGAAGTCGGCGGAAGCCTGATCGACCCGGCGCTTCGGCGCCGATCCATTCGGTAGACGAAGCGGGGCGTCAGCCCCGTTCGAAGGCCGCGGCCCGCGCGTAGAGCGCGACCGCGGCCTTCGTGCGTTCCAGGCGCGCCGGACGCAGGCCGGGATCGGCGCTGACGATGAGCTGGGTCAGGAATTCCGCGAGCGGGCGCCCGCCGCGGACCCGCGGCGCCGGGCCGGCCGGCACCCCGGCGACGAGCGCGCGGCCGGCCTCCGTGCGGCCGTTGTCCGATTCGGCACCGTCTCGCGTCCCGGAACGATCCATCGTCGCCTCTTCCGGCCCCCGCACGGGATTTTCGTGCAAGAGCGGGGCCGACGTTAACCGGATCTTAAGGGGTTGTCGCGGGACGGCGCGGCCGAAACCGGTTCCTGCGCACTCGCCCGCGAGCCCCGCACCGGGGGAGAACCGGGGCACCGTGCCCACCACCTCTCCCCGTCTCGGCCTCTCAGCGTCTCCGCCTCTCAGCGGTGGCCGCGAACCCTCCGCCGTCATTGCTAGGCGAAGCCGAAGCAATCCAGCGCTCCGCATGGTCCGGATGAGCCTCCCCCGTGCCGTTTCGTCGGCACAGGCTCGCCTTCCCTGAAAACGACGCGCCCTGGATCGGGTCAGTTTCGCCTCGCGATGACGGGGTTGGCGCGGACGGCGGCCGAGCCCCCGAAACAAGGAAAGCCGAGCGGCGCCCGCTGCTTCCCCGGCTCACAAACCGGAATCGTTCTAAACTGCTTGACGCTTCTCTGGAACCGCTCTAATTAAAAACTCGAAGGCGGATCGGTTCCGAGCCGGGCGCCGCGAACATCGGAGAGAGCCATGTCGAGCAACAACGCCGCCTGCCAGAGCTGCCGCTTCTTCGACGAGCACAAGACCAATGCCGGCCAGGCCTCGGGCGACGAGGGCCTGTGCCGCTTCAACCCGCCGGTGAGCCAGCCGGAGCCGCAGGGCCACGGCCTGTGGCCGGTGGTCGCCTCCAAGGACTGGTGCGGCCACTTCACCGCCGACGTCACCCCGGCGGAGTAATTTCTTCTCCCCGACGGAATCGTCGGAAAGGGGTCGGCGCCAGCGCGCCGGCCCCTTTCGCGTGGTGCGGAGCGTATGCCGTCGCTCGAAGCCGCGTCAGCGGCTTCACGGCGCGAAGAGCGCCGCCCAGAACATCCCACTTGGCGGGCCTCGGCTTTCAGCCGAGGCGTCGAGCGGAGCGAAAGCCTAAGCCCGCGGAGGCGGGCGCCGGTGACTGAGGCCAACCTAGGAATCGGGGCGAGTGCCCCGAAAGATTTGCTCCGGGAAGGCCGTGAAGCGGTCATGATCCGGTCACCTTCCCGTTCGATGGCTGCGGCCAGAAGGCAACGGGCCGTGAAAATCGGCCTGCCGCCGTCCGGCCCTGAGGCCGGAGCCATGTCGGTGACGCGCGGCGCGGCCCGCCGTCCCGGAACGGGGATGATTGCATGACCTTTGAACCGATCGCCGCCTTCGCCTCCGCTCGCGCGCTGCTCCGCGCCGGCGCGTTCGCCGCCCTCGCGACCCTGGTCGCGGCCCCGGCCCTGGCGGCCCCGCACCGGGACCCGTCGGGCACGTGGCTGACCCAGGACGGCAAGGCGCGCATCCGCGTCGAGAAGTGCGGCCCGCAGGAGAAGAACCTGTGCGGCTACGCGGTGTGGCTGAAGGTGCCCAACAACGACGAGGGCAAGCCGCGGATCGACTTCCGCAATCCCGACCCGAAGAAGCGCGCCCGCGCCTCGCTCGGCCACCAGCTCATCCTCGGGCTTAAGCTCAACGAGGATGCCCGCTACGAGGGCAAGATCTACAACGCCGAGGACGGCAAGTTCTACGACGTGACGGTGTGGTCGGAGGAGCCGGAGGAGCTGACCGTCAAGGGCTGTCTCATCGCCTTCCTGTGCCAGTCGCAGACGTGGAAGCGCGTCAACGACCTCGCCCCCGGCCAGCTCGCCGGCCCGACCAACAGCCCGACCGGCCCGCGCGCCGACGCCGAGTGGGCGCCGAAGCCCGCGACGGCCGCCGCCGCCAACGGCCCCACCGCCACCGGCACCGCCGGCCCGGCGCCGGCCGGCAAGCCCGCCCCGAAGCCCGCCGCGCCGAAGGCCGCCCAGCCGGCGGAGTGAGACCCTCACCCCGTCATTCCGGGGCTCGCCGAAGGCGAGAACCCGGAATCCACCCGTGATGCGGGAAGCCCGGTCGAAGTCGAACCGTCGCGGCCAGTCGTGGATTCCGGGTTCGCTTCGCGCCCCGGAATGACGGCCTGGGTGTCTAAACCGTCGGCGCGGCCACGCGCTGACGGAGCCCCGCGATCACCGCCTTGAGCATCTCGGCGCTCTCCACCTCCATCCCGCCGGGCAGGCGGGCGGCGTAGATGCGCTCGTGGACGAAGGCGAGCTTGGCGATCACCGCGGGCGTCAGCGTGAACGGGTAGAGCGGCGGCTGGCCCATGGAGCGGTTGAGCGAGTTGACCGCGTAGGTCAGCGGAATCCACGCCTCCACGATCCGCTGGAAGTCCGGCGTCTCGTAGGGGTCGAAATCGACCGTGACCGCACCCGTCGTGTCGGCGCCCGCCCGGTGCTTGGGCTTCACCCGGATCTCGAAGGCGTTCGCCGTCTCCAACGTGTCGACGATGTGCAGGTAGTGGGCGAAGGTCTCGGCGAAATCCTCCCACGGATGAGCGGTGGCATAGGCCGAGACGAACGATTCCTCCCAGTGCGGCGCCGGGCCATGGGCGTGGTAGCGCTGCAGGCTGAGGCCGTAATCGACGCTCTCGTCGCCGAACAGGGCCCGGAACAGCGGCAGGCTCGCGTCGAAGCGCACCAGCAGGTTCCAGAAGTAATGGCCGATCTCGTGGCGGAAATGCCCGAGCAGCGTGCGGTAATACTCGCCGAACAGCTTGCGCCGCCGTTCGCGCTCGACGTCGTCGGCCTCGGCGATGGAGAGCGTGATCAGCCCGTCGAGATGGCCGGTCATGACGGGGGGTCCGGGCGACTGCGTCTCGGCCGGATCGACCAGGAAGTCGAAGGCGAGCCCGTCGGAATACTGCGCCCGCGTCACCAGCGGCAGTTCGAGCCGCAGCAGCGAGTAGAACAGCCGCCGCTTGGCCGCCTCGATCTGGCGCCAGCGCGCGACGTTGGCCGGCACCGCGAGGTCGGGCACCACGCGGTTGTGGCGACAGGTGACGCAGTAGGGCTCGTCGAGGTCCTCGGGCACCAGCCAGTTGCAGGCGTCGTGCGCGGCGTTGGCGCAGAAGCGGTACTTGCGCCCCGGATGCGCGTAGGCGCGGAACAACGGGCCGCGCGCGTCCTCGCCGCAGGGTTCCACCGCCGAGACCGCGTGCCGGTCGCAGACATAGCCGAGCCGCCGCTCGCAGCTCTGGCAGACCGTGCTCTCGAAAGTGACCGGCTGGTCGCAGGCCTGGCACTGGAAGATTTTCATGGATGCGGCTCGCGCAGCGGGGAGGATCGTCCGGCCGCGCCGGTCCCCAAGGGACCTAAGCGGCGGCTACTAGTACGGTTCCACCAAACCGCGCTCTCATCCCCAAAGCACGCCGCATGCCCAAAGCACGCCGCATGCCCAAAGCACGCCGCATGCCCAAAGCATGCTCATCCCCAAAGCACGCTTCTTGCTTTTTCCGGCGTGCCTCGCCCCGCCGCGGTCGTATAAGCGCGGGAAAGCCCCTCAAGGCCGCGCGAGGCCGTTCGAGACCAGACGAGACGTCCGGAGATTCCGTGTCGATCCAAGCCGCCCTGCACCACGTCACGCATTACCGCTACGACCGGCCGATCGCGCTCGGGCCGCAGACGATCCGCCTGCGCCCCGCGCCCCACACCCGCAGCCGGGTGCCGGCCTACGCGCTGAAGGTCGTGCCGGAGAACCACTTCATCAACTGGCAGCAGGACCCGAGCGGCAACTGGCTCGCCCGCCTCGTCTTCCCGGAGAAGACCGAGGAGTTCCGGGTCGAGGTCGATCTCACCGCCGACCTCGCGGTGATCAATCCGTTCGACTTCTTCGTGGAATCGTACGCCGAGCGCCGCCCCTTCGCGTATCACGACGACCTGAAGCTCGCGCTCGCGCCCTACCTCGTCCTCGACGACGCGGGCGGGCCCGAGATCGACGCCTTCCTGAAGCGCGTGCCGGAGGAGACCCACACGGTCACCTTCCTCGTGGCGCTCAACGAGCTGGTCGCCCGCGAGGTCGCCTACGGCGTACGGATGGAGCCCGGCGTGCAGACGCCGACCGAGACGCTGACCTTGAAGAGCGGCTCCTGCCGCGATTCGGCGTGGCTCTTGGTGCAGGTGCTGCGCCGCCTCGGCTTCGCGGCGCGCTTCGTCTCGGGCTACCTGATCCAGCTCGTGCCGGACACGGTCGCGGTCGATGGCCCCAAGGGCACGTCGAACGACTTCACCGATCTCCACGCCTGGGCCGAGGTCTACCTGCCCGGCGCGGGCTGGATCGGGTTCGACGCCACCTCCGGCCTGCTCACCGGCGAGGGCCACATACCGCTCGCCGCCACGCCCCACTACCACGGCGCCGCCCCGATCTCCGGCCTCGCCGAGCCGGCGGAGGTCGAATTCTCCTACGAGATGAAGATCACCCGCGTGGCAGAGGCCCCGCGCATCACCAAGCCGTTCTCGGAGGATGTCTGGGCCGACATGGACGCGCTCGGCGAGCGCATCGACGCCGACCTCAAGGCGCAGGACGTGCGCCTGACCATGGGCGGCGAGCCGACCTTCGTGTCGATCGACGATTTCGAATCGCCCGAGTGGAACGTCGCGGCGGTCGGCCCGACGAAGCGGGGGCTCGCCGACCAGCTCATCCGCCGCCTGCGCGACCGATTCGCCGCGGGCGGCATGCTGCATTACGGCCAGGGCAAGTGGTATCCTGGCGAGAGCCTGCCGCGCTGGGCCTTCGCGCTCTACTGGCGCAAGGACGGCCAGCCGATCTGGCGGAACGCCGACCGGATCGCCGCCGAGACCGGCCCGAAGGACGCGACCGTGGCCGACGCCAAGGCGCTGCTCGGGGCGCTCGCCGAGCGGCTCGGCCTCGCCCGCTTCGTCTTCCCGGCCTACGAGGACGCGGTCTACTGGAAGAGCCGCGAGAGCGAGCTTCCGGTCAACGTCACCACCTCCGCCCCGCAGACCGGCAGCGTCGAGGCCGATGCCCGCTTCAAGCGCGTGTTCGAACGCGGCCTGGATCAGCCCGTCGGCTACGTCCTGCCGCTCGCCAACCTCGCCGCCGGCGAGGGCAGGGCCTGGATCTCGGAGGCCTGGGAGTTCCGCCGCGGCGGCGCCTATCTCAGCCCCGGCGACTCGCCGATGGGCTTCCGCCTGCCGCTCGGCTCGCTGCCGCACGTCCCGTCCGATTCCTACCCCTACTATCACCCGCAGGACCCGCTCGAAGAGCGTGGCAGCCTGCCGACCGATCCCGGCGCGCCCCTGCCCAAGGGCGCCGACCGCGCCAATGGCGGCGGCGTCTCGGGCGTGGCCGTGCGCACCGCGCTGGCGGTCGAGCCGCGCGAGGGCGTGCTGTGCGTGTTCATGCCGCCGCTGGAGCGGGCCGACGATTATCTCGACCTCGTCGGCCATCTGGAGAAGGCCGCCGAGGCGGTCGGCCGACCCCTCCACATCGAGGGCTACGAGCCGCCCTATGATCCGCGCCTGTCCGTCATCAAGGTCACGCCCGATCCCGGCGTGATCGAAGTCAACGTCCATCCCGCCGCCTCCTGGCGCGAGGCGGTGGACATCACCCGCGGCCTCTACGGGGAGGCGCGCCAGACGCGGCTGGGCGCCGAAAAGTTCATGATCGACGGGCGCCACACCGGCACGGGCGGCGGCAACCACGTCGTGCTCGGCGGCGCGAGCCCGGCCGATTCGCCGTTCCTGCGCCGGCCCGACCTCCTGAAGAGCCTCGTGCTGACATGGCAGCGCCACCCGTCGCTGTCCTACCTGTTCGCCGGCCTCTATGTCGGCCCAACGAGCCAGGCGCCGCGCATGGACGAGGCGCGCCACGACGGTCTCTACGAGCTGGAGATCGCCATGGCGCAGGTGCCGGGGCCAGGCGAGGCCAACATCCCGCACTGGCTGGTGGACCGCCTGTTCCGCAACATCCTGGCCGACATCACCGGCAACACCCACCGCGCCGAGATCTGCATCGACAAGCTGTTCTCGCCCGACGGCCCCACGGGGCGGCTCGGCCTGCTCGAATTCCGCTCGTTCGAGATGCCGCCGGACGCCCGCATGAGCCTCGCCCAGCAGGTGCTCTTGCGCGCCATCGTGGCGTGGCTCTGGCGCGAGCCGCGGACCGGCGGCTGTGTCCGCTGGGGCACGGCGCTCCACGATCGCTTCATGCTACCGCATTTCCTCTGGGCCGACTTCCTCGACCTGCTGGAAGACCTCCGCGTCGGCGGGTACGAGTTCGATGCCCAGGCCTTCGCGGCGCAGCGCGAGTTCCGCTTCCCCGTCTTCGGCCGGGTCGAGCAGGGCGGCGTGAGCCTCGAACTGCGGCAGGCGTTGGAGCCCTGGCACGTGCTGGGCGAAGAGGGGACCGCCGGGGGCACCGTGCGTTTCGTGGATGCATCCGTCGAGCGGCTTCAGGTGAAGGTCGAGGGCTTCGTCCCCGGCCGCCACGTGATCGCCTGCAACGGCCGGCGCCTGCCGATGACGCCGACCGGCGCCGTGGGCGAGGCGGTGGCGGGCCTGCGGTTCAAGGCGTGGCAGCCGGCCTCCTCGCTGCACCCGACGATCCCGCCGCACGGGCCGCTGACCTTCGACATTCTCGATTCGTGGAGCGGCCGGTCGCTCGGCGGCTGCCGCTACCACGTGAGCCATCCGGGCGGGCGCAACTACGAGAGCTTCCCGGTCAACGCCTACGAGGCGGAGGGGCGCCGTCTCGCCCGCTTCGAGGCCATGGGCCACACCCCCGGCACCGTGACGATGCCGCCCGAGGAGCGCACCACCGAGTTCCCGCTCACCCTCGACCTGCGCACGCCTGCTCCCAGATGAGTCCTGCGGCCGCCCTTGCTGTGGACGGGGCCGCGCGCCCCGATCCGGCCGCGGCGGCCCGAGAGGTCTCGGCGACCGAAGAGGCGGCTTCGCGCATCCGCCGCTGGACGGAAGGCTACAGGCTGCACCTGGGCCGCGCCGACGAGTTGGTGGGGCCGGACGGCGCGCTGCGCGGCGCCTATCCGCGCTTCCTCGACCGGCTCGGCCGCTTCGACGACCGCGAGATCGCCGCCCGCTTCCTCTCCGCCGAGCGGCATATCCGCGATGCGGGGATTTCGTACCGGGTCTACGGCGACAAGCAGGAGCATCCCTGGCCGCTGGGCTCCCTGCCCCTCGTCATCGGCGCCGCGGATTGGGCCGAGCTGTCGGCGGGCATCGTCCAGCGCGCCGGGCTGATGGAGCGCATCGTCGCCGACATCTACGGGCCGGGCCGGCTCGTGGCCGACGGCCTGCTGCCCGCGGGCGTCGTCGCGGGCAGCCCCGAATACCTCCGCCCGGCCCACGGCCTGACCCCGCCCGGCGGGCGCTGGCTGCCGATCTACGCCGCCGATGTCGGCCGGGGCCCCGACGGGCGCTGGCAGGTGCTCGCCGACCGGACCCAGGCGCCGTCCGGCCTCGGCTACGCGCTGGAGAACCGGATGGTGCTGGCCCGCGCCTTCCCGGACCTGTTCGCCGACCTGCATGTCGAGCGCCTGCCGGGCTTCTTCCAGGCGTTCCGCTCCGGCCTCGCCGCGGCTTGCGAGCGCAGCGACCCGCGCATCTGCCTGCTGACCTCGGGCCCCTACAGCAGCACCTATGTCGAGCAGGCCGCGCTCGCCCGCTATCTCGGATTCCTCTTGGTCGAGGGCGACGACCTCGTCGTCAGCAACGGCCTCGTCCATGTCCGCACCATCGCGGGGCTCAAGCGCGCCGACGCCCTGTGGCGCCGGATCGATGCCGACTATCTCGATCCGCTCGAACTGCGCACCGATTCGCGCCTCGGCGTGCCGGGCCTCCTCGACGTGCTGCGCCGGGGCGGCGTGGTGATGGGCAACATGCCGGGCTCCGGCGTGGTCGAATCGGCCGCGCTCAGTCCCTACCTGCCGCGGATCGCGCAAGCCCTCACCGGCGAGGATCTGCGGCTCACCGGCCCCCGGACATGGTGGTGCGGCGACCCCGACGGCCTCGCCCATACCCTCGACCATCTCGACGCCCTGACGTTGCGACCCGCGGCAACCGCCGTGCGCGGCCCCGAGCGCGACGCGCTGCTCGCCCCCATCGCCTTCGGCGCCGCCCGCGAGCGGGCGCTGGCCGCGCTCCGCGAGCGCGCCTTCGACTGGGTGGCGCAGGAATCCGCCGCGCTCTCGACCATGCCGTCCTGGCAGGACGGGGCGCTGGTGGCCCGGCCCTTCGTCATGCGGGTCTTCGCCGCCTGGACCCCGGAGGGCTGGCGCGTGCTGCCGAGCGCATTCTGCCGCGTCGCCGAGCGCGAGGACGCCGACCCGAGCGAGATGCGCGCCGGCATCCGCTCCGCCGACGTGTGGGTGCTGTCCGACACGCCCGTCGATACGCCGAGCCTCGTGCTGACCACGCCGCCGCGCATCCGCCGCATCGCCGGCCACCTGCCGTCGCGCGCCGCCGACAACCTGTTCTGGCTCGGGCGCTATCTGGAGCGGGCCGAGGCCGTGATCCGCCTCGTCCAGGCCCATCTCGGCGGCTTCGGCGAAGCGATCACCGCCGACCCCTGCGCCGCCGAGGACGCGCCGACCGCCCGCCGCATCCGCGCGCTCCTGAAGGAATGGCACTGCGTCGAGGCCGCCGACCTGCCGACCGCCGTGCTGGCCCAGGAGGCCTTGAGCGGGCGCGACCATTACGGCTCGGCCCTCAACCACGCGCTGGAGGCCCGCCGCATCGCAGCTTCGCTCCGCGAACGCCTCCCCGCGGAGGCGTGGCGCTCGCTGGCGGACCTGCGCGACACCCTCGTCTTCAGCGAGGTCTTCACCCCGACCGAGGCGCAGCTGCGCGGCAGGGCCGAGCGCGCGCTCGGCCATCTCTCGGCGCTCAACGGTCTCGCCCACGAGAACATGAACCACGGCGCGGGCTGGCGCTTCGTCGATATGGGCCGGCGGATCGAGCGGGCGATCAACACCTGCGGCTTCGCCGCCGCCTTCTGCGGCGCGGACGCCAGCGCCGAGGATCTGGGCGTGATGCTGGCGCTGGTCGATTCGCAGATCGCCTACGGCGCCCGGTATCTCGCGGGCGTCAGCCGGGACGCCGTCTGCGACATGGGCGTGCTCGACCCCTACAACCCGCGCTCGGTCGCCTACCAGATGGGTAGAATCGTCGCCCATCTCGACGCGCTGCCCGCGCTCGCCGCCGACGGCCTGCCCGAGCCGCACCGCCGCCACGCGCTGACGCTCGCCGGCACCTTCCAGACCGCGCCCGCCGCCGACATCGACGGCGAGGGCCTGGAAGTGCTGGCCGAGGAGCTGGAACGCCTCGCCGACGGCATCGCCGGCCGCTACTTCCCCAGCGGCGCCGAGGCGCTGCGGCCCGAGAAGCTGACGGGTCTCGCGTGATCTACGGCCTGCGCCACCTCACCACCTACCGCTACGCCCGCACCGTCCGCTCCGCTCGCTGCACCCTGCGCCTGCGCCCGCGCGACGGCGACGGGCAGCGGGTGATCGAGAGCACGGTCGCGATCACGCCGGCCCCGAAGAGCCGCCTGGAGCGGCGCGACTTCTTCGGCCTCGACACGGTCAGCCTCGTCCTCGACGCGCCCCACACCACGTTTTCCGTCGAGGCGTTCTCGCGGGTCGAAGTCGAGCGCGCCGCCCCCCCGCCGCCGGAATCCGGCCCCGCCTGGGAGGCCGTGCGCGAGGCGGCGCTGGCGCTCCCGAGCCTCGGCCCCGACGGCCCGGCCCATTTCCAGTTCCGCAGCCAGCGGGTGCCCCTCGTCCCCGCGGTCACCGACTACGCCCGCGGCAGCTTCTCCCCCGGCCGCAGCGCCTACGGGGCTGCCGTCGAGCTGATGCGGCGGATGCGCAACGACTTCAAGTTCGACGCCAAGGCCACCACCGTCTCGACGCCGCTGGCCGAGGCCTTCGCGCTCCGGGCCGGCGTCTGCCAGGACTTCGCCCACGTGATGATCGCGGGGTTGCGCGGCCTCGGCCTGCCCGCGGCCTATGTCAGCGGCTACCTCCGCACCCGCCCCCCGCCCGGCCGCCCCCGCCTGCGCGGGGCCGATGCCAGCCACGCCTGGGTCGCCCTGTGGTGCGGGCAGGACTACGGCTGGATCGGCCTCGACCCCACCAACGACTGCGTCGTCCAGAACGACCACATCGTCGTGGCCCGCGGCCGCGACTACGGTGACGTCGCCCCCATCGACGGCATCGTCTCCTCGGCCGGCGCGCAGAAGCTGACGGTCGAGGTGGACGTGATCCCGGAGGATGAGGCGGGGGTCTGAGGGCCCGCTCGCCCCGCCCCTCCAACCCATCCCCCTCATCCTGAGGTGCGCAGCCGAAGGCGGAGCCTCGAAGGAGGGCTCCAGCCAGCCGCGCGATCCCTGGAGCCCTCCTTCGAGGCCGCTTCGCGGCACCTCAGGATGAGGGGATTGGGTGGGATGGGCTGATCAAACGCGGCCCCATCGCGACCAGCATCAAAACACCGCGTGCTCCCCCCGCTCGGCCACGGCCTCGCCGCGCACCAGCCGCGCGTAATACTCGAACAATGTCTGCGAGCCCGTCGAGGGCGTCGCGTCGGCATCGTACCGCCCGGTCGCCGGATCGAGGACGAGCATCGATTCGGTGGCGTAGTAGCGCCCGATCCGCGCGAGTTCGGCTTTTGCCGCGAGCCTCGGCACGACGCGCCCGAGCCCGCTCAGGACGGCGATGATCGCATCCAGGAACCCCACCGGCACGTGCCGGAAGCGCGGCTCGCGCCCGAGCAGGGCGAACAGCGCTTCCCCTTGCGCAAGCGGCGTGATCGCGGGGCTTGGGCCCCCGATCGGCAGCACGCGGTTGCGGCGCTCCGGATCGTCGAGGCAATCCGCGAGATAGGCGGCGAGATCGTCGTCCGAGATCGGCTTGCAGGCGGTCAGCCGTCCGTCCCCGAACACGAGGAACGGTTTTCCCCGCCGCACCCGCTCGACCTGCCCCGACAGCGATTTGAAGAAGGCGGTCGGCCGGACGATGCTGTAGTCGAGCCCGGACGCGATCAGCGCCACCTCGAAGGCGAGCTTGGCGTGCTGGAAGGCGAGGAGCGGCTTCTGCACGCAGATCGCCGAGAGCAGTACGACGTGGCCGACGCCCGCCTCCCGGCACGCCGCCAGCGCGTTCATGTGGGCATCGTGGTCGATCGCCCAGGCGTCGCGGGGCGCGCCTGTGCGCGAGGCGAGGCACGAGACCAAAGCGTCGAACGCCTCGCCGCGAACGCCGTCGCGGGCGAGCGCCACCGGATCGGTCACGTCGGCGAACCGCACGGCGGCCCCCGCGGGCAGCCCCGGATCGGAACCCGGCCGCACGAGGCAGGTCACGGCGTGCCCGCGCGCCGCCAGCGCCCGCACGGTGGCCCGCCCGATCGTACCGGTGGCGCCCAGCACGAGGACGCGGCGCGGCCTCGGGGCGGTGTTCATGTCGCTCGACGTCATGCGGAGCACGGCACCGGTCGGCGGCCCCCGAGTCAAGCGAGCGCCGCGCGCGATGGACTTGCCCCCCCGTTTGGGCGTAAGCCGCGAGCCTCATCCGCCGCGAGGTTCTTTGGGGGAAGGCGACGGCCGTGGTCCAGTCGATGGCTGACGTGAAGGAGGCGATCTTCGCCTTCATCGCGGCCCGCAACCCGGGCCTGCCCCCCGGCTCGGTCACGGGCTCGACCTCGCTCGTGACCAGCGACGCGCTGGACTCGATCGGCATCCTCGATCTGATGATGCATCTCGGCGACCGCTTCGGCGTCGAAATCGACGAGGACAGCTTCGACCTCTCGAATTTCGAGAGCGTCGACACGCTGGCCCACTTCATCGACGACCGGCGCCCCGCCTGACCGAATCCATGGCCCCGAGCCTGCTGCATCACCTGCTCGCGCGCGCGGGCGCCGACGCGGCGGTCGCCGTCGTGGACGGCGCCGAGACGCTGACCTACGGCGCCTTCCGGGCCCGCGTCGCCGCCTTGAGCGCACGCCTGACCGCGCTCGGCCTGAAGCCCGGCGACCGGGTCGCGATCCTGCTGCCGAAATCGATCCGCGAATGCGTCGCCCTCTTCGCGATCAGCGCGGCCGGCGGCGTGTTCGTGCCGATCCATCCGAGCCTTCGCCCGCGCCAGGTCCGCCACATCGTCGCCGACAGCGGCGCCCGCGCGCTCCTGACCGACCGGGGCCATGCCGACAGCCTGGAAGGCGCGCTGGACGATTTTTTTGGGTTTTGCATCCTCACCGAGGAGACGGCCGAGCCCGGCGAAAAGCCGCTCACCCCCGGCGCGCCGGCGCCCGAAGGATTGGCCGCGATCCTCTACACCTCGGGCTCGACCGGCCTGCCCAAGGGGGTGATGCTCTCCCACGCCAACCTGATCGCCGGCACCCGCATCGTGCGGACCTATCTCGGGATTCAGTCCGACGACCGCATTCTCTCGGTGCTGCCGTTCTCGTTCGATTACGGCCTCAATCAGCTCCTCACCACGGTCGAGCAGGGCGCCCGGATCGTGCTGCTGACGCCGCGGCTCGGCGACGACGTGGTGCGCGCGCTCGAGACCCACCGCATCACCGGGCTGGCCGGAGTCCCGACCCTGTGGACGCTGCTGACGCGGGCCGCCCCGCACCTCGCCAAGGCCGACCTCTCGACGCTCCGCTACGTGACCAATTCCGGCGGCAGCCTCGCGGTGCCGACCATCGCGCGGCTGCGCCAGCGCCTGCCGCACACGGCCGTGGTGCTGATGTACGGCCTGACGGAAGCCTTCCGCTCGACCTACCTACCGCCGGACGAGATCGACCGGCGCCCCGACTCGATCGGCTGCGCCATCCCCGAGACCGAGATTTTCCTGGTGACGCCCGATGGGCGGCGGGCCCGGCCGGGCGAGCCCGGCATCCTGCATCACCGCGGCCCCACCGTCTCGATGGGCTACTGGAAGCGCCCCGAGGACACCGCCCGCGTGCTGGTGCCCGATCCGTTCCCCCAGGCGGGACAGGCACCCGCCCTCGTCTGCCGCTCCGGCGACCTCGCCGTGGAGGATGCGGACGGCTTCTTCCGCTTCATCGGCCGCGAGGACGCGATGATCAAGACGCAGGGGTTCCGCGTCAGCCCAACGGAAGTCGAGGCGGCCCTGATGGAGACCGGCGCCTTCCGCGCGGCCGCCGTGATCGGCCTGCCCGACCCGAGCCTCGGCCAGCGCATCCACGCCGTCACCGTGCCGACCGACGAGGCGCCCGCCACCGCGGAGGTGATGCAGCGCCTGCGCCAAGCGCTCGCACCCCACCTCGTGCCGCGCTCGATCGAGGCGGTGAGCGCCCTGCCGACCACGCCCAACGGCAAGGTCGATTACAAGCGCCTCACCGCCGAACGCGCGGCGGCGGAGATCCGGGCCGATGGGTGAGACATTCCCTCTGGCGCGACATCGCCAACGCGTTCCCCTCCCCCTTGCGGGGAGGGGTAGGAGTGGGGGTCGTGCAGGAGGCACCGGAACGCCTCATTCTGCACCACCCCCACCTCCTACCTCCTCCCCGCAAGGGGGAGGAGAGGCGCACTGTTCTGCCCACGGGTTGATGCGTGAACACGGCCGCCTCACGCTCCGAGGAGAAGGCTGCGTCTGATGACCCAAGCCGCGCCCGACCTCGCCACCACCCTGATCGCCCAAAACTTTTCCCGCGATGCGAGCGGCGTGCTCCACGTCGGCGGCCTGCCGCTGAACGACCTCGCTGAGCGGCATGGCACGCCGCTCTTCGTCTACGACGCGGACTTGCTGCGCCGGGCCTACCGGGCGCTCCGCGCGGCGGTCGCGGGCTTCGCCGAGGTCGATTACTCGGTGAAAGCCAACCCCAACCCGGCGGTGATCCGCGTCTTCCACGCGGAAGGAGCCGGCGCCGAGATCGCCTCGGGCGCGGAGTTCGACGCCGCCCTCAAGGCCGGCGTTCCCCCCCAAAAAATCCTGTTCGCGGGACCGGGCAAGTCGGCGGCCGATCTCGACCGGGTGGTCGGCGGCGGCATCGGCGAAATCCATCTCGAAAACCGCGAGGAGCTGTTGCGCGTGGCCGCCGCGGCCGAGCGGCACGGCACGACCGTGCGGGTGGCGCTGCGGATCAATCCCGGCGCGACGGCGCAGGGCGGGGCGATGCGGATGGGGGGAAAACCCTCGCCGTTCGGCTTCGACGAGGAAGAGCTTTTCGAAGCTGTCGCCGCGGTGGAGGGCCAACCACGCCTCTACCTCGTCGGGCTCCACCTGTTCGCGGGCACGCAGGGGCTCAAGGCCGACACGCTGCTCGGGCAATGGGCCTACGGCCTCGATCTCGCGGCGCAAATAGCCAAAAGAACCGGGCGGCCGCTGGAAACGATCGATCTCGGCGGCGGGCTCGGCATCCCGTATTTTTCCGGCGACGCGACGCTCGATCTCGATGCGCTCCGCGCCGGGCTGCCACCTTTGATTGAAACCGTCAAAAAAAATCCGATGCTGGCGGGCGCCCGCGTGGTGCTTGAGCCCGGCCGCTACCTCGCCGGGCCGGCGGGGGTCTACGTCGCCCGCGTGCTGGCGGTGAAGCCCTCGCGTGGGCAGCGCTTCGTCATCACCGACGGCGGCATGCACCACCACCTCGCCGCGAGCGGCAATCTCGGCCAGATCGTCAAGCGGGACTTTCCCGTGGTGGCGGTCCGGCAAGGGGAGGGGGCGTCGCCCTGCACCGTGTCCGGCCCGCTCTGCACGCCGCTCGACGTGCTGGCCCGCGCCGCCCCGCTGCCGGCGCTGGCCGAGGGCGATCTCGTCGCCGTGCTGCAATCGGGCGCCTACGGGCTCACCGCCAGCCCGACGGGGTTCCTGAGCCATCCGGTGCCGGCCGAGTTGTTGGTGGACGGGGGCAGGGCCACTGTGATCCGGCCGCGCGGGGACTGAGCCCAGCGCCGTCCCTCCCCCCTCTGCGGGCAGGGCTATCGCATATGACTTTTCGGCGCGTCGATCCGCGTTGAAGGCCATGCGTTGACGCCTCCTTATAGACAGGAGGTGATCGATGCTGGAAGTGCAGGGTTTGTTTTCGGCGGTGCCGGAC
>NZ_JBBXMW010000023.1:0-84781 GCF_038442325.1 Methylorubrum subtropicum | reverse complement strand
CGACTGGCCCTCGCCATCCTGCGCCAGGACACCGCCAAGGGCTCCCTGCACACCAAGCGACAGCTCGCCGGATGGGATGACGACTTCCTCGCCGACCTCATCACCCAAATGCGATAGCCCTGCCCTTACGGGGAGGGGACCCGCCCCCCAAAAGAAAAGGGGCCGCCTCTCGGCGACCCCTTTCCCTGTTTCAACGAACGGCTAAGGACTTAGAAGTCCATGCCGCCCATGCCGCCGCCGCCCGGCATCGCCGGGGCGCCGCTGTCCTTCTTCGGCGCGTCGGCGACCATGGCTTCCGTGGTCACCAGCAGGCCGGCCACCGAGGCGGCGTCCTGAAGGGCGGTGCGCACGACCTTGGCCGGGTCGACGATGCCGGCCTGGATCATGTCGACGTACTCTTCGGTCTGGGCGTTGAAGCCGAAGGTCTCGGAGTCGGTCTTGTCGGTGATCTTGCCGACGACGATCGAGCCCTCGACGCCCGCGTTCTGGGCGATCTGGCGGATCGGGGCCTCAAGCGCCTTGAGGACGATCTTGATGCCGGCCTGCACGTCCGGAACGTCGGACTTCAGCTCGGCGACCGCCTTCTTGGCCCGCAGCAGCGCGGTGCCGCCGCCGGGGACGATGCCCTCTTCCACCGCGGCGCGGGTGGCGTTGAGCGCGTCGTCCACGCGGTCCTTCTTCTCCTTGACCTCGACCTCGGTCGCGCCGCCGACGCGGATCACCGCCACGCCGCCCGCGAGCTTGGCCAGACGCTCCTGCAGCTTCTCACGATCGTAGTCCGAGGTGGTCTCGTCGATCTGCGCCTTGATCTGGCCGACGCGGGCCTCGATGTCGTCCTTCTCGCCGAGACCGTCGATGATCGTGGTGTTCTCCTTCTCGATGCGCACGCGCTTGGCGCGGCCGAGCATGGGGAGCGTCACGTTCTCGAGCTTGATGCCGAGATCCTCGGCGATCATCTGGCCCTTGGTCAGGATCGCGATGTCCTCGAGCATCGCCTTGCGGCGGTCGCCGAAGCCCGGCGCCTTCACGGCCGCGACCTTGAGGCCGCCGCGCAGCTTGTTGACCACGAGCGTGGCCAGCGCCTCGCCCTCGATGTCCTCGGCGATGATGACGAGCGGCTTGCCGGTCTGCACCACGGCCTCGAGCACCGGCAGCATCGCCTGGAGCGACGACAGCTTCTTCTCGTGGATGAGGATGTAGGGGTCTTCCAGCTCGGCGACCATCTTCTCGGCGTTGGTCACGAAGTACGGCGAGAGGTAGCCGCGGTCGAACTGCATGCCCTCGACGACGTCGAGCTCGGTCTCGGCGGTCTTGGCCTCCTCGACGGTGATGACGCCCTCGTTGCCCACCTTCTGCATGGCGTGGGCGATCATCTCGCCGATCTCCTTGTCGCCGTTGGCGGAGATCGTGCCGACCTGGGCGACCTCGTCGGACGAGGCGACCTTCTTGGCGCGGTTGGTGATGTCCTTCACGGCGGCCTGGGTGGCCAGATCGATGCCGCGCTTCAGGTCCATCGGGTTGATGCCGGCGGCGACGTACTTGGCGCCCTCGCGGACGATGGCCTGGGCCAGGACGGTCGCGGTGGTGGTGCCGTCACCGGCGATGTCGTTGGTCTTCGAGGCCACTTCGCGCACCATCTGGGCGCCCATGTTCTCGAACTTGTCGGCCAGCTCGATCTCCTTGGCGACGGTGACGCCGTCCTTGGTGATGCGCGGGGCGCCAAAGCTCTTCTCGATCACGACGTTGCGGCCCTTCGGGCCCAGCGTCACCTTCACCGCGTCGGCGAGGATGTCGACGCCGCGCAGCATCTTGTCGCGAGCGTCGGCGGAGAAACGAACGTCTTTCGCTGCCATGTGAGTACTACCTCGAATTTGGGAAAGGAGCCCCGAGATCAGCCGCGGCGATCTCGAAGGGCGGATGAAGCGGGCGCGGCCTTAGGCGGCGACGACGCCCATGATGTCGGATTCCTTCATGATGAGGAGATCCTGGCCGTCGATCTTGACCTCGGTGCCCGACCACTTGCCGAACAGGACGCGGTCGCCGACCTTGACGTCGAGGGCGTTGACGCGGCCCTGCTCGTCACGGGCGCCCGAACCGACGGCGACGATCTCGCCCTCCTGCGGCTTCTCCTTGGCGGTATCCGGGATGATGATCCCGCCCTTCGTCTTCTCTTCACCCTCGATACGGCGAACGACGACGCGGTCGTGGAGCGGACGGAAGTTCATGAGCTACCCTCTTGCTTCGGAATAGCGGTTGGTCTTGATGCGGCCCGAGCGACCGCGCCTACCCTGGCTGTTAGCACTCTCGTTGCGTGAGTGCCAACGACGGCCGCGAGATAGGCGCAGGCCCGTTTCGAGTCAAGACGCCGCATCTCCCGCGCCCGCCCGACGGTGCGGAGACATTCTCCGATCCCACGAATCCGGGGCATCCCTTTCCGATGATGAGCCTCCACGGGCCGCAAGGGGCGGTCGATGCGAGCCGCCTGCACGGCGCCGCCCCCCTGCCGGATCACGCGGTCTGGATCGACCTGGACGATCCGACCGCGGAGGAAGCGGCCCGCGTCGAGGAGAAGACCGGCATCCGCGTGCCCTCCCGCGCCGCGCTGAGCGAAGTCGAGCTGTCGAGCCGGCTGCGGCGCAACCGCGACGGCATCTCGCTGTCCACGCCGATGGTGACCTTCGACCGCTCGGACTTCACCCTGAAGCCGCTCGGCTTCCTCCTGAACAAGACGCACCTCGTCACCGTGCGCTACCACGACATGCGGGCCTTCGCGGCGGTGCGCAAACGGGTGGACGAGGAGGACGGCGACGGCAGCACCGGCGCCCGGATGTTCCTGCTGGTCGTCGAGGAACTGGTCGACAACCTCGCGGACCTGTTGGAGGAGATGTCGGCCGACCTCGACAACCTCTCGACCCGCATCTTCGACTTCGACGCCAGCGCCCGTCCCGGCGCCCGCAAGGGCGACGCCAGCGCCCCGAAGCGCCGCGACCTCGCGCTGCGGCGCCTGCTGCGCTCGATCGGGCGTTACGGCAAGTCGCTCTCGAAGGTCCGCGCCAGCCTGCTCGGCCTGGAACGCATCGTCGCCTTCGCCAAGGGCGAATGCGGCCAGCACCTCGACGAGGGCGACGCCCCCCGCTTCGAGACCGTGGCCCGCGACATCGCCTCCCTCGACGAGTTCGAGAACCGACTCTCCGAGACGGTGCAGTTCCTCCTCGACGCGACGCTCGGGCTCATCAACGTCGAGCAGAACAACGCCTTCCGCATCCTCACCGTCGTCTCGGTGGTCGGCGTGCCGCCGACGCTGGTGGCGTCGATGTACGGCATGAACTTCAAGCACATGCCGGAGCTGGATTGGGTCTACGGCTACCCCTACGGGCTCGCGCTGATCGCGATCTCGGCGATCGTGCCGCTGGTGTATTTCAAGTCGAAGGGGTGGCTGTAGACGCCGCCTCGTCCCACCTCTCCCCCTCATGCTGATGTGCCGCGCATGCGGCCTCGAAGCAGGGCTCCAGCCAGCCGCGCGACTTCTGGAGCCCTCCTTCGAGGCGCCGCCTTCGGCTGCGCACCTCAGGATGAGGGGGGTGGACGGGAGGGGCCGATTGAAACTCGGCGTTTAAGGTCTTGGACAGCATCCGGAGCGAGACCCGCGCACCTCGGACACTCCGGAAACCCCACTTAATCGTTTCGAAATCGCGTGCCCCCATCGTCGGCGCCAGCCGCACGATTGGGGTTTGCCCGATGAACGTCCGCCACAATTTCGAGATCGCGCAGCCGGTCCAGACCTTCGCTCCGCGCAGTCTGAAAGGCATCGCCGACGATCTCGGCTACTCGCCCGACTGGAACTGGTCGTGGGAGAACTACAAGGCCATGATCCTGGCGCTCAGCCGGGAATACGGCCTGCGCCACCACCTCGAGATCGGCGGCGGGCGCGATCCGGTGTTCGGCCCGGCGGAACTGACCGAGTACGACATCGCGGTGACGATCAACGACCTGTCGCAGCGCGAACTCGATCTGGCGCCCCCTGCCTTCTCCAAGCTTTGCTGCGACATCGCCGCGAAGGACACGGTTCAGGCCACCGGTCGCGAGCAGTTCGACTTCGCCTATTGCCGGATGGTGATGGAGCACGTGCCCGACGTCGCGCAGATGTGGCGCAACGTCCACGATCTGCTGGCTCCCGGCGGCGTGGCGCTGAGCTTCTTTCCGACACTGTTCGCGCCGCCGTTTGCCGCCAACCAGATCATGCCCGAGCGCCTGTCGCGCGCGGTGCTGCACACCCTGTTCCCGGACCGCGCCGACGACGGCGACAACCCGAAATTCCCGGCCCACTACAATCTCTGCCGCGGCAGCGAGGCGGTGATCGCGCCCGTGCTGAAGGAGATCGGATTCCGCGAGGTCGTGGTGCTGCCGTTCTACGGCTACAGCTACTTCTGGAAGATTCCTGGGCTCAAGCAGGTCGATGCCGCCTTCACCAGGGTGGCGCGGGCGCGCGACTGGCGCACCTTCACCAGCTTCGCCTACGTCATCGCCCGCAAATAGGCCGCGCCCGATGCCGATCATCGTCGTGGCGGATCACGCCCACATCAACGGCGGGCAGGCCAAGGTCGCCATTGAGAGCGCTTTGGGTCTCGCCGCACGCGGCCATGCGGTCACCTTCTTCGCCGCCGTCGGCCCGGCCGATCCGCGGATGGGGCCTGCGGGCATCGAGACGATCCTGCTCGATCAGGTCGATGTCACGACCACGAACTCGCTGGCCCGCTTCGGCGTGCAGTGGCTATGGAACCAGAAGGCGGCGGCGGCGCTGGGCGAACTCCTCGCCCGCCACGACCCGGAGGAGACGGTCGTCCACGTCCATGCCTGGGCCAAGGCGCTCTCGCCCTCGATCGGGCCGGTGCTGGCCGGCAGCAAGGCGCCGGTCGTGTTCACCATGCACGAGTACTACCTCGCCTGTCCCAACGGCGGCTTCTACGACTACCCCGTCTCGGCGGCCTGCCATCGGGCCCCGGTCTCGCTAGCTTGCGTCTCGCACAACTGCGATTCCCGCGGCTACGCCCGCAAGCTGATGCGGGTCGGCCGCCATGTGCTGATGCGCAACACCGGCATGATCGACAACCTCGCCGCGGTCATCACCATCAGCCGGCTCCAGCGCGAGGTGCTGGCGCCGCACCTGCCCGCCGACACGCAATGGTACGATGTCGGCAACCCGATCGATGCCGAGCCGCTGGGCCACAAGGAAGACGGTGAACCCGGCGGCTTCGTCTTCGTCGGCCGCCTCTCGGCGGAAAAGGGCGCCGGGCTGTTCGCGCAGGCCGCGCGGCTGTCGGGCCAGCGCGCGATCTTCGTCGGCGACGGCCCGCAGCGGGCCGAGCTGGAAGCAGCCTATCCGGAGGCCGAGTTCCTCGGCTGGCACGACCCGGCGGGCGTGAAGCGGCAGTTGCGGGCCGCCCGCGCCCTGGTTTTCCCTTCCGTCTGGTACGAAGGCCAGCCGCTCACCGTGCTGGAATCGCTGGCGCTCGGCACTCCGGTGATCGTCAGCGACATCTGCGCGGGCCGCGAGGCGGTGGCGGACGGCATCAGCGGCCTGTGGTTCCGCTCGGGCGATCCCGCCTCGCTGGCCGCCGCGATGACGCGGCTGTCCGACGACACCACCGCCCGGGCCATGAGCCGGGCCGCCTACGATGGGTTCTGGGCCGACCCGCTGACGCTCGACCGCCATCTCGACCGGCTGGAGCGCATCTACCGTGAGGTGGCCCTGCGCCCCGCGCACATCACCGCGAGCGCTCCGGCCGCCGCCTTGCGTAGCGCCCCGCTGACGTAAATCCGTCTCAACCGTCCGGCACACGCTCCTGCGCTCAGGAAACACCCGAAGCCCATGGCGGTCATCGCAGCCTACGTCGTCAACGCGGTCCTGAACCTCGCCCTCGGCCTGCTGCTGGCGCAGATCCTCGGCCCGGCGGATTTCGGCCGCTTCGCGCTCGGCATCGCCGGCTCGGTGGTGCTCACCACCCTGTTCTTCGAGTGGCTGCGGCTGTCGGCGACGCGGTTCTATTCCGAGCGGGTGCGCGGCGAGGAGCCGTGGATCCGCGCCGTGCTCGACCGGGCCTACGCCGCGACCGCGCTCTGCCTCGTCGCCGCGACCCTACTCTGCCTTGCCGGGCGCCCCATCGCCGGCCCGCCCGCGACGCTCGCCGCCGCGGCGGTCGCCACCGCCATCGGCATCGGCTTCTTCGACTACCAGACGACGCTGGCCCGCGCCCGCTTCATCGGCGGGCTCTATCTCAAGCTGGTGCTGGTCAAGAGCGGGCTCGCCCTCGTCCTCATGGTCGGCACCGCCTGGGCGACGGGAGACGCCACCGCGGTGATCGCGGCGGCGGGCGTCAGCCAGTTCCTCGCCGCGATCCTGATCCATCGCGGCCTCACCGATCCGCGCCACCGCCCGGACGCCGAGCGCGGGCGCACGATGCTGCGGGTCTTCGTCACCTACGGCCTACCGCTGATCGCGGCCAACGTCGTCTATCAGCTCCTGCCGTTTGCCAACCGCAGCGCCATCGCGGCCGTCGGCGGGTTTTCCGAGTCCGGCTACTTCTCGCTCGCCTCCGACATCGGCACCCGCATCTTCGGCACGCTCGGCGCGGCGCTCGATGTGCTGCTGTTCCAGATTGCGGTACGGGCGGAGGAGGAAGGCGGACGTCAGGCCGGCGAGGCCCAGGTCGCCCGCAACCTCGCGGTGGTCGCCGCCCTGATCCTGCCGAGCGCGGCCGGGGTCTGGGCGGTGCTGCCCGCGCTGGAGGCCATCGTGGTCCCCGACGCCTTCCGTGGCCACTTCACCGCCTACCTGCTGCCGATGCTGCCGGGCCTCGTCGCCTTCGCGGCCATGAACTACGCCCTCAACCCGGTCTTCCAGATCCGCCGCCGCACCATGCCGGTGATCGCCGCCGCCCTGTTCGGCGCGCTCGTCAACGCGCTGGCCTTGCTGGCGCTCGCGGGCTCCTACGGCGGCACCGGCATCGCCGTCGCCCAGACGCTGGGCTTCCTCGCCGCCTTCGGCCTCCTCGCCGTCCTGGCGCTGACCGGCCCGACCCGCATCGCCCTCCCCTGGCGCGACATCGCGACGGCGGCCCTCGCCACCGTCGCGATGGCCGCCGCGGTCTGGCCCCTTCGCACCCTCGCCCCCTGGCTGGCGCTGCCGGCCTGCATCGGCACGGGCGTGCTGGTCTACGGCGCGCTGGTCTGGCTCCTCGACATCGCGGGCCTGCGCAGCGCCGTGATGGAGCGACGGCAGTCGGGGCTGCCGGCTGCGGCGGAGTAGCGACGGGCCCAGACGCGCCCCTCCAAGAGACCACGTCCGACCGGGTGCGCGGGATGCTTCCTCGCGGTTTGGCGGATCACGCATCTGTGACCGATGCGTCACAGCGACTTACGCAAAGCGTTTCCGCGACAACCTTCGGACGACCGAAGCGCCGGCCGATGATACATTTCGTTCGCTCACGCACAGAACGAATTACCCGCGCCGCCGTCTTTGATTCGCGCGGATCATCGACCGGAGACCCGTACGATGCCGACGTCAGAAGAGCTTCGTGCATTCGACAACATCTACCCCGTTACCTTCGACGCCAATCAGAACGCTATTATTTCCGGCCCGTCGCCCAACACCAATGCGACGACGGATTTCCAGGATCTCAGCGACGGCTCGAACGACGATCCGAACCTCCTCGGCGATATCCCGAACGATCGCTTCTACGATGACGACAATGCAGCAACGCTGTATTACTATCGGAGGACGACGGACAACAGCGACGTCATCGTTTCGGCCAGCTCGAACGGTCAAGGTCCATACTATCTCTATACGAACAACTTCTATAGCCTGAACACGAGCCGGCCGACCACTGCCAGCCCGTACAATCTCGTCTGCTATGCCGCCGGCTCGTCGATCCGAACGCGCCGCGGCGAAGTAGCGGTCGAGCATCTGCGGGTCGGCGATCTGGCCGTGACCGTCTCCGGCGCGGCCCGCCCGATCCGCTGGATCGGCCACCGCACGGTTCGCTGCCAGGGCCGGACCGACTGGCAGCCCGTACGCATCGCCGCGCACGCCTTCAGTGAGGGCCGCCCGGCCCGCGACCTGTTCGTGTCGCCCGCCCACGCCATCGCCGTGGACGTGCTCGGCGAAATCCTGATTCCGGCCATCCGCCTCGTCAACGGCACCACCGTCTCCCAGGTTGCGGCCGAGAGCGTCACCTACTGGCACGTCGAACTCGACAGCCACGACCTGCTTATCGTCGAGGGCCTTGCGGCTGAAAGCTACCTCGATTGCGGCAACCGCCGCTTCTTCGCCGACACCGACGCCACCGATCTTCTGGCCGCCCCCGATGCCCGCCCGGAAGGCCCCCTGCCCTTCTGCCGGCCGTTCCACGAGGCAGGGCCTCTGGTCGATCTGGTCCGTGCCCGGCTTGCGGAGCGCGCCGAGGCGCTCGGCTGGCGCCGGGTCGAGGACACCTTCGCCGGACTGCACCTCGTCGCCGACGGGCGCGTGGTTCATCCCGAGGTGTTCGACCTCACCGCCCGCTTCGTCCTCCCGGCCGGCGTCCGCGACCTACGCCTTGTCTCGGCCGTCAGCGTGCCGACCCATGTCATCCCCGGCTCGACCGACGACCGGCCGCTTGGCCTCCCGCTGGCGGCGCTGACGATCGACGACGGGCTGACCGGCGCCCGCGTCGTCGCCCTGGACGATCCCCGCCTCCGTGAGGGCTTCCACGCCGCCGAGGCCGGCACGCGCTGGACCCGCGGCGAGGCGGTGCTGCCGCCCGAGCTGTGGGCGGGATGCCGAGGGACGCTGTTCCTGCGGCTGATGCTGACCGCCCCGGCCCTCCCTCGCTGGGTCGCGCCGGTGGAAGCGATCGATTGGGCCGAGCTCGGGCGCACGGCCTGACGACGGGACGGCCGGCTCACCTGCGCACGTCGAGGCGGCTCCGCCCACGCGGGGCCGTTCCTTCGTCGGCAGGGTCGCAGCGGCGAGAGGGCGACCCAACTGTCGTACCGCCCTTGCCACCGCCCCCCGATCCGGGCTTTGTCCCCTGAGAGGGCCATTCCAAAAAGGCCCGGCGGGACGGAAACCGGGATCATGACGACATACGCGCCGGCGAGCGAGGAGGAGGCGACGGCCATCGTCGCGCAGGCCGCCGGCCGGTCCGAGCGGCTGCGGCTGGTCGGGGGCAACACCAAGGCCGCGTTCGGCCGCCCGCCGCAGGACGAGGCGACGCTGGCGAGCACGGGGCTCACCGGCATCACCCTCTACGAGCCCGCCGAGATGGTGGTGGGCGCGCGCGCCGGCACGCCGCTCGCCGAGGTCGAGGCGCTGCTGGCCGAGCGCGGCCAGATGCTGCCTTTCGAGCCGATGGAACACCGGCCGCTCCTCGGCTCCACCGGGGCGCCGACCTTCGGCGCGGTGGCGGCGATCAACAATTCCGGTCCCCGGCGGATCAACGCGGGCGCGGCCCGCGACAGCCTGATCGGCGTGCGCTTCGTCAACGGACGCGGCGAGGCGATCAAGTCGGGGGGCCGCGTGATGAAGAACGTCACCGGCCTCGACCTCGTGAAGCTGATGGCGGGCTCCTGGGGCACGCTCGGCCTGCTGACGGAAGTCACCTTCAAGGTGCTGCCCGTACAGGAGCGGGTCGTCACCCTGGTGCTGAACGGCCTCGACGACGCCGCCGCGGTCGAGGCGCTGTCGGCAGCACTCGGCTCGCCGTTCGAGCTGACCGGCGCCGCCCACCTGCCCGCCGGGATCGGCGGGGCGGAGGCCCGCACGCTGATGCGGATCGAGGGGTTCTCGAAGTCCGTCGAGTATCGCCTCGGCGAACTGCGCCGCCTGCTCCGCCGCCGCGGTGAGGCGAGCCTGATCGAGGGCGAGGACAGCGCCGCCCTGTGGCGCGCCGTGCGCGATGCTGCGCTGCTCGCCGAGCCCCGCGAGGCGGCGGTCTGGCGCATCTCCACCGTACCGGGCCGCGGGCCGGAGGTGACCGCGGCGGTCGCCCGCCAGCGGTCCGCGCGCTGGTTCTACGATTGGGGCGGCGGCCTGATCTGGCTCGCCACCGACGCGGGCGACGATGCCGGCACCGTCACGATCCGCGAGGCGGTGCGGGCGGCGGGCGGCCACGCCACCCTGGTGCGCGCCCCCGAGACCGTGCGGGCTGCCGTGCCGGTGTTCGAGCCCCTGCCCGAGCCGCTGATGCGCCTTACCACCGGCATCAAGGCGGCGCACGATCCCGCCGGCCTGTTCAACCCGGGGCGGATGTATGCGGGCGTGTGAGCGAGACGAGACGCCATGCTGACGATCCTTCTCTCCATCGCCATGGTCGTCGTGCTGGGCCTGATCTTGGTGCGGCAGCGCAACCTCGGCTTCCTGATGTCGCTGGGGAGCCTGATCGCCGCCATCCTGATGATGATCTGGATGCAGAACATGGGCCTCCTGCCCGGCAGCCAGGGCCCGCTCAGCGAATCGCGACCGCAAACCCTGATGGACGGGCAGAGGAATCCGGCCCAGGCCCCGTAGGCCGACGCTCCGCAGAGCTGCGGGAACCGCCGGCGGCCCTGGCGCGTCTGCGCGGAGAGGGCGCCCGCCAACCCGGCTCCCCCGATTGGAGCCGTCCTTTGCGCAGCCTTCTCATCCTCCTCGTCCTGATCGCGGGCGGCTTCGTGCTGACCGCGATGTATGTCGCGCCCAAGCAGCCGGAGCTGCGCGGCTGGTACGAGACCAATGCCTGCCCGCATCTCGACAAGATCAGCCCGCAGATCTGCGAGCCGATCCGCGCCGCGCGCGGCACGCAGCCGATCTGAGCGGGCGCTTGCCAAACTTCATCGACTGGGCCTTCCGGGACCGCAGCACCGGAGAGATCGTGATCGGCCAGTGGCCGAACACGCCGCTCTGGACCTTCATCGCGGCCTCCTCGGCGGAATGGGTGCTGGGGGCTGTGGCACCCGGCCTGCCGCCATGGCTCTTCCTGGTCTTGCGGATCGTCGCGCTCGTCGGCCTCGCCGTCTGGGCCGCCGACGAGGTCGCCCGGGGGGTCAACCCGTGGCGGCGCTTCCTCGGCGCCCTCGGGCTTCTCGGCCTCGCCATCAGCCTTGCGGACTTGCTGTGAGGCCGTGAGCCACGTGTACGACCTCCTCGTCATCGGCGGCGGCATCAACGGGGCGGGCATCGCCCGCGACGCCGCCGGGCGCGGGCTGTCGGTGCTGCTGTGCGAGCGGAGTGATCTCGCCGAGCACACCTCGTCGGCCTCGACCAAGCTGATCCACGGCGGTCTGCGCTACCTCGAACAATACGAATTCCGCTTGGTGCGCGAGGCTCTGGCCGAGCGCGAGCGGCTGATGCGGCTTGCCCCCCACATCATCTGGCCGCTACGCTTCGTGCTGCCGCACGATTCCGGTCTGCGCCCGGCCTGGCTCCTGCGGATCGGGCTGTTTCTCTACGACCACCTCTCGCGGCTGCGCGCGCTGCCGGGCTCGCAATCGCTCAAATTGACCGCGGAGGGCGTCGGCGCGCCGCTGCAACGGCGTCTGACCCGGGGCTTCGCCTATTCAGATTGCTGGGTCGAGGACAGCCGCCTCGTCGTCCTCAACGCCCTCGACGCGTCCGAGCGCGGCGCCGCCATCCGCACCCGCACCAACGTCGAGTCGGCGCGGCGCGAGGACAGCGCCTGGACCGCGACCCTGCACGATGCCGAGACCGGGCGGCGCGAGCGCGTGCGGGCGCGAGCCATCGTCAACGCCGCCGGCCCCTGGGTGGCGCAGACGCTGCTGCGCACGCTCTCGGTCGAGGCGCGGCCGAAGGTGCGGCTCGTCAAGGGCAGCCACATCGTCACGCGAAAACTCTACGAGGGGGATCACGCCTACATCCTGCAGCAACCCGACCGGCGCATCGTCTTCGCGATTCCCTACGAGCGCGACTTCACCCTGATCGGCACCACCGACGTGCCCTACGAGGCCGGCCCCGGCCGGGTGACGATCTCTCCGGAGGAGACCCGCTACCTCTGCGACTGCGTAAACCGCTCGTTTTCCAGGGAAATCGGGCCGGACGACGTGGTGTGGAGCTATTCGGGGGTGCGCCCGCTCTACGACGACGCGGCGGAGACCGCGTCGGCCGTAACGCGGGACTACGTGCTGGAACTCGACAGCGACGGCCCGCCGGTGCTGTCGGTGTTCGGCGGCAAGATCACCACCTACCGGCGGCTCGCCGAGCATGCCCTGGAGAAGCTGAACCTCCCCGGCCTCAAGCCCGGCTGGACCGGCACCGCGCCGCTGCCCGGCGGCGACGTTCCGGGCGGCGATTTCGACGCGTTTCTCGAGATTTTCCGGAAAACCTACCCGTTCCTACCCGATGCCTTGTCGCTGAGACTCGCCCGTGCGTACGGAACGCGCGCGAAAAACCTCGTCGGCGACGCGCGGACGCTCGCCGACCTCGGCGAGACGTTCGAGGGCGGCCTGACCGCCCGCGAGGTCGATTATCTCGTGCGCACGGAATGGGCCCGCGCCCCCGAAGACATCCTGTGGCGGCGGACCAAGCTCGGCCTGCGCACGGGCCGGACCGGGGTGGCGCGGCTCGCCCGGCATCTGGCCGGGCGGACGATCGAGGCGGGCTGACCCGGGTCGGTTCATCCAACCCAATCCCCTCATCCTGAGGTGCTGCGCAGCAGCCTCGAAGGAGGGCTCCAGCGGATCGCTGAGACTTCTGGAGCCCTCCTTCGAGGGCGACGCTTCGCGCCGCCACCTCAGGATGAGGGGAATGGGTGGGATGAAGGTGGCGGAGCGCAGAACGAAGCGTCAGCGCCCGTAAACATCCTCGACGCGGATGATGTCGTCCTCGCCCGTGTACGAGCCGACCTGCACCTCGATCAGCTCCAGCGGGATCTTGCCGGGGTTGGTCAGCCGGTGCATCGAGCCGATGGGGAGATAGACCGCCTCGTTCTCGTGGACGAGGATGATCTGGTCGTTCAGCGTCACCTCGGCCGTGCCCTTCACCACCACCCAGTGCTCGGCCCGGTGGAAGTGCTTTTGCAGCGACAGCCGGCCGCCCGGCGTCACCATGATGCGCTTCACCTGGAAGCGCTCGCCGATGTCGATGCGCTGGTACCAGCCCCAGGGGCGGTACATCCGGCGGTGGGCGTCGGCCTCCGGGTGGGCTTTTTCGCGCAGCACGCCGACGAGGTCCTTGACCTTGCCCGAATGCGACTTCGACGAGACCAGTACGGCATCGGGGGTCGCCACCACCACCACGTCGTCGAGGCCGACCACGGTGGTGAGCCCCTCGCCCTCGCTGTGGACGAGGCTGCCCGTGGTCTCGACCAGCTCGACCCGGCCGCGCACGGCGTTGCCCCGCGCGTCGCGCTCCAGCACCTGCCATACCGCGTCCCAGGTGCCGACGTCCGACCACGCGAACGAGACCTTGAGCACGCCCGCGCGCGCCGTCCGCTCCATCACGGCGTAGTCGATCGAGGTTTTCGGCGCACGCGAGAAGGCTGTGCCGTCGAGACGCACGAAGTCGAGATCGGTGGTGGCGGCCTCCAGCGCCCCGCGGGCGGCTTCGAGAATCTCGGGGGCGTAGGCCTCCAGTTCGCCGATCATCACGTCGGCGCGGAACAGGAAGTAGCCCGAATTCCACAGGGCGCCCTCGTCGATCAGGCGCTCGGCACCCGCGGCGTCGGGCTTCTCGACGAAGCGCTCGACCCGGTGGACGCCGGGCGCGCCGGGCACCGCGGCGCCCATGCGGATATAGCCGTAATCGGTCGCGGCGCGGTGGGGCGCGATGCCGAGCGTCATGATCTGGCCGAGGCGAGCCCCGGCGGCGGCTTGGCGCGCGGCCTCGGCGAAGGCGGCGGCGTCCTCGATCACGTGGTCGGCGGCCAGGATCAGCACCACCGTCTCCGGCCCCTGCCGCGCGGCGTGGAGCGCGGCGACCGCGACCGCGGCGGCGGAATCGCGCCGGTCCGGCTCCAGCACGATGTCGGCGGAGACCCCGGCCTGCGCGAGCTGTTCGGCGACGATGAAGCGGGATTCGGCGGAGGCGATGACGGTGGGGCGGGCGAACACCGCCGCGTCGGCGACGCGCCGGGCCGTCGCCTGGAAGGTCGAGGAATTCGGATCGACCAGAGGCGTGAACTGCTTGGGCATGCTCTCGCGCGAGGCCGGCCACAACCGCGTGCCCGAGCCCCCGCACAGGATCACAGGGAGAATCTGGCCCCCGTCGGACATCGCGACAACCCTCTCAAACCATGCCGGCCGTTTGCGAAGGGATCGTCCGCCGCAGCGCAACACGCCGGGGCGGAACCGCGAACCCTCCGTCGCCGAAGGCGGATCGGACCCGCGCGCCCCGTGGGGGTGCCGGTCGCCGCCCGTTCAATGAAGGAGTCTTAGCCCAACGTGCCGCGCCGCACCACGGGGAACCGGCCCGCGCCTGTGCGAGCACCGGCCGAACCAGCGGTTAGGCTTAAGCAGCCGACAGCGGCGGCTACTCCGCCGCCTGCCGCTCGCCGTAGCCGAGGCGGTCGTTGAGTTCGCCCAGGAGCTTCACCGCGGCTTCGGGGATGACGGTGCCGGGCGGGAAGATCGCCGAGGCGCCCGCGGCGTAGAGCGCGTCGTAATCGCCCGGCGGGATCACGCCGCCGATGACGATCATCACGTCGTCGCGGCCCTCCTCCTTCAGCGCGGTCTTCAGCTCCGGCACCAGGGTGAGATGGCCGGCGGCCAGCGAGGACACGCCGACGATGTGCACGTCGTTCTCCACCGCCTGCCGCGCCGCCTCGGCCGGGGTCGCGAAGAGCGGCCCGATATCCACGTCGAAGCCGAGGTCGGCAAACGCCGAGGCGATCACCTTCTGGCCGCGGTCGTGCCCGTCCTGGCCCATCTTGGCGACGAGGATGCGCGGGCGGCGCCCGTCGTTCTCCTCGAACGCCTCGACGAGGCCGCGCACCTTCTCCACCACCGGGGACATGCCGCCCACCTCCCGCTTGTAGACGCCCGAGATCGAGCGGATTTCGGCGCGGTGCCGGCCCCAGGCCTTCTCCAGCGCCTCGGAGATCTCGCCGACCGTGGCCTTCGCCCGCGCCGCGTTGACCGCGAGTTCGAGCAGGTTGTCGCTCGTCTCCACCGCCTTGGTCAGCGCGGCGAGCGCCGCATCGACGTCGCCCTGGTTGCGCTCGGAGCGCAGGCGCTTGAGCTTGTCGATCTGCATCGTGCGGACGTTGTGGTTGTCGACGCGCAGAAGCTCGATCTTCATCTCGTCGTCGGGCTTGTACTTGTTGATGCCGACGATCGTCTGGCGGCCGGAATCGATCCGGGCCTGTGCGCGGGCCGCCGCCTCCTCAATCCTGAGCTTCGGGATGCCGGCCTCGATGGCTTTCGCCATGCCGCCGAGTTCGTCGACCTCGCGGATATGCTCCCAGGCGCGCTTGGCGATGTCGTGGGTCAGGCGCTCGACATAGTAGGAGCCGCCCCACGGATCGATGATGCGGGTCGTGCCGCTCTCCTGCTGGAGGAAGAGCTGGGTGTTCCGCGCGATGCGGGCCGAGAAATCGGTCGGCAGGGCCAAGGCCTCGTCGAGCGCGTTGGTGTGCAGCGACTGCGTCCCGCCCTGGGTCGCCGCCATCGCCTCGATGCAGGTGCGGGTGACGTTGTTGAACACGTCCTGCGCGGTCAGCGACCAGCCCGACGTCTGCGAATGGGTGCGCAAGGGCAGCGACTTGTCGTTCTTCGGGTCGAACTCCTTGACGAGCTTGGCCCAGATCAGGCGCGCGGCCCGCATCTTGGCGATCTCCATGAAGAAGTTCATTCCGATCGCCCAGAAGAACGACAGGCGCGGGGCGAACTGGTCGATGGTCAGGCCCGCGGCCAGACCCGCCTTGATGTACTCGACGCCGTCGGCGAGCGTGTAGGCAAGTTCGAGATCCTGCGTCGCCCCGGCCTCCTGCATGTGGTAGCCGGAGATCGAGATCGAGTTGAACTTCGGCATGTTCTTGGAGGTGTAGCCGAAGATGTCGGAGATGATCCGCATCGATCCCTTGGGGGGATAGATGTAGGTGTTGCGGACCATGAATTCTTTTAAGATATCATTCTGAATGGTGCCCGCGAGTTTCTCGGGCGGCACGCCCTGCTCCTCGGCCGCGACGATGTAGAGCGCGAGCACGGGCAGCACCGCGCCGTTCATCGTCATCGACACGGTCATCTCGTCGAGCGGGATGCCGGAGAACAGGGTGCGCATGTCGTAGATCGAATCGATCGCGACGCCCGCCATGCCGACATCGCCCGAGACGCGGGGATGGTCCGAATCGTAGCCGCGGTGGGTCGCGAGATCGAAGGCGACCGAGAGGCCCTTTTGCCCCGCCGCGAGGTTGCGCCGGTAGAACGCGTTCGAATCCTCCGCCGTGGAGAAGCCGGCGTACTGCCGGATCGTCCAGGGCTGGGTGACGTACATCGCCGGATAGGGCCCGCGCAGGTAGGGCGGCAGGCCGGGGAACGAGCCGATCCCCTCCAGACCCTCACGGTCCTGCGGGCCGTAAAACCCCTTCACCGGGATGCCCTCGGGCGTCATCCACGGCTCGCCGACCGGGGGCGGCGGCGCCTGGAACGACTGGCCGGAAAGGCCGAGCGAGGCGAAATCGGGAATCCGGGAGCTCATGCGGCGGTCTCGGCGGGTTCGGAGGACGGCAAATTTCTTTTGGCATTATAGGCAAGCCACCAAACGCGGCTACTGTCCATTGGGCGGTGAGGCCCCTCACCGCTTCTTCGTGAGGAAGCGCCTCCCGAGATCGCGGCGGATGCTCGGCGCCGGCCCCGCGGGCGCCGCGAGCCACGCCCGGCGCAGCGCGATCAGAGCCTTGAGCCGCCTCATCCGCGCGCGCTCGCAGCCGCCATCCCACGAGGGGCTGAAGTCGGCGGCGCTCATGCCGCCCTCCCCCATCAGCGCCCCGAGGATCGTCACGACGAGCCCGGCCACGAACACGAAGACCAGCACGGCGACCGGCCACGCCAGCCCGAGCCCGACCACGCCCGCGATCGCCAGCTTCAGCCCGAGCGAGGCGGCGACCTTGGCCTTGAGCAGCACCAGCAACGTCGCCCCGGCGCCGAGGCCGCCACGCAGGGTGCGGAAGATTCTTCGCTTATAGCGAGCCCGCGCGATCAACCCGTCGAGCCGAGCGAGTTCGCGCTGCACGCACCGCACCGTCTTGGCTTGCTCGATGCCGGCCTGCACGCCCCCTCCCCCGGGATCACGAATCCGCGACTGGTTCGCGCGGTGTGGGGGGCAGACAATGCCAAAGCGCGGCGTTCGTCCAATCGGACCCCGTAAACGGCGTGACACCGGACTCACGCCACGATGGTGAAAATTTACCGTCGGTCGCTACAATCGCACCGTTGGACCAAACCTTCCCGTCGCGACGGCTCCGTGGCTCGCGGAGCTTATGGCGGCTTAGCCGACCGCCATCGTTCGAGTAGGCAGACGGGAAGGGGGTGAGCGATGTGCTGATGTTTCCGCTCTTGCGGATCACCATCACGAAAAACCCGAGCGGTGAGTGGTCGGTGACCATCACGCTCGGGCTCTGTAAACCATAAGTCTAACAAGAGGACCCGCGAGCAGCCACTCGCGGATCCTCGCCTCTCATTATGGTGAGGCGATCCGGTTTTGCAATCACACCACGGCGGACTGTGGTGTATATCGTGTCTGGCTCGACTCGCGTCAGGCGGCCGGGGCCGATGCCGGAGGCCGCTCCCCCCGGCATCTGACGCCGATCCCGCGCTACAAGCGGCTCGATCAGTTGAGGTAGGTGCGGATCCAGTTCGGGGAGAGGATCTCGCCCTCCTCGGTGATGATCCAAGGCTGCTGGGCCGGGTCGCGCATCGCGCCCTGGGCGGCGAGCAGCGCCTCGCGCAGGGTGTCGTAGCGCAGCGGCTGGGCCAGCGGCGAGGAGGCCGGCAGGGTGCGCCAGATGGTGAGGTCTGCAGGTCGTTCGAGAGCTTCGGTTTCCATCTCTTGTTCTTCCTTCCGAACTATGGGCGTCCGCAGAGAACCGTCGCGGCGATCCGAGTCATCGCGCCGATCTGCGAAGAGCTTCCAGTGTGATCCAAGCATCTCTGGGGCGGCTTTGCGATCAATTCGGGTGCTCGTCGTCCGAGTGGTCACCGTTTCGTCGCAGTTCCTCGCGCCGACCTTGCCTTGGTTTGGCCAAGGATTGGTCCGCACCCGCCCACCGATGCTTTTTCATCAGTGTTTCGACACTGCTGGGAAACAGTGACCAAGTGGTTACCCTCGCGGGGCCAGCGTGACCGTGCGCTGCCGCACCCTCCCGGACCGGTCTGGAAAACGGGGATTCGTTGAAAGCCGGCCACACCCGACACAGCTAAGCCCAGATTCGGTGCCGAGGCCGGCCCGACCGTCTTCAGAGAACCGTCCGGTGCCTGATCGTTTCGTGCGCATCGCCCTCGGGGTGACTTTGGGCCTGCTCGTCGCCTTCGTGGCGCAGCCCTACATCCTGGCCTTCCTCTATTCGGCCGACAGCCCGCGCGCGGTGACGGCGCGGGGCGACCTCTCGGCGCTCGAGAAATCCACCGTCGATCTGTTCGCCCGCGCCTCGCCCTCGGTGGTCCACGTCTTCGCCCAGACTGCGGCCCGCGGGCAGTCGCTGATGGAGCCGGACGACGAGTTCGGGCAGTACGGGCAAGAAGACGGCCGGCAGCAACAGGGCGGCAGCGGCTCGCAGACCGGCACCGGCTTCGTCTGGGACGCGGCGGGCCACGTCGTCACCAACAACCACGTGGTCGAGGGCGCGACCAAGGGCGGCGGCTCGATCTCGGTGCGGCTCGCCTCCGGCGAAGTCGTGGGTGCGCGCCTCGTCGGCACCGCCAAGAGCTACGACCTCGCCGTGCTCCAGCTCGGGCGCGTGGCCAAGATGCCCCCACCGCTCGCGCTCGGCACCTCCGGCGACCTGAAGGTGGGGCAGTCGGCCTTCGCCATCGGCAACCCGTTCGGGCTCGACCACACGCTCACCACTGGCGTCATCAGTGCCCTCCAGCGCCGCCTGCCGACGCAGGAGGGGCGCGAACTCGCCGGCGTCATCCAGACGGATGCGGCGATCAATCCCGGCAATTCCGGCGGGCCGCTGCTCGATTCCGCGGGCCGGCTGATCGGCGTCAACACCGCGATCTACTCGCCCTCGGGGGCGAGCGCGGGGATCGGCTTCGCGGTGCCGGTCGATGTGGTCAACCGCGTGGTGCCCGACCTGATCAAGAACGGCCGCGTGCGCAACCCCGGCATCGGCATCATCGCCGGCCAGGAGGCGGCCGCGGCCCGGCTCGGCATCGACGGCGTGGTGGTGGTGCAGGTGCTGCCGGGCTCGCCCGCCGCGCAGGCCGGCCTTGCCGGCATCGACCGCCGCACCGGCGAGATCGGCGACGTCATCGTCGGCGCCAACGGCCGCCCGGTGCACCGGCTCGCCGACCTCACCGCGGTGGTGGAGGATGCCGGGCTCGACAAGCCGGTCAACCTGCTGGTCGAGCGCGACGGGCGGGTGCGGACCGTGCGGGTGACGACGGCGGATGTGGCGCAGTCGCGGTTGTAAGCCCGCGGTCGTGACCGCCCGCGGCTCCGCAGCCGCTTTACCCGCGGGCCGAACCGGACGAAGACGAAAAAATGCTCATCGCCCTCGGCCTCTTGGCGCTCGTCGGGTTCTGGTGGCTCGGCCGAAGCGGCGGGCGCCTTCCGTTCGGGCTCACCCCGCGCCGGCTCGCCGGCTACGCCGCCTTCGCCGCGGCCTTCCTCTTGTCGCTGCGCGGCAGCCTCGTGCTCGCGGGCGTGATCGGGCTCGCGGGCGTGTGGCTGCACGAGGGGCGCGACGGCGTGCTCCAGCGGATTCCGGGCCTGCGCGGCAAGCCCAAGCCCGAGCGGCGGCGCACAGCCGCGGTCGAACTCGATTTCGCGCCCGACGGTGCGCCGCTCGACGGCCACGTCTTCGTCGGCCCCTTTTCCGGTCGCCGCTTCTCGGAGGTGCCGCCCGCCGACCTCGCCGAGCTGTCGCTGCTGCTGGCCGGCAACGACCCGGAGGGCGCGGGGCTGCTACAGGCGTATCTCGACCGCCGGCATCCCGGCTGGCGTGTAGACGCTGATGGCGATGCGCACCCGCGGCCGGGCCGCCCGGCGCAGCCAGGGACGATGTCGGAGCAGGAGGCCTATCAGGTCCTGGGGCTTGAGCGCGGGGCGACCCTGGAGCAGGTCCGGGCGGCCCATCGGGCGCTGATGAAGAGCGCCCACCCCGACCAGGGCGGCAGCGTCGAACGGGCGGCGCGCCTCAACGCGGCGCGGGACAGGCTTTTGGACCGACATCGCTGATACTCCACGCGCGTTGTCAGATTGTTTTGGGATTTTTGGCGCCGTCGAACGGACGGGCCTTCCCCTCCCCACGGATCCCGGGCTTGCCCGAGATCCGCTCCTTGCCTGCCCAGATCGGGCAGGCCCGATCCCAGTGGGGAGGGGTCAGGGGTGGGGGTCGATCAGGATGAGGCGGTTACGGTGCCTCCTGCACCACCCCCACCTCCAACTCCTCCCCGCAAGGGGGAGGAGAGCACGCGTCGGATGACGCGGTGGGAACTCTGGAAAAAACTCAGCTGCGGGTGGCGAAACAGGTAAAACCGTTCTTCTTCAGCGCGGCGCAGGCGTCCTGGGCGGCGCCCTGTTCGGTGAAGCCGGAGAAGCGGGCGCGGTAGAGCGTGGTGCCGCCATGCGTCACGCGGACGGTGTAGGGGGCGGCCTTGGCGAGCGCCACGGTGCGGCTGCGGGCGTCGGAGAGGATCGACTTGGCCTTGTCCTCGTCGTCCATGGCGCCGAGCTGGATCACCCACGGGGTCGGCGTGACCGGGCGGAAGGCGTCGGAGCGGGCATCCTTCGGCGGGGCTTCCGCGCGGGAGGCCACGCCCTCGACGGCGGGGAGCCGCGCGGTGGTCTTGCCACCGGACGAGGGGAAGGGCGCTTGGGCGGCCGAGCCGGCATAGGCCTGGGCGGCGCCGGGGATCGCCTGGAGCGCCGGGCGGCGCATGCCGGGCGTCGTGGTGGCGGGCGGGGAAATGCTGGTCGAGCTGGTGGTCTCGACCTCGTCGTCCTCGGCCGAGGCGATCTCGGTGCGGGTGCGCGAGCCGGCCTCGGCGATGACCGCCGGGCGACCGCGCTCGGCGACCTCGGTGACCGGGGCGGTCTGGCGGGCGCCGGCATAGGCGCGCGGCAGGCTGGAGCGGACGAGGTCGGCCATGATCCGGTCGCGGCTGGCGCCGGACTTGCCGCCGAGCACGATCGCGACGATCTGGCGGTCGCCGAGCTTCGCGGCGGTCATCAGGTTGAAGCCGGAATCGCGGGTGTAGCCGGTCTTGATGCCGTCCACGCCCTCGACCGCGCCGAGCAGTCGGTTGTGGTTGCCGATGACCCGGCCGCGGAAGGCGAAGGAGCGGGTCTGGAAGTAGCGGTAGTAGCGCGGGAAGCGGTCTTGGATGGCGCGCGCCAGGATCGTCAGGTCGCGGGCGGTGGTGATCTGGTCCGGATCGGGCAGGCCCGAGGCGTTGGAATAGTTGGTGCGGCTCATGCCGAGCGACTTCGCCTTGCGGGTCATCATCTCGGCGAAGCGCGGCTCGGAGCCGGCGATGTTCTCGCCGATGGCGCAGGCCACGTCGTTGGCCGACTTGGTGACGAGCGCCTTGATCGCCTCCTCGACGGTGATGGTCGAGCCGGGGCGCAGGCCGAGCTTCGACGGCGCCTGCGCGGCGGCGTTGGCGGTGATGTTGAGGTCGGAATCGAGTTCGTAGCGGCCCTTCTCCAGCTGCTCGAACAGCATGTAGAGGGTCATCACCTTGGTGATCGAGGCCGGGTGGCGCAGCGCGTCCTCGTTGACCGCGTGGAGCGTGCGGCCGGACTTCACGTCCACCACCATGGCGGCGTAGGGCGGGCTGTAGCCGCCGCCCGCCGGGCGGTGATGGCCGCCGCGCTTCCTCGCCTCGGCGGGGGCCGCCGCCGCGGTGAGGACGCCCGCCGCCAGGAGCAGGACGGCGGCAGCACGGGATCCCGTGGTCCGGCCTTCTACGCCACGCATCTCGAAACCTTCGCCTCGACCGCCGGGGCTCGGGCCCGGCTCGCACCAGTCGTCCGCGGATGGCCGGCTGGCCGAATTCCGCACTCTCTGGATGTCACGGTAGGCGCAACGCGGTTACGCGGGCGTTAATGCTGTGCAGCATGGAAACGAGATCGTCGTTTCGCCTCAGGGGTTAAGCGGGTGTGAAGGATTGGGGACCGCCCCGATTCAGGCGGCGATCCGGATGGTGGAGGTGATCGCGTCGATCTCGCTCGACAGGCGCCCGTCCTCGCCGCGCAGGACGAGGCCGAATTCGGCGAGCGCGGTCACGTCCTCGTGGACGCGCCGCACGTCGCGGTTCAGGGCGCGGGCGAGCGCGCGGATTCCACTCTCGGGCGTGCGCCGGAGATGGCGCAGCAGCTCGTAGCGCTTGGGCGTCATGACGGCATGGAGCGCGGCCCAATCCCGGAAGACGATGCGGTCATCGCCCGCGACCGCTCCCCCCTCCCCTGCCGCCTTCCAGGCTTCGGCGACCTCCGCCGCTACTGCCCGCAGGTCGCGGCCGACCTCGATCTCGATCGTTCGTCCGCTCTTCATCGGCCCACCTCCTAAAATCCCGCACGGCGCAATCGTCATTCCAAGGCCCGGACAGTTTCACGCACCTCACTGGCGCACTCGATTTTCGGCCTATAGATTGCCTCTCAAGGGCACCGCTCCCGCCGGGGGCGGACACCAAAGACCGCCAACAAGGTCGCTGACATTCAGATGACTCTCACGTCGATCCAGGAGGGCGCGGCATCGCGGGCGGAGCGGGGGCTCCGGCCCGTCGTCGCGGCCTCGACCCCGCGGGGCCCGGGCGACGACGACCGGTCCGGCACCGCCATCATCACCCGCACCAAGCCGCGGGCGAAACGGCCGAGCCTCTACCGCGTTCTCCTCCTGAACGACGACTACACCCCGATGGAGTTCGTCGTTCACGTCGTCGAGCGGTTCTTCAACAAGAGCCACGACGACGCCTACCAGATCATGATGCACGTCCACCAGAACGGTGTGGGGGAGTGCGGCGTGTTCACCTACGAAGTGGCGGAGACGAAGGTGACGCAGGTGATGGATTTCGCCCGCAAGCACCAACATCCGCTTCAGTGCGTTATGGAAAAGAAATAGGCATCCAGCGAAGGCCAGAGCATTGCCCAGCTTCTCACGCAGCCTCGAGCAAGCCCTCCACCGCGCCCTGGCCTTGGCCGGTGAGCGTCGCCACGAATACGCCACCCTCGAACATCTCCTGCTCGCCCTCGTGGACGATCAGGACGCCGCGGCGGTGATGCGGGCCTGCAACGTCGAACTCGACGTGCTGCGCCGCAACCTCGTCGAGTACGTCGACACCGAACTGTCGAACCTCACCGGCGACGGCCGCCAGGACGCCAAGCCCACGGCCGGCTTCCAGCGGGTCATCCAGCGCGCGGTGATCCACGTGCAGTCGTCGGGCCGCGAGGAGGTGACCGGCGCCAACGTGCTGGTCGCGATCTTCGCCGAGCGCGAGAGCCACGCCGCGTACTTCCTGCAGGAGCAGGACATGACGCGCTACGACGCCGTGAACTACATCAGCCACGGCATCGCCAAGCGCCCCGGCGCCTCCGAGACCAAGCCCGTGCGCGGCGCCGAGGACGAGAGCCCGTCCGAGCGCCCGAGCGGCGGCGAGGACGGCGAGGCGCGCCCGAAGAAGAAGGGCGACGCGCTGGAGGCCTACTGCGTCAACCTCAACAAGAAGGCCAAGGACGGCAAGATCGATCCGCTGATCGGCCGCCACTCGGAGGTCGAGCGCACGATCCAGGTGCTGTGCCGCCGCCAGAAGAACAACCCGCTGCTGGTGGGCGACCCCGGCGTCGGAAAAACGGCGATTGCGGAAGGTCTCGCGAGAAAAATCATCCAGAACGACGTGCCCGAAGTCCTGGCGGACGCGACCGTGTTCTCCCTCGACATGGGCACGCTACTCGCCGGCACCCGCTATCGCGGCGACTTCGAGGAGCGCCTCAAGCAGGTGATGAAGGAGATCGAGGCGCACCCCAACGCCATCATGTTCATCGACGAGATCCACACCGTGATCGGTGCGGGCGCGACCTCGGGCGGCGCGATGGACGCCTCGAACCTGCTGAAGCCCGCGCTGGCCTCGGGCTCGCTCCGCTGCATCGGCTCGACCACCTACAAGGAGTACCGCCAGTACTTCGAGAAGGACCGCGCCCTGGTGCGCCGGTTCCAGAAGATCGACGTCAACGAGCCGTCGGTGCCGGACACCATCGAGATCCTGAAGGGGCTGAAGCCCTATTTCGAGGAGTTCCACAAGCTCAAGTACACCACCGATGCGGTCAAAGCTGCCGTTGAGCTATCCGCGAGATACATCAACGACCGCAAGCTGCCCGACAAGGCCATCGACGTGATCGACGAGACCGGCGCCTCGCAGATGCTGGTGCCGGAGGCGCGCCGCAAGCGCACCATCGGCGTCAAGGAGATCGAGGCGACCATCGCGACGATGGCGCGGATTCCGCCCAAGACCGTGTCGAAGGACGACGCGGTGGTGCTCAAGAACCTGACCGAGAACCTGAAGCGCGTCGTCTACGGCCAGACCAACGCCATTGAGGCGCTGACCTCGGCGATCAAGCTGGCCCGCGCCGGCCTGCGCGATCCCGACAAGCCGATCGGTGCCTACCTGTTCGCGGGCCCGACCGGCGTCGGCAAGACGGAAGCGGCGAAGCAGCTCGCCTCGTCGCTCGGCGTCGAGATGCTGCGGTTCGATATGTCCGAGTACATGGAGCGCCACACCGTCTCGCGGCTGATCGGCGCGCCCCCCGGCTATGTCGGCTTCGACCAGGGCGGCCTCCTGACCGACGGGATCGACCAGCACCCGCACTGCGTGCTCCTCCTCGACGAGATCGAGAAGGCGCATCCGGACCTGTTCAACATCCTCTTGCAGGTGATGGACCACGGGAAGCTGACCGACCACAACGGCAAGCAGGTCGATTTCCGCAACGTCATCATCATCATGACGTCGAATGCGGGCGCCTCGGACCTCGCCCGCTCGGCCTACGGCTTCACCCAGAACAAGCGGTCGGGCGACGACGTGGAGGCGATCAACCGGCTGTTCGCGCCGGAATTCCGCAACCGCCTCGACGCGATCATCTCGTTCGGCCACCTGCCGAAGGAGGTCGTGGCCAAGGTCGTGGACAAGTTCGTCCTGCAGCTCGAAGCGCAGCTCGCCGACCGCAACGTCACGATCGAGCTGTCCGACGAGGCGCGCGACTGGCTGGTGGAGAACGGCTACGACGACGCCATGGGCGCCCGCCCCATGGCCCGCCTGATCCAGTCCACCATCAAGACGCCGCTCGCCGACGAGGTGCTGTTCGGCAAGCTGAAGGACGGCGGCGCCGTGCGCGTCGTGCTCCAGCGGCCCGAGGGCGAGGATGCCAAGGTGCTGGCCCGCGGCAAGGGTTCGCTCGGCTTCGAGTTCCCGGCCGGCCCGGTGACGCCGAAGCCCGAGAAGGACGTGACCAACGCGGCCAAGCGCCACAAGCGCTCCAAGCCCCGCTCCGCGCCCCGCAAGAAGGCGACCAAGGGCGACGGCGGCAAGGGCGGCCCCGCGAACGGCGGCGGCGGCGTCCGCACCGTGCCGAAGGTGCCGCTGAAGGTGTGATCCTCAAGCATCGGTCCGAAAGGTGGGAACCGGCTTTCGGACAAAGCCGATGCGGCACAAGAACCGAGAGCATCGTGCCGGATAACGATATCCGGCACGATGCTCTGGCGCCACGGGTTGCCTTCCCGTGCCGCCTTGCGGATATGAGCGGCCTCGCGGCCATGTCGGCGCCGCGGGGTCGAGTGAGATGGGGGACGCATGACGAGCGACGCGCAGGAGGAGCCCCTCAGGCCGGTCGCGACGCCGCCCGCTCCGCCGCCGAAGCCCAAGCTCTCCGCCCGCGAGCAGCGCCGCCGCCGCCGCCGGTCCCGCCACCGCGGCGAGGAGATTCTGGGCTGGATCCTCGTGCCGGTGATCCTGTTCGGAATCTACTGGGGCGTCACCGCCGGCCTGGAGGCCATGGGCACCAGCCCCGGCGTGGTCTGGGACCAGCTGATGCAGGTGAAGGCGGCCCTCGAAAAGAAGATGTGATCCCCGTCCCTCCCCGCCGATGCGCGGGGAGGCCGACCGGCCTGCGATCCCAGCGAAACACGGCACCGGCCATCCCTCGGCGAGGCGATCGAGCGCGAACGCTTGCCTGATTTGCCCGAAGGGTTGTTCGGCGAAAAGCCGAGTTCGATCCGGCTTCCTTTTCCTTTGTCTTGACGCATCCCTTCGTTGATTCGTCGCGCCGTACACTTTGTCGGCGCTCGTCTTTACAACACATCCCCGCAGCGATCCCGCGGCTTTGCACAGTGCCGCCGATTGTTCCAAGTGATCGCGCTATTCAAGCCACGGTGACTTCTCTATAGGTGGGCGGTCGGCGCCGACTCGCATGGGGATATGCCGTCCTCAAAAGAAGCGGGTAGCGCAATTCTCGATTGGGGGCACCGCGATCATGGCAACCTTTACGGCTTATCAGGCCGCCGATTTCACAAACCTGGACATCTACAAGAACATCCGCTCGTCGATCTTCATTCCCGATGCGGCGAATGGCGGAGCCGGGGGTTTCAAGGCGCAGTTCGCCCTGACCTCCTGGGTCCAGATCAAGGGTTTCGGCTTCGTCTACGCCACCACGCCGTTCGGCACCGTGCCCTATCTCGGCACCACGACGGCGACCTCGACCTATATCGACGGCAAGCTGGCCTTCACGGTGACGGGTCTCTCGATCACCCAGGAGCAGGCCGGCCAATACATCACCATGCCGGCCTCCGAGGTGCGCGACATCGTCTTCGGCGGCGCCGACACGCTCATCGGCTCCACGTTCAACGACACGCTCGACGGCTTCGGCGGCGGCGACACGATGAAGGGGGGCGCGGGCAACGACACCTACTTCGTCGATTCGAGCGCCGATACGGTGATCGAAATCGTGGGCGGCGGCAGGCTGGACACCGTCAAGGCACGGGTCAGCTACACCCTGCAGGCCAAGCAGGAGATCGAGGCGCTCTCGGCCGCCGACGCGAAGGGCACGGCCAAACTCGTGCTCACCGGCAACGAGTTCAGGAACACCATCACCGGCAATGCCGGCGACAACCGGATCGACGGCAAGGCGGGCGCCGACGTGATGAATGGGCTCGCCGGCAGCGACACCTACCGCGTCGACAACGCCCTCGATCAGGTGATCGAATCCGTGAAGGACCGCGGCACAGACTCGGTGATCACCACGGTGAGCTACAAGCTCGCCGCCGGCCAGTCGATCGAGAACCTGTCGGCGGACGTCTCGACCCGGCTGACGAACAACGCCAAGATCGACCTGACCGGCAACGAGTTCGCCAACACGATCAAGGGCAACGCCGCGGCCAACGTCATCAACGGCGGCGGGGCGAGCAAGGCGGGCGCGGGCGCCGACATCCTGTTCGGCTTGAGCGGCAAGGACACCTTCGTGTTCGATTCCGCCATCCTGAACGCCAAGGGCGCGGTGATCGCCGGCAACGACGCGCATCTGGCCGATTTCAAGGTGATCGACGACACGATCCAGCTGGCCAAAAGCGTGTTCGCCGGCCTCACCGCCGATGCGAAGGGCGTGCTCGTCGCCGAGCAGTTCAAGGATATCGGCAAGCTCGGCGCCAAGGTCGATGCCAACGACCGGGTGCTCTACGACAGCAAGTCCGGCGCGCTCTACTACGACAAGGACGGCCTCGGCGGGTCCGCGGCGATCAAGTTCGCCACCATCGACACCTTCAAAACCCAGGTCGATACCAAGGGCGTCTCGACGGTCTCGCACCTCGACTTCCTGATCGGCTGAGCCGCGACGCAAGAGAAAGGGGCGGGACGCATCGGGCGCCTCGCCCCCTGTTTTTATTCCGCCGCCTGACGCTGCAGGCCGATGCGGCCCCAGATCGTGCTGAGCGCATCGACCAAGTGGTCGATGTCGGCGTTGGAGTGCAGCGGCGAGGGGGTGATGCGCAGGCGCTCGGTGCCGCGCGGGACGGTCGGGTAGTTGATCGGCTGCACGTAGATGCCGAACTCGTCGAGCAGGCTGTCGCTGATCGCCTTGCACAGCACCGGATCGCCGACCATCACCGGGACGATGTGGCTGCGGTTGGCCAGAACCGGGATGCCGGCGGCGTCCAGCGCCTGGCGCACCCGCGCGACCCGCTCCTGATGCCGGGCGCGCTCGACGCTGCTGCCCTTGAGGTGGCGGATGCTCGCCGCCGCGCCCGCCGCGACCGCGGGCGGCAGCGAGGTGGTGAAGATGAAGCCCGAGGCGAAGCTGCGCACGAAGTCGCACAGGCGCGACGAGCCGGTGATGTAGCCGCCATGGACCGCGAACGCCTTGCCGAGCGTACCCTCGATCACGTCGAGCCGGTGGGCGAGCCCCATCCGCTCGGAGATGCCGCCGCCGCGCGCCCCGTAGAGGCCGACGGCGTGGACCTCGTCGAGATAGGTGAGCGCGCCGTGCGCCTCGGCCACGTCGCAGATCTCGTCGATCGGGGCGATGTCGCCGTCCATCGAATAGACCGACTCGAAGGCGACGAGCTTGGCCCGGCCGGGCTCGATCAGAGACAGCTTGCGGTTCAGGTCCTCGGGATCGTTGTGGCGGAAGATCTGGCGCTCGGCGCGCGAGGAACGGATGCCCTCGATCATCGAGGCATGGTTGCCCTCGTCGGAGAAGATCACGCAGCCGGGCAGCTTCGCGCCGAGCGTGCCGAGCGCCGCCCAGTTCGAGACGTAGCCGGAGGAGAAGATCAGCGCCGCTTCCTTGCCGTGGAGGTCGGCCAGCTCCTGCTCCAGCAGCACGTGGTAGTGGTTGGTGCCGGAGATGTTGCGGGTGCCGCCCGCGCCCGCGCCGCAGCGCTCGATCGCCTCGTGCATGGCGCCGACCACGGCCGGGTGCTGGCCCATGCCGAGATAGTCGTTGGAGCACCACACCGTTACCTCGCGCTCGCCCGCGGGGCTGTGATGGGTGGCGTAGGGGAAGCGCCCGGCCTGCCGCTCCAGATCGGTGAAGACCCGGTAGCGGCCCTCCCGGTGCAGACCGGAGATCTCGCTGTCGAAGAAGGCTTCGTAGTCCATGGCCGTCCTCCCGTGCCCGCGGCTCTCGCGGCCGCCTGAAAACAAGACAAACTCAATCGCGGGGCGTGGCGCCGCCCTCCGGCGCGTCGGCGGCGGGCGCGGCCCGCCCCGGCAGGCTCCAGTTCCACAGGGCCGCCGAGGGCAGCGGCAGCATCAGGAACCAGTGCTCCAGGGTGGCGAGCGCCGCGAGCGTCGCCAGCAGGGTGAGGCCGGTGGCGGCGCCGGCGGCACTATCGGGCGCGAGCGCGCCCTGGATCAGCAGGGCGGTGATCGCGGTGCCGAGGGTCACGGAAACCGGGAACAGCGGGTTCATCGGCCGCCGCGACAGGTAGCAGGCGAGGTAGCCGAGATGGGCCGGCAGGAACTCGGCATGCAGGTTGCGCACGCCGAGGAACAGGTTGAGCCGCGCTGAGGCGTTCATCAGCGTCAGCAGCGCGTAGGTCCACAGCGCGATGCGGTTCTCCTGCCCCCAGGTGAGGCAGAGGATCGCCAAGCCCCCGGCAACAATCGCGAATTCGTGCCACAGGCTGGTGGCGAGCGCCGCGAAGAACCGGTCGAGTCCCCGCACCGAGGGGGCGCAGGCCACCGGGCGCGGGCCGGAGACGAAGCCCATATAATAGCTCATCTCCTGCCAGCCCCAGACGGCGATCGCCGCGCTGAAGCCGAGATAGGCGCCGGTCTCCGAGGGGTCGCCCGCGCTCGCCCGGATCGCCCAGAACGCGCCCGCCAGCCCGACGCTCGCCGCCAGCATCAGCCGGGCATGGTGCGGCCGCGGCCGGTGCTGGAGCACCAGCACCAGACCGGTGGCGGCCCACCACAGCAGGACGGCGAAGAGCGCCGGGGCGGCGAGGTCGCCCATGCTACCAGACCGGCTGGAGGCGGATGTCGGCGGGCATCGCGTGCTCCTTGACCGGCAGCAGGTAGAGCCGGGCGAAGATGCCGGCCGCCCGCAGGGACTGGACGCCGTGCTTCAACTTGCCCGCGACGCCGCCTTGCGCCTTCGCCTCCGAGATCTTCCGGGCGCAGTCGAGCAGCCGGTCGAGCCCGGCCTTGAAGCGCGGATCGTCGATGTCGAGGGTGATCGGGAAGGTCTGCTTCGAGATCTCCGAGGTGATGCGGAAGACCTTGAAGTCGTACTCGCTCGGATCGACGCCGAGCGCCTTGTGGAAGGCCGGGCGGCAATGGTCGCGCACGTACATCGTCGCGTAGACGGCGAGCAGGAAGAAGCGGATCCAGTAGCGGTTGACGCCCGAAGTCAGCTTCGGGTTGGCCCGCATGAGGAGCGCGAAGGCCTCGCCGTGGCGGAACTCGTCGTTGCACCACTTCTCGAACCATTTGAAGATCGGATGGATGCGCCGGTCGGGATTGCGCTCCAGCTCGCGGTAGATGGTGATGTAGCGTGCGTAGCCGATCTTTTCGGAGAGGTAGGTGGCGTAGAAGATGAACTTCGGTTTGAAGAAGGTGTACTTCTTGGCCTTCGTCAGGAATCCCAAGTCCACGCCGATGCCGAAGTCCTTGAGCGTGTCGTTGATGAAGCCGGCGTGGCGCGCCTCGTCGCGGCTCATGAAGCCGAACAGCTCCTTGATGTCCTTGTTCTTGGCGCGCTTCCGCATCTCGGCATAGAGCACGCAGCCCGAGAACTCGGCGGTGATCGAGGAGACGAGGAAGTCCAGGAACTCTTTCCGCAATTCGGGATCGAGATGCGACAGGTCGCAATCGAACTCCTCGTTGCGCGTGAAGTGGCGCTTGTTCGGGTCGGAGCGCAGCTCCTCGATCAGGATGTCCCACTCCTTGCGCACCGGCTCGACGTCGGTGCGGTCGAGTTCGACGAAATCCGTCGTGTAGAAGCGCGGGCTGAGGAAGGTGGTCTCCTGGGCGGCCTTGGTCGATTCGTTGACCGGGTGGCGCGGGACCGGGGTGCCCGCCGGGGGCTGGACGTTGGCGTTCACAGCGACCTCCGTTCGGAAAAGCTCACCTCGTAGAGCTCGGTCAGCTCGAGATGGGCGATCAGCTTGGTCCAGGCGCGCTCCAGGCGGCCGGCGCGGGTGACGGTGGCGGTGCGGCGCACGACGAGGCGCTCGCCGTAGGGCACCTCGGTGGGTGCGTCGTGGACCTGCACCTCGTCGCCGGGCTCGATGTCGAAGCCGGCATCCAGCGTGACGTGGGCGTGCAGGCTCTCGGGCGTCTGCTCGATCTCGACGGTGCAGGGCACCTCGACGATCCGTTTGCCGATCCATGTCATGGACGGCCCTCCCCTATTTCGTTTCATAGCCGGGCAGGAGGCGGGCGAAGGCGGCGGCGTTGGTGGCGCCGAAAGCCTCCAGCGCGACATGGCGCCCGGTGGCCGCATCCTCCAACGCCAGGGTGCCGTTGTCGAATCGTGTGAGCGTGAACGGCTGCTCCGGCCCCAGCCCCTCGCGCTGCCGGGCTTGCGCGAGGCCTCGCAATGTCCCGCGCATAAAACCGCCCTCGCCGGGATTGATGCGGGCGACGAGGCGGTTGTCCTCGGCGCCCATCAGCTCGACCGCGCCGTCCGGCCGGTCCTCGGCCCGGAAGCCGAGGCTCGCGACCGGGCGGCCGGGGGGCAGCTCAGTGAGGCCGACGCCCTCACGCCGCCCGACGAACACCGCGAGCAGCACGATCCCGAGCAGCACGCCCATGCCGATCACGGCGAGCGACTGGGGCGAGCGGCGCGGGGGCGGCGGGCTCGCGGGGCGGCGGACGGGGAGTTCGACCGGCATCGCTCACACTCCTCTAAGCTTCTGTGCCGCATCGGCTTTTTTCCGAAAGCCGGTTCCCACCTTTCGGGCCGATGCTCTAGCCGGCGGCGGCGAGGCGGCCCGGCCGGGATGCCGGGCGCGGACGCTCGGTCGGCGCGGCGGAAATACCTTCCGCGACGCGCGGCCCCTGGGCGGCCAGCGCCCCGGCCAGGATTTCGGCGACCGCGCGGGCGTCCGGCACCGATCGCATCATCGGCTCGGGACGGCTCACGCGCCAGGGCCGGGCATGCGGCCAAAGGTGCAGGTAGGCGATCCGCTCGCCCGGCGGCAGTTGCAGCGGGATGTCGCCGCTGCCGTCGGAGAACAGGTGCAGGCCCGCGCCCTCGGTGCGGGCGTGGGGGAGGTTGAGCGTGATCGGCAGGGCGATGCCGACATGCATGACCACGCGCCGGTCAGTGATGGTGTAGACGGTGGTGCGGTGGACGAGCCAGGCCAGCACGGTCAGCAGGGCGATGCCGCCCGCGCCGATCAGCAGCGTCGGCGCGACCACCGTGAGCGCGCTCACCATGCCGCCCTGCGCCGCGGCGGCGATGCCGAACAGCGTCGCGGTGCCGGCAAACCACGCCACGACGGGTCGGACGTGGAAGACCTGAGCCAGCACGCCGCGCCAGGTCGGGGCGCCGCGCCACAGGATGCGCTCGCCTTTGGGGAGCGGGCCGGGCATCCCGCGCAGGGTGCCCTCGGGGAGGAAATCCGACTCGCTCACAGCAGCGGCTCCGCGCGGGCCGGCGTGGCGTAGAGGGTGCCGGCGCCGAAATAGGCCATGATCCGCTCCTCTTCGAGCAGGGTCACCGAATCCGGGTCCTTGTGGCCGGGGATGTCGGCGAATTGCGCCGCCAGCAGCGCCTCGGTCGTGACCGTCTTGGTGAACAGGCTGGTCGAGCAGAAGGTCGAGGGCATCAGCACCCGGCGCCCGCCCGCGCCGAGTTCGACCTCGTAGTAGCGCACGAACGACTCGCCGCGATCGACCCAGAGGTCGGTGACGGTGCCGGCGACGTTGCGGTCGGCGCCCAGCACCGACATGCCGATCGGATTCGGGCCGGCCTCGTGCACGACGAAGGTGTCGGCGACGCGCAAGGGGACGATGCGGTAATGGCCCTCCCAGGTGCGGTCGTGCTCGTCGTGGCGCGGGGTCCACGAGCCGGGCCCGACCCCGGCCTGGAGCGACCGGTCGGTGCGGACATACGGGGCGCCGGGCCAGGGCTCGAGCTTGGCCGCCGGGATGCCGGTCTCGTAGGCGACGTTGGTCTGCGGCGCGTACTGGGTGTGGCCGCTCGACAGGTGGAACGCCTTCGGCGTCGGGATCAGCACCGGATCGTAGGCCTTGAGGCGGCCGGCGGCCTCGTTCTCGAGGGGATAGCCCTCGCGGCGATCCTCGCGGCGCAGGTAGAACACCAACCCAGCGAAGAAGAGGAAGAACGCGTAGAGCGTGACCTGCGCCACGTCGATGTAACCGGTGATCTCGCCTCTGGGCATGACGCGCCTCCGATCAGGTGGGACGGTTGACGAGGGGGTCGAAGGTGCGCGCGCGTCCCTCGTCAGGGCGCGCGGCCTCAGCCGAATCGAAGCGGACCAGCGGGCCGATCGCCACCAGGGTGGCGAAGAGCAGCGCGATCTCGACGTGGTAGACGATGAGGTAGCCGATGGCCGGCTCGTTCATGCCCTCGCCGAGCACGCCCGATTGCGCCACCGCGGCGCCGACATCGCGCAGGATGCCGCTCGCGGCGATGGCGAGGCCGGCCGCGGTCGCCTGCACGGCGCCCCAGGCGCCGAGCGCGAGGCCGGTGTCGTCCGGGCCGGCCTTGGCCATGGAGGCGGTGAGCGTGCCGTGGGCGAACAGGCCGCCGCCGATGCCGATCAGCGTCACGCCCGCGGCGAACAGCCGGGCGGATGCCAGGGGTGCTGCGAAGACCACCGCCGAGAAGGCGAGGATGCCGATGACCGAGCCCACCGCCGCGACGCGGTAGGGATCGCCGCCGCGGGCGAGCCAGCGCGCCGCCGCGACGAGCCCGAGCCCGCCGCCCGCCGCGAGCATCGCGGTGAGCGCCGTGGTCTGGCCGACGCTGAGGTTCAGGATCTGGCCGCCATAGGGTTCGAGCAGGATGTCCTGCATCGAGAAGCCCGCCGTGCCGAGCCCGATGGCGACGAGGCGCCGCCGCGCGGTCGGCTCGCCGGCATAGCCTTGCCAGGATTCGGCGAAGGTGGGGCGGGGGGCGTCGCGGGCGGTGCGGGCCGCGTTGCGCGGCTCCTGCTTCCACAGGGCGATGCCGTTGAGGACGATGGTGACGAGCGCCGCGCCCTGGATCACCTGGATCAGCCGGATGGCGGAGAAGTTGGCGAGCGCCAACCCGAACAGCAGCGCGCTGCCCATCATGCCCACCAGCAGCATGGCGCAGAGCAGCGCCACCACCTTCGGGCGGGCGTGCGCCGGGGCGAGATCCGTGGCGAGCGCGAGGCCGACGGTCTGCGTGGTGTGGAGGCCCGCACCCACGAGCAGGAAGGCCAGCGCGGCAGCGACATGCCCGACCCAGGCCGGGCCGGTGGTGTCACCCGACAGGATCAGCAGGGCGAACGGCATGATCGCCAGCCCGCCGAACTGCAGCAGCGTGCCGAACCAGATATAGGGCACGCGCCGCCAGCCCAGCACCGAGCGGTGCGTGTCGGAGCGGAAGCCCACGAGCGCGCGTAAGGGCGCGAACAGCAGCGGCAGAGACAGCATCACCGCCACGATCCAGGCCGGAACCTGCAGCTCGACGATCATGACGCGGTTGAGCGTGCCGATCAGCAGCACGGCGGCCATGCCGACCGTGACCTGAAACAGCGACAGCCGCATCAGCCGCCCGAGCGGCAGCTCCTTCGTCGCGGCATCGGCGAAGGGGAGGATCGCCGGGCCGAGCCGCAGGAGGGCCTGGGTGAGGGTGAGGCCGGTTTTCACGGTTTGAGCCCTCCCCCCTCTGCGGGGGAGGGTGGCCCCCGAAGGGGGTCGGGAGAGGGGAACGACGCTTCCGAGGATTTCGCGTCGGTGGCGGCCAAGCGGAAGCGTTGCTCCCCTCTCCCGCCCGCTCCGCGGGCACCCTCCCCCGCGGAGGGGGGAGGGTTTTGGGGGGCGCGCCTCAGCTCGATCGCGTTGGAGAGATAGAAGCCGCTGTTGATCCGCCGCGTCCGTCCGACCTTGAACCGCTCAAGCGCCGGCTCGCGACCGATCCGGCGACGCAGGCCAGATTCGGTGATCGGGACGATGGCGGGCGCCCGGTCGGCTTTCGGAAAGAACTTTCCGGCGGCGTGCATCAGCGTCAGCAGCGCGGTGCGGGGCGCCACGGTGAAGACGACGCTGCCGTCGGTGCGGGCGGAGAGTTCGGCCAAGGCGCGGACGATGTCGGCGGCTTGGTAGTGGATCAGCGAATCCATCGCGACGACGTGGTCGAAGCGGCCGAGGCGCGCGTCGAGCATGTCGCCGACCCGGAAATCGATGGAGCCGGGGCCGGCGATCTCCGGCAGGCGCTCGCGGGCGAGCCCGATGAGCGTCGGCGAGACGTCGATGGCCGTCACCGTGGCGCCGCGGCGGGCAGCTTCGACGGCGAGCGCGCCGGTGCCGCAGCCGGCGTCGAGCAGGCGAAGCCCCCTCATGTCGGCGGGAAGCCAATCGAGCAGGGTCGAGCGCATGGCGTCGCGCCCGGCCCGCACCGTGGCGCGAATCTTCGAGACCGGCGCGTCGGAGGTGAGGCGCGACCACGCCTCGACCGCAGTGCGATCGAAATAGGTCTCGAGCTGGGATCGGCGGGTGGCGTAGCTGCTCATCGCGGGACCGATCAATCGAAGCCGAGGAATTCGAACAGGTCGCGGTCCTTCATCGGCAACGCCTCGCAGGGGTCGGCGCCGGACCACAGCGTCTCGGCGAGCCGCATGTACTCGTCGGTGACGGCCCGCAGCTCCGGCGAGTCCTCCATCTCGAACAGCGTCGACTTCTTCAGGCGCGAGCGGCGCACCACGTCGAGATCGGGGAAGTGGGCGAGGCGGCGCAGGCCCACCGCATCGTTGAAGCGGTCGATCTCGTCGGTCTTGGCCGAGCGGTTGGCGATGACGCCCCCGAGGCGCACGCCGTAGTTCTTCGACTTCGCGTGGATCGCCGCGACGATGCGGTTCATCGCGAAGATCGAATCGAAGTCGTTGGCGGTGACGATCAGCGCGCGGTCGGCGTGCTGGAGCGGCGAGGCGAAGCCGCCGCAGACCACGTCGCCGAGCACGTCGAACACGACGACGTCGGTGTCCTCCAGCAGGTGGTGCTCCTTCAGGAGCTTCACCGTCTGGCCGACGACGTAGCCGCCGCAGCCGGTGCCGGCCGGCGGACCGCCGGCCTCGACGCACATCACGCCGTTGTAGCCCTCGACCACGTAATCCTCGGGCCGCAGTTCCTCGGAGTGGAAGTTCACCGATTCGAGCGCGTCGATGACGGTCGGCGCGAGGCGCTTCGTCAGGGTGAAGGTCGAATCGTGCTTCGGATCGCAGCCGATCTGCAGGACGCGCTTGCCCAGCTTCGAGAAGGCGACCGAGAGGTTCGACGAGGTCGTGGACTTGCCGATGCCGCCCTTGCCGTAGACGGCGAAGACCTTCGCGGTCTCGATCTTGTCGGTCGGGTCGAGGGCGACCTGGACGCTGCCCTCCTCGCGGCGCAGCGGCACAGGGTTCCGGATGGCGATGTTCATGCCGCGACTCCTGCGGTGATTCCGGGTGTCACGCCCTCGAGCCGGTCTTCCAGCTCCTCCTCGGCGCGGTCGAGCGCGTCGCGGGTGGCGGCGTCGGGGGTCCAGAAGCCCCGGCGATGGGCTTCGATCAGGCGGCTCGCGACCTTGGCGCAGGCCGTGGGATTCAGGGCCGCCATGCGCTCGCGCATGGCCGGGTCGAGCACGTAGGTCTCGGTGATGCGCTCGTAGATCCAGGGCTGGACCGCGCCGGCGGTGGCCGACCAGCCGACCGTGTTGGTCAGGGTCGCCTCGATCTGGCGCACGCCCTCGTAGCCGTGGCCGAGCAGGCCCTCGTACCATTTCGGGTTGAGCATGCGGGTGCGCGTTTCCAGCGCCACCTGCTCGTCGAGGGAGCGCACCCGGCCCTCGCCCCGCGTCTGGTCGCTAATATAGACCGGCACCGCCGTGCCGCGGGCGCGGGCCACCGCACGGCTGACGCCGCCGAGACCGTCGAAGTAGTGATCGACGCTCGTCACGCCGAGTTCGACCGAATCGAGGTTCTGGTAGGCGAGATCGACCTTGGCGAGGACCGCGCGCATCAGCTCGCGCTGCGGCGCCGGGCGGCCGTTGCGGCCGTAGGCGAAGGATTTGCGCTTCGAGAAGGTCTCGCACAGCTCGTCCGCATCGTCCCAGCGGCCCGACTCGACGAGGTGATTGACGTTGGCGCCGTAAGCGCCCTCGGCATTTGAGAACACGCGGAGCGCCGCCGTCTCCATGTCGCAGCCCTGCTCGGCCTGGATCGCCAGGGCGTGCTTGCGCACGAAGTTTTTGTCTTCCGGCTCGTCGGCCGTCGCCGCGAGATAGCTGGCCTCCGCGAGCAGCTTGGTCTGGAGCGGCAGCAGATCGCGAAAAATGCCGGACAGCGTCACCACCGCGTCGATGCGGGGGCGGCCGAGCGTTTCGAGCGGGATCAGCTCGGCACCGGCGAGCCGCCCGTAGCCGTCGAAGCGCGGGGCGGCACCGACCAGCGCGAGCGCCTGGGCGATCGGGCCGCCCTCGCTCTTGAGGTTGTCGGTACCCCACAGGACGATGGCGACGCTCTCCGGCAGGGGCTGCCCCTCGGAGGTGTAGCGCTCCAGCACGCGGGCGACCTGCCGGGCGCCGTCCGTCACCGCGAAGGCGGAGGGCAGGCGGTAGGGGTCGAAGCCGTGCAGGTTGCGCCCCGTCGGCAGGATCGCCGGGTTGCGCAGCAGGTCGCCGCCCGCCACCGGGGGCACGAAGCGGCCGTCGAGCGCGCGCAGCAGCGCCGGAATCTCGTGGTCGCGCGACAGCTCGCGGTCGATGCGGGCGAGGTCGGCGAAGGCGGAGCGGCCGGTCTCGTCGAGCGGCAGGCCGGCGGCGGTGAGCGCCTCGTTGAAGGCCGCGCCCGCGATCAGCCGCTCGATGCCGACGCGTGCGGGCTTGAGGCCGTGCGAGGCTTCCGCCAGGGCGGTAAGAAGATCGACGCGCTCTTGCGCCGGCATCGCCTCGCCGACGACGTGAAGGCCGTGCGGGATCAGGGTCTGTTCGAGTTCCGCGAGCGCGGCGGCGAGCGTCGCCACGCGGGCCGAAACGTCGCCGTGCCACGCCGGCTCGGCCGCGGTGAGGTCGAGGGCGGCGCCCTGCGACTGGATCACCTCGGCGAGCGTCGCCCGCTCGGCGACGGCCTCGGGCTCCAGGGCGCGCCAGCGCTCGACCGAGGCCTTGAGGTCGATCAGCCCGCGATAGAGGCCCGCGGCGGCGAGACTCGGTGTGAGGTAGCTCACCAGCGTCGCGGCGGAGCGGCGCTTGGCCAGCGTGCCCTCGGACGGGTTGTTGGCGGCGTAAAGGTAGACGTTCGGCATGGCGCCGATCAGCCGCTCGGGCCAGCAACGCTCGGACAGGCCGGTCTGCTTGCCGGGCATGAATTCGAGCGCGCCGTGGGTGCCGAAATGCAGCACCGCGTCGGCGCAAAAATCCTCGCGCAGGTAGCGGTAGAAGGCGCTGAAGGCATGCGTCGGGGCGAAGCCGTGCTCGAACAGCAGCCGCATCGGGTCGCCCTCGTAGCCGAAGGCGGGCTGCACCCCGACGAAGACGTTTCCGAGTTGGACGCCGAGCACGAGGATATCGGCGCCGTTGCTCTGGTGCCGGCCCGGCGCCGGGCCCCATTGGGCCTCGATCTCGGCCAGATGCGGCTCACGGCGAACGTGGTCCTCGGCCGGGATGCGGGCGTGGACGTTGGCCTGCGTGCCGAAGCGGGCGGCGTTGCCGCCGAGAATCTTCTCGCGCAGCGCATCGACGCTATCGGGCACCTCGACGTCGTAGCCGTCGGCGGCCAGGCCCCGCAGGGTGTTGAGGAGCGAGGCGTAGACTGAGAGGAAGGCGGCGGTGCCGGTGGCACCCGCGTTCGGCGGGAAGTTGAACAGCACGATGGCGAGCCGCCGCTCGGCTTTTGCCCTGCGCCGCAACGCCACCATGCGCTCGACCCGCTCGGCCAGACGCGCGGCGCGCTCCGGGTGGACGCGCATGTCGCGGGCGTTGTCGGGGCCCGAAGCCGAGGAGCGGCCGCCGAACACCATCGGCGCGGTGGCGCCGTCGAGTTCGGGGATCGCGACCATCATGGTCGCCTCGACCGGCGAGAGGCCGCGGTCGCCCTCCTGCCACTGCTCGATGGTCTGGAATTCGAGCGCCTGCGCCGCGAGGTAGGGTACGTCGAGCCGGGCCAGCAGGGCTTGGGCGGCCGCCGCGTCGTTGTAGGCAGGGCCGCCGACCAGCGAGAAGCCGGTAAGCGAGACCAGCGCGTCGATGGCGGGCGATCCGTCGCGCATGAAGAAGGCTTCGACCGCCGGGCGGTTGTCGAGGCCGGCGGCAAAAGCCGGCACCACCGAGAGACCGCGGGCTTCGAGCGCGGCAATGACGCCGTCGTAATGCGCGGTGTTCCCGGCCAGCACGTAGGAGCGCATCAACAGCAGGCCGACGCGGCCCTTTGCGCCGGGCACCGTCGGCAGGCGCGAAACCTCCTCGCCGAACCGGCCGGCCATGCGCGGGTGATACAGCCCGGTCTCGGGATAGTGCTGCGGCGCGGGCGCGGCGGCGATCTCGCGCCAGACTGCGCGGGGGCCGGCGGCGTAGCGCTGCACGAGGAAGCGCACGAGGCCCGCCACGTTCTCGTCGGAGCCGGCGAGCCAGTATTGCAGCGTCAGAAAATAGGCCCGCACGTCCTGGGCCGAGCCGGGGATGAAGCGCAGGATCTGCGGGAGCTTGCGCACCAGCGCCATCTGGCGGGCGGCATTGCCCTCGGCCCCCGGCTTGCCGCGCAGTTTCTTCAGGAAATCCAGCGCCGAGCGCTTGGCGCCGCTCATGTCGAAGCGGTTGAGGCGCGTGGTGCGCACCACCTCGGCGGCGGAGAGGCAGCCGACCATGGCGTCGCAATGCGGGCGGCGCGCCAGCAAAGCGGGCAGGATCGCGCGGACGTGGTCGTCGAGGAACAGCATCGCCGAGACGACGATGTCGGCGCGCGCGATCTCCTCGCGGCAGGCGGCCAGCGCGGCCGGATCGGTCTCCCACTCCGCGGCGGCGTGGAAGCTGAGGGTCAGCCCCGGCATGTCCTGCGCGAGGCGCAGGCGTGCCCGCTCCACCGCGCTCGCCAAGTGATTGTCGAGCGTGACGATGGCGATGCGGATGTCGGGCCTAGCGGCCGAAATGCGCTTTGGCATCGTACAGGGTCTCGAGGGTGATGAGCGGAAGCTGCCGCTCGCGGGCGAAACGCTCGGTGTTGGCGCGGGCCTTTCCGCGCACGAAGAACGGGATCTTCTTCAGTTCCTTCTCGGCGTCCGGACTCCAGGGCGCCGTGGTGGGGATGGGCGTGAGCGTGACCTGCGCGGCCTCGACCACGATCGGAGCGGGCGGCGGGGGAGCCTCCGGCATCCGCCCCGCGGCGGCCGGCCCGGCCTGCGTGCGACCGAGATGCGAGGGGGCGGCGCCGTCGTGGAACTCGGGGTCCTCGCGGAACATCCCGAGCAGGTGCTCCTCCAGGCCCATCATCAGCGGATGGACCAGGGTGTCGAACAGGACGTTGGCGCCCTCGAACCCCATCTGCGGCGAGTGGCGGGCCGGGAAGTCCTGCACGTGGACCGGCGCCGAGATCACCGCGCAGGGGATGCCGAGCCGCTTGGCGACGTGGCGCTCCATCTGCGTGCCGAGCACGAGTTCGGGCTGCGCCGCCTGGATCGCGGCCTCCACGTCGAGATAGTCGTCGGCGATGATCGCCTCGATGCCGAGGCTGGCCGCCTCGGCGCGGACCTCGCGGGCGAATTCGCGGCTGTAGGTGCCGAGCCCGACGACGCGGAAACCCAGTTCCTTGGCCGCGACCCGGGCGATGCCGAGCGCGTGGGTGGCGTCGCCGAAGATGAAGACGCGCTTGTCGGTGAGGTAGGTCGAATCGACCGAGCGCGAATACCAGGGCAGCCGCGAGGGCACGCCCGCCAGCACCGGGCCCGGATCGACGCCGGCCATCGCGGCGACCGCCTCGACGAAGCGGGTGGTGGCGCCGACGCCGATGGGCACGATGTCGACGAAGGGCTGGCGAAACGTCTTCTCGAGGTGCTGCGCCGCCGCTCGGGCGATCTCAGGGTAGAGCACGACGTTGAAGTCGGCCTCCCGCAGCCGCCCGAGATCGGCGGGGCTGGCGCCGAGCGGCGCCACCACGTTCACGTCGATCCCGAGCGCTTCGAGAATCTTCCGGATCTCGATCAGGTCGTCGCGGTGGCGGAAGCCGAGCGCGGTCGGACCCAGGATGTTGCAGAGCGGGCGCCGGCCCTCGCGCGGGGCGCGCTCGACGGGCTGGCCCGAGAGCGCGCGCACCAACCGATAAAAGGTCTCGGAGGCGCCCCAGTTCTCCTTCTTCTGGTAAGCCGGCAGCTCCAGCGGGATCACCGGGATCGGCAGGGCCAGCGCCTTGGCGAGCCCGCCCGGATCGTCCTGGATCAGCTCCGCCGTGCAGGAGGCGCCGACGATCATCGCCTGCGGCTGGAAGCGGGCATGCGCCTGCGCCACCGCATCCTTGAACAGCAGGGCGGTGTCGCCGCCGAGGTCGCGCGCCTGGAAGGTGGTGTAGGTGACCGGCGGGCGCTTCTCGCGCCGCTCGATCATGGTGAAGAGCAGGTCGGCATAGGTGTCGCCCTGAGGCGCGTGCAGCACATAGTGCAGCCCCTCCATCGCGGTGGCGACGCGCATGGCGCCGATATGCGGCGGTCCCTCGTAGGTCCAGACGGTGAGTTGCATCGCTACACCTCGAGCTTCGCGCGGCGGTGGAGCGGGCGGGCGAACAGCTCGGCGAGGTCGCCGGCCTGATCGTAGCCCTGGATCGGGGTGAAGAGCAGCTCGATCGACCACTTGGTCGAGAGCCCCTCCGATTCGAGCGGGTTGGCGAGGCCGAGCCCGCAGACGGTGAGGTCGGGCCGCGCCTGACGGCAGCGGTCGAGCCCGTCGTCGAGGCTCTGGCCCTCGACGACGGCCGTGCCGGCGGGCAGGAGTTCGAGTTCGGCAGCGAGATGCGCGCGGTGCAGGTAGGGCGTGCCGACCTCGACGAGATCGGCGCCGACCTCGCGGGCGAGGAAGCGCGCCAGCGGCACTTCGAGCTGCGAATCGGGGAAGAAGAACACCCGCTTGCCCGAAAGCCGCTCGCGGTAGCGCTCCAGTGCCCGGTCGGCGCGGGCACGGCCGGGTGCCGTCACCGCTTCGAAGCGAGCCGGATCGACACCGAAGGCGTCGGCGGCGGCCCTGAGCCAGAGGGTGGTGCCCTCCGCGCCCAGCGGAAATGGAGCCGGGATGCGCCTCGCGCCGCGCTCGTCCAGCGCGCGGGCGGTGGCCGTCAGGAACGGCTGCGCCAGCAGGTAGGGCGTACCGCGGGCGACCGCCGGCATCTCGCCCGAGCGCCGCGCCGGCAGGAAGCGGGCCCGGATGCCGAGTTCCGAGAACAGCCGAGCGAACTGATCCTCGACCACGTCGGCGAGCGCGCCGACGACCAAAAGTTCGTCGCCGACCGATTCGGCCCGCGGCAGGCCGGGCACAAGGGCGTCGAGGCAGGCGTCCTCGCCCTCGGTGAAGGTGGTCTCGATGCCGGATCCCGAATAGTTGAGCACGCGCACGCCGGGCGAGAGCCGCTGCGACAGCCGCAGCGCCGCCCGCGACAGGTCGAGCTTGATCACCTCGGACGGGCAGGAGCCGACGAGGAACAGGAGCTTGATGTCCGGGCGCCGCTCGATCAGCCGGGTGACGACCCGGTCGAGTTCCTCGTTCATGTCGGCGAGGCCGGCCAGATCGCGCTCGTCGATGATCGCGGTGGCGAAGCGCGGCTCGGCGAAGATCATCACGCCGGCCGCCGACTGGATCAGGTGCGCGCAGGTGCGCGAGCCGACGACGAGGAAGAACGCGTCCTGAATCTTGCGGTGCAGCCAGACGATGCCGGTGAGCCCGCAGAAGACGGCGCGCTGGCCGCGCTCGACCCGGATGTCGGGGCCGCAATCGGCGGGAATCGGCAAGTTAATCGGCACTTGGGCGTTCATCGGGCGCCCTCCCCGGCGAGCGCCATCGAGGTCGGCGCTTCGAGGCGGGCCGCGCGCAGCTTCAGCAGGAACTGCCCGGCATTGATCAGGTAGGTGGCGTAGGCCGCGAGCGCGAGGACGAGCAGGCCGTGCGTGTCGAGGACGCCGAAGGTCAGCGCCGCGAGGTAGGCCGTGTGCAGCGCCAGCACCAGCATGCTGAACACGTCCTCCCAGTAGAAGGCCGGGGCGAACAGGTAGCGGCCGAACACGGCCTTCTCCCAGATCGAGCCCGTGATCATGATGGCGTAGAGCGTCAGCGTCTTGATCACGATCGAGGCGTGGGCGGACTCGGCGCCTGCGCCGGTCGCGAGCGTCCGCACCACCAGGGCGAGGCTCACGAGGAAAACCAGGAATTGCAGCGGAGCGAGCAGACCCTGGACCAGGGTCCATGGGGAGGCGTCGCGCCGCCGGCGCTCTTCGCTCGTGTAGAGCGGTCTCTGCTGGCCCTGGCGTTGCCGCATGGCGTCCGCCTCCGCTCTGCCTCGGACCCCGTCTGCGCAAGGCCTCTTCCCGAACGAAACCTAGGCCCAGCCCCGCAGAAGTGTCAATCCAGCTTGACGCTCGCCCTCGCTGACATTTGTTGGCGTTGTATTCATATGAGGGCATTGCCAACGCACGGAAGAGGCGTATCGTGAAGATGAACACGCCTGACGAAGGGGCGCGACAGGGCATCCTGCACTAACCTGCTTGATCCGCTGTAGCCTGGGGAGAAGCCCATGGGAGGCTGGAGGCATTACGGCGAACGCCTGGAGCTTCCTGTGCCCGCGCGGGAGTGCAGCCTCGGCGGCGAGACCCTGGCGGCCTCCGCCTTCGACGTGCAGCCGGATGCCGAGCGCATGCGCCGCCGCCTCGCGGGCGTGGTCGAGGCCGAGATCCTGCCCCGGCTGATGCTGGTCCACCGTGCCCGCACCAAGCCGGCGCCCTCGGCCCAGGACCGTCAGCCGAGCCCCGCGGACATCGAGCGGCTGTGCGATCTGCTCCTGTCGCGCACCGAGGGCGACCTTACCCTCCATCTGCTGCGCTTCCTCGACGAGGGGCTGAGCCTGGAGAGCGTGCTGGTCGAGCTGCTGACGCCCGCCGCGCGCCATATCGGCCGGCTGTGGGAGGAGGACACCTGCGACTTCATCGAGGTCACGGTGGCGCTCGGGCGGCTCCAGGCGGTCGCGCGTGATCTCTGCGCGCGCTACGGCGGCGACGACGTGGAGCCGCGCGGGCGCAGCATCCTGCTGCTGCCCTGCCCCGGCGAGACCCACGTGTTCTGCCTCGCCGTGCTGGCCGGCATTTTTCGCGAATCGGGTTGGGACGTGACGACCGCCGGGCAGGATGCCGGGGTCGATCCCGTCGATCTCGTGGCGGGGGAATGGTTCGACGTGGTCGGGCTGACGCTGTCCTGCGACGTGCTCGTCCCCAGGCTTTCGCAGACCATCGCGGCGATGCGTCAGGCATCGAACAATCCGTCCCTGAAGATCCTCGTCGGCGGACCGTATTTCGTGCGCCATCCCGACCAAGTGAGCGTCGTCGGTGCCGATGCGACCGCAGAGGATGGGCGCCTCGCCCCCTTGATTTCCGAAAGCTTGCTTGAAATGCGGTCCCGAGCCTGTTGAAAGGACCTCCTTTCGCGCCATCACGAAGTGGTGATCTTGAGCAGCTTGGCGAGCCATCCCCCGCAGCGGCCCTCTCCGGCCCTGCAACAGGCGGCCGGCCTCCTCGACAGCGAGGCGGCCGGGCTCCTGCTTGCCGCCACCAGCGATATTTCGCTGATCGTCGGCGAGGACGGCGTGATTCAGGAGACGGCCTCGGGCGCGTTCGATTTCGAATCGGAGGACATCGCCTCCTGGCGCGGGCGGCCGTGGATCGACACCGTCACCGTCGAGAGCCGGCCGAAGATCGACGCGCTGCTGCGTGACGCCGCCGCCGGGACGATGACCCGCTGGCGGCAGGTGAACCACCCCTCCCGCAACGGCCCGGACGTGCCGATCCGCTACGCGGGCCTGCGCCCGCGCAAGGGCGGGCCGATCATCGTCGTCGGCCAGGATCTGCGGACGCTGGCTGGGCTGCAGCGGCGGCTCGCCGACACGCAGCAGGCGCTGGAGCGCGACTACGACCGGCTGCGCTCCGCCGAGACCCGCTACAAGCTGCTGTTCCAGCTCTCGGGCGAGCCGGTGCTGGTCGCCGACGCCGGCACGCGCCGCGTCACCGAGGCGAACCCGGCCGCCGCGCGCCTGCTCGGGCGACCGGCGAAGCGCATCCTGGGCCAGGACGTCGCCGACCTGTTCGAGGTCTCGACCACCCGCGACATCGCCGTGCTGTTCGCCGGGCTCCGCAGCTCGGGGCAGGCCGCCGACCTCGTCGCGCGTCTCAGCGGCGGGCGGGGCGAGGCCCGGCTCTCGGCCTCGCTGTTTCGCGGCGAGGGCTCGACCGCGATCCTGCTGCGCCTCTCCCCGCTCGCCTCGGCGCAGGCCGGGCAGCCCGGCGACGGGAGCGCCCTCGACGTGATTCGGCGGATGCCGGAGGCCTTCGTCGTCACCGATCCGGGACGGCGCATCCTCACCGCCAACACCGCCTTCCTCGACCTCGTGCAGCTCGCCACCGAAGAGCAGGTGCGCGGCCAGACCCTCGACCGCTGGCTCGGGCGCGAGGAAACCGAGGCGCTCGCCCTGTTCGCGACGCTCCGCGAGCACGGCTCGGTGCGCCACTTCTCCACGGTGATGCGCGGTCAGTACGGCTCGGTCGAGGATGTCGAGGTCGCCGCCGTCTCCGCGCCCGCGGCCGAGCAGCCGTGCCTCGGCTTCACGATCCGGGCGACGCCGCGCCGGGCCGCGCCGGTCCACACGGTCGGGCACGATCTGCCCCGCTCCGTCGAGCAGATGACCGAACTCGTCGGTCGCGTCTCGATGAAGGCGCTGGTGCGCGAGACCACCGACCTGATCGAGAAGCTGTGCATCGAGGCGGCCCTGCGCATCACCCGCGACAACCGCGCCTCGGCCGCGGAAATGCTGGGCCTGAGCCGCCAGGGGCTCTATGCCAAGATGCGCCGCTACGGCATCGGCGACCTCGATGCGGGCGAGGCCGAGCCGGCCCCCGACGGCGAGGCGTGACGCGGTTGCATGAATTATCATGCATGCCGGCAAAATAACGCTCTGTCACCCGAACGTGTCGTTGCAAGTGTAAAGTCCGCTTGACAGGCGCAGGGGCCGGTCACAAGCTCCGGGCATGGCCAGCACGCCCGCCCCCAGCGCTGTCGTCGAGCTTCTCAAGCCGATCACGTGGTTCGCGCCGATGTGGGCCTTCGCCTGCGGGGTCGTGTCCTCGGGCCAAGCCCCCTCGGGGCAGTGGCCGGTGATCGCCGCGGGGGTTGTGCTCGCGGGGCCGCTCGTCTGCGCCACCAGTCAGGCGGCCAACGACTGGTTCGACCGCCACGTCGATGCCATCAACGAGCCGGACCGGCCGATTCCCTCCGGGCGCATCCCCGGCCGCTGGGGGTTGTATCTCGCCGCCGGCTGGACGGTGCTGTCGCTCCTCGTCGCCGCGATGCTCGGGCCGTGGATCCTGGGCGCGGCCCTGTTCGGCCTCGTGCTGGCCTGGATCTATTCCGCGCCGCCGATCCGGTTGAAGCGCAACGGCTGGTGGGGCAACGCCGCCTGCGGCCTCTGCTACGAGGGCCTGCCCTGGTTCACCGGGGCCGCCGTGATGGCCACCGCGATGCCGGACAGCCGCGTCGTCGCCGTCGCGCTGCTCTACGCCATCGGCGCCCACGGCATCATGACGCTGAACGACTTCAAGTCGATCGAGGGCGACCGGGCGCTTGGCCTGCGCTCGATTCCGGTGCAGATGGGCCCGCGCTACGCCGCCCTGTTCGCCTGCCTCGTGATGGCGCTGCCGCAGACCGTGGTGGTCTCGCTGCTGCTCAGCTGGGACCGGCCCTGGCACGCTGGAAGCGTCGCCCTGCTGCTCGCCGGCCAGCTCGCCCTGATGGCGCGCTTCCTGAAAGAGCCCCGCGCCCGCGCCGCCTGGTACAACGGCACCGGCACGACGCTCTACGTGATCGGCATGCTGGTCGCGGCTTTCGCCCTGCGGCCCCTCGTGCAAGGGGTCGGGCCATGAGCACGACCACTGCCGCCTCGTTCTCCTGGCTCCAGATCGTCCGGCTCGGCCTCGTCCAGACGGCGCTCGGCGCCGTCGTCGTGCTGATGACCTCGACCATCAACCGCGTGATGGTGGTGGAACTGGCGCTGCCCGCGATGGTGCCGGGCGCGCTGGTGGCGCTCCACTACGCCGCGCAGGTGCTGCGCCCGCGCTGGGGCTACGGCTCGGATGTCGGCGGGCGGCGCACCACGTGGATCGTCGGCGGCATGGCCGCCCTGTGCCTCGGCGGCTTCGGCGCCGCGGTCGCCACGGCTCTCGCCGAGACCGCGCTGACGGCGGGGCTCGCGCTCGCGGTCGCCTCGTTCCTCCTCGTCGGCATGGGCGCGGGCGCGGCGGGCACCAACCTCCTCGTCCTGCTCGCCACCGGCGTCGAATCGAGCCGGCGGGGAGCTGCGGCGACCATCGTCTGGGTAATGATGATCGCGGGCTTCGCGGTCACCGCCCCGCTCGCCGGCCACTTCCTCGATCCGTTCTCGGGGCTGCGGCTCGTCTCGGTCTCCGGCACCGTGTCGGCCATCGCCTTCGCGGTGGCGGCGATGGCCGTGATGGGGCTCGAACAACGCCGGGAGCCGTCTGGCGCGACCCAAACTCCCAAAAAGCCGTTCCGCGCGGTGCTGGCGCAGGTGCTGGCGGAGCCGGCGGCGCGGCGCTTCACGCTGTTCGTCTTCGTGTCGATGCTGGCCTACAGCGCGCAGGAACTGATCCTCGAGCCTTATGCCGGCCTCGTCTTCGCGATGACGCCCGGCGCCACCACCAAGCTCGCCGGGTTGCAGCACGGCGGCGTACTGGCCGGGATGCTGTTTGTCGCCGGCATCACCGTCTTCATCGGCGGGCCGGTGCTCGGCTCGCTCAAGGTCTGGACCGCGGTCGGCTGCGGGCTCTCGGCGCTGGCGCTCGCGGCGATTGCCGTCGGCGGTCCGATCGGGCCGGATTTCCCGCTGCGCGCCGCGGTCGGCGCGCTCGGCTTCGGCAACGGCGTCTACGCGGTCGCCGCCATCGGCTCGATGATGGCGCTCGCCGGTCGCGGCGGCGAAGCCGAGCGCGGCACCCGCATGGGCGTGTGGGGCGCGGCCCAAGGCATCGCCTTCGGCACGGGCGGCTTCTCGGGGACGCTCGCGGTCGATCTGGCTCGTCTCGTCGCGTCCGAGCCCGTCTACGCCTACGCCGCGGTCTTCGCCTGCGAAGCGGTTCTGTTCGTCGTCGCCCTGCTGATCGCTCTACGGGTCGAGCACGCCTCCGTCGGGCGGCGCGCCAACCCGTTGACGCAGGCGGCCTCCTTCCAGCTCAATCCCGGATTCGACGCGAGGTAGCCCCATGACCCACCACGGCGCTCCCGAGACCTTCGACGTCGTGGTGGTGGGCGGCGGCCCCGCGGGCGCGACCGCGGCGACCGATCTGGCGCGGGCCGGCCGCAAGGTGCTGCTCCTCGACCGGGCGGGCCGGATCAAGCCCTGCGGCGGCGCGATCCCGCCGCGCCTGATCCGCGACTTCGCCATCCCCGACGACCTGCTGCTCGCCCGCATCCGCAGCGCCCGGATGATCGCGCCGAGCGCGCGCCACGTCGACATGCCGGTCGGCGACGGCTTCGTCGGCATGGTCGATCGCGCCCAGTTCGATCCCTGGCTGCGTGATCGCGCCCGGCTCGCCGGGGCGGAGTGCCGTGACGGCCTGTTCGAGCGCATCTCCCGCGATGAGCCCGACGCGACCACGGTGCACTACCGTGCGGGCAAGGACGGGCCGGAGACGCAGGTCAGGACCCGCCTCGTCATCGGCGCCGACGGCGCCGGCTCGCCCGTGGGCCGGGCCGAGATTCCGGGCCACGCCAAGATGCGGCAGGTCTTCGCCTATCACGAGATAGTCCGCAGCCCGCCGAGCGAGACCCACGACGGCACCCGCTGCGACGTCTACTACCAGGGCCGCCTCTCGCCGGACTTCTACGCCTGGATCTTCCCCCACGGCGACACGATGAGCATCGGCACCGGCAGCATGCGCAAAGGCTTCTCCCTGCGCTCGGCGATCCGCGACCTGCGGGCGTCGACCGGCCTCGATTCCTGCGAGACGGTGCGCCGCGAGGGCGCGCCGATCCCGTTGAAGCCGCTGAAGCGCTGGGACAACGGCCGCGACGTGCTGCTCGCGGGCGACGCGGCCGGCGTCGTCGCCCCGGCCTCGGGCGAGGGCATCTACTACGCCATGCTCGGCGGGCGGCTCTCGGCGGAAGCCGCCGAATCCTTCCTCGCCACCGGCGACGCCAAGGTGCTGACCACCGCGCGCAAGAAATTCATGCGGTTGCACGGGCGCGTGTTCTGGATCCTCGGGATGATGCAGTGGGTCTGGTACCGCAGCGATGGCCTGCGCGAGCGCTTCGTCTCGATCTGCAAGGACAAGGACGTCCAGCAGCTCACCTGGGACGCCTACATGAACAAGGAACTGGTGCGCGCCAAACCCGCTGCGCACGCAAAGATCTTCTTCAAGGATCTGGCGCACCTGTTCCGCTGGGTCTCGCCGTGACGGCATGGCTCGCGGGCGATTGGGGCCCGGTTCTCGTCACCGCCTTCGCGGCGGTCATCGTCGCGGTCGCCGGCGGGATGGCGACGCGCACCGACGCTTGGTACTTCGCGCTGCGCGTCCCCGCCTGGAAGCCGCCGGACTGGGCGTTCGGGCCGATCTGGACAGTCATCATCGTTCTGACGGCGGCCTCCGCGGTCATCGCCTGGAACGCCGACCCGGACCCCGCCGCCCGCGCCCGGCTGGTCGCGGCGTTCACGGTCAACAGCGTCCTCAACATCGCCTGGAGCTGGATCTTCTTCCGCCTGCGCCGGCCGGACTGGGCGCTCGCCGAGGTCGGCCTGCTGTGGCTCTCCATCGTCGCGCTGGCGCCCACCGCGGGCCACGCCTCGCTGCTCGCGGGGCTCCTGAACCTGCCCTACCTCGCCTGGGTCGGCGTCGCGGCCTGCCTCAACCTCACCATCGTGCGGCTCAACCGGCCGCCGCGGGAGGCGTGAGATGGCCGAGTGGTTCGCAAGCGGTCGCATCGTCGATGTCATCGTGGCGCTGGTGGCGCTCGAAGCCCTGCTGCTGGTCGGCCTGCGGTGGCGGTTCGGCCGCGGGCCGCGGCCCGCCGCGCTGCTGTCGAACCTCGCCTCGGGCGCGGCTTTGATGCTGGCGGTGCGGGCCGCGCTGACGGGCGCGGACTGGCCTGTCGTGGCGGCGTGGCTCCTTGCCGCGCTTTTCGCCCATCTCACGGAAATGATGATCAGATTTCGGTGAGTCCCTGGGCCGGAATCGGGTGCCTGTGACTGTTTGAACTGGAACAACCGGGACTGTCTCGCGTTGCGAGCCCGTTCCACTACTGACAACGAGACCAACCGAGGCCGGGGTCGTCACCTTTCGGGAGACCGGGTTCATGACACGACGTACCGCACGCGGCTCCGCCTGGCTCGCCCTGGCCGCCCTGTTCACGGCCGGGCCGGCTTTGGCCCAAGGTGCCGATGCGGATCTGATCAAACGCGGCGAGTACCTCGTTACCGCAGGTGATTGCGTCGCCTGCCACACCGCGCCGGGCGGCAAGCCGTTTGCCGGCAATTACGGCCTCAACACCCCGATCGGCCTCATCATGACGCCGAACCTCACGCCCGACAACGAGACGGGCATCGGCAAGTGGAACTACGAGACCTTCGAGAAGGCGTTCCGCCACGGCATCGGCGACGAAGGCGAATATCTGTATCCGGCCTTCCCGTTCGCTTGGTACACCAAGGTCAGCGACGAGGACACCAAGGCGATCTTCGCCTACCTCAAGTCGCTCGAACCGGTGAGCGAGAAGCGGAAGGAGAGCCAGATCCCCTTCCCGTTCAACATCCGCACCGCGCTGATCACGTGGCGCACCGCGTTCTTCACCGAAGCCCGCTTCAAGCCCGATCCGAACGTGAGCGAGGAGGTCAACCGCGGCGCCTACCTCGTCGAGGGGCTGGGTCACTGCGGCATGTGCCACAACGAGCGCAAGATCGTCGGCAATTCGAGCCTCGCGGGCAAGCTCGGCGGCGGCGTCATCGACGGCTGGTACGCCCCCAACATCACGCCGGACGGCCACCAGGGCATCGGCGCATGGAAGGACGAGGAGGTCGTCACCTACCTCAAGACCGGCACGGCGCCGGGCAACCGCCCCGGCGTCGCCGCGGGCCCGATGCGCCAGACCATTGAGGAATCGCTCTCGAAGATGACCGATTCCGACCTCAAGGCGATGGTCGCTTATTTGCGTACGGTGCCGGCCAAGCAGACCTACAAGGAGAAGGATCTCCAGGCCTTCAACCAGCCCGGCGCGCCGGGGGCAGATGTCTATCTCAGCTACTGCTCGTCCTGCCACCGGCCCGACGGCACGGGCGTGCCGGGCGCGATTCCGGCGCTGGCCGGCAACACTTCGGTCCAGTCGGCCGGTCCCGAGACGGTGCTGCGGGTGATCTACGGCGGCCTCGCGGCGCAGAGCGGCTACGCCCCGATGCCGGCGATCGGCCAGGACATGACCGAGCAGCAGGTCAAGGACGTGACCGACTACATCCGCAATTCCTGGGGCAACAAGGCTCCGGTGATGAACTCGGGCAGCGCCGTCTCCGAGGCCAAGGCCGCGACGCAGACGATGCTGTCGGGCACCGCGCCCTGCGCCCAGATCGAGCAGGAGAACGTCAAGAAGGCGATCGACGACAACGGCGTCGTCGCCGAGCTGAAGGGCCTGACCCCGAACGACTTCATCCCCAAGCTCGTCACCATCGTGCCGAAGGTGAAGGCGGCCGCCCAGGGCGCCAAGGACGACGACATCGTCAACGGCCTCACCACCGCCTATTGCCACGCCGCCCGCGACGAGCCCGGCGACGGCAAGCTGAGCTGGCCGGCCCGGATCGGCTCCTTCGCCAACCTCGCCTACAGCCAGATCAAGCACCCGGAGCGGCAGGCCAGCACCACCCCGGGCCAACCGCCGGCCAGCGGCGCCAGCCCGATGAAGCAGCAATAGGCTCTGTCGGCAGACGGCTCGGATCGCGGAGGGGGCGGAGGCGCAGGTGCCGGCGCCCTTCTTCGTGTTTGCGAGAGGACGCCGAAGCCGCGCAGGGCGCGACCTGTCCGGAGGGAGCGCAGTCCGGAAAACGATCAGCTCGGAAGCGGCGGCGCGCCGGATCGCCTTACCCTGAAGACACGCTTCACGCGGTCGGCATCGCGCACCGGGCGACCGGCTCAGAAGTCTCCCGCGGCCTTGTGCGCCAGCCGGATCGGCTCCGGCAGCCGGTACTTCGGGGTGCAGGCCAGCACCAGGGCGACCGCGCTCGGGATGTCGGCCAAGTGTCCCGGCGAGACGAACAGCGGGAGTGTGCCCGTCCGCGTGCGGACCACCGCACCGATGGTCTCGCCCCGGTCGATCAGCGGGACATGCGCGCCCTTCTCCTCCGGGAGCGGCGCGTGGGTGCCCACGAGCCGCGTCTTGCCGACGCCGACGGTCGGGCGCTCCAACCACAGGCCCATGTGACTCGCGATGCCGATGCGGCGCGGGTGCGCCGTGCCCATGCCGTCGAACAGGAAGGCGTCGGGCTCGGCCTTGAGCCGCCCGAACGCCTCCTCCAGCACCGGCCCCTCGCGAAAGCTGAGGAGGCCGGGCACGTAGGGGAACGGCGTCGGCCGCTCGGCGGTGGCGATCTCGACCACGAGGAAGCCGGGCAGCGTCACGACCACCACCGCGGCGCGGGAGCGCTCGCGCTTCACGCTGACATCGACGCCCGCCACGAGGCGCACGCCCGACAGGTCTATGGCGCGGTCCGCCACCACTGCGCCGCGCAGGCGCTTCTGAAGCGCCACCGCCTCGGACGGCGTCAGGTCCCAGGCGTGGCGCGGGTGGAGTTGCAACGCGCGTTCAGTTGGCGAAGCGGAAGTGCAGCACGTCGCCGTCCTGCACGATGTACTCCTTGCCCTCCAGCCGCAGCTTGCCGGCGTCGCGCGCGCCCGACTCGCCGTTGAGCGCGGTGTAGTCCTTGTACGCGATGGTTTCGGCGCGGATGAAACCCTTCTCGAAGTCGGTGTGGATCACGCCCGCCGCCGCCGGGGCGCGGGTGCCCTTGGTGATCGTCCAGGCGCGGGCCTCCTTCGGGCCGACCGTGAAGTAGGTGACGAGGCCGAGCAGGTCGTAGCCCGCGCGGATCACCCGGTTGAGGCCGGGCTCGGTCAGGCCGACCGCTTCCAAAAACTCGCCCTGGTCGGCGACCGGCATCACCGCGATCTCGCTCTCGATCTTGGCCGAGACCACCACCGCCACGGCACCCTCGGCCTTGGCCCGGTCGAACACCGCCTGCGAGTGGGCGTTGCCCTCGTCGGCATCGCCCTCGTCCACGTTACAGACGTAGAGGACGGGCTTGGCCGTCATCAGGCCGAGCTGCTGGAACAGCCGCTCCTCGTCGGCCTTTCGCTCGACGAGGCGGGCGGGCTTGCCGTCGCGCAGGAGCGGCAGGGCGCGGTTGACGAGGTCCAGAAATTCCTTGGCCTCCTTGTCGGAGCCCTTGGCGCGCTTCTCCAGCGCCACGACGCGCTTTTCCAGGCTGTCGAGGTCGGCCAGCATCAGCTCGGTCTCGATGGTCTCGATGTCGGCGATCGGATCGACCTTGCCCTCGACATGGGTCACGTCGCCGTCCTCGAAACAGCGCACCACGTGGGCGATGGCATCGACCTCGCGGATGTTGGCCAGGAACTGGTTGCCGAGCCCCTCGCCCTTCGAGGCGCCGCGCACGAGGCCAGCGATGTCCACGAAGGTCAGCCGCGTCGGGATGATTTCTTTCGACGAGGCGATCTTCGCCAAGGCATCCAGGCGCGGATCGGGCACCGCCACCTCACCGACGTTGGGCTCGATGGTGCAGAACGGATAATTGGCGGCCTGCGCCGCCGCCGTCTGGGTCAGCGCGTTGAAGAGGGTCGACTTGCCGACGTTCGGCAGGCCGACGATGCCGCATTTGAAGCCCATGGCTGGTCCTAAAGGTCTTGTTGGATCGGTCGGGAGCCGCGCCCGGTTACGGGCTCCATCGGATTCCGGCGTCGCCGTGTCAATTCGCGTCTTTGGACGCGTCGCGCGCTTTCGCCTTCCCGGCCTCCGCCGGGGTCTTCACCGTGTCCCAGCCGCGGCCGGCCATGGCGAGGTGGACCTTGTTCTGGAAGCTCGCATCCTCGCCCGCGGCCATCACGGCGGCGTGGTCGGCGATGGCCCGGCACAGGTCCTCGACCCACGGCTCCTCCGACTTGGCGAAGTCGTTCAGCACGTAGGCGTGCACCAAGGCCTTGTCGCCGGGGTGGCCGATGCCGAGCCGGACCCGGCGGTATTCGTTGCCGCATTGGGCGGTGATCGAGCGCAGGCCGTTATGGCCGGCATTCCCGCCGCCGAGCTTCACCCGGAGCTTGGCCGGCGCCAGATCGAGTTCGTCGTGCAGCACGATCACGTCGGCGAGGGCGATCTTGAAGAAGCGCTGCGCCTCGCCGACCGAGCGGCCGGACTCGTTCATGAAGGTCTGCGGCTTCAGGAGGATGGCGCGCTCGGTGCCGAGCACGACCTCCGTGGCCTCGCCCTGGAAGCGGCGGCGGAAGGGGGCGGCGCGGTGGACGCGGGCGATCTCGTCCACGGCCAGGAAGCCGATGTTGTGGCGGTTTCGCGCGTAGCGCGGGCCGGGATTCCCCAAGCCGACGATGAGCCGCATCGCGTGCCCCTTTCCACATGAAAATGCCCCGGCCGGGCGGCCGGGGCATCGTTCTCGAATGACCGGGCGCGGACAACGCGCCCGGACCGGATCACTCCTTGTCCGAACCCTCGGACTTCTCGTCGGACTCGCCCTCGGCCTCCTCGGCCTCGGCTTCGGCCTTCTCCTCGGCAGCCTCGGCGGACTGCGCCTCGGCGATCGCGGCCTCCTCGGCCTCGACCTCGGCGCCGAGCACCGTCGGCGGGACGATGTTGGCGACCGGATCGGTCGACTCGCCGGTATAGGTGCCGGCCGGGATCTTGAGGTCGGCGACCGTGATGACGTCGCCGATGGCGTGGCCGGTGAGGTCGCCCTCGACCGCCTCGGGGATCTGGTCGGGCGCGACTTCGAGCTCGATCGTGAACGCCGTCACGTTGAGCGTGCCGCCCTCCTTCTTGATGCCGGGGGCCTCGTCCTCGTTCACGAAGTGGACCGGGACATCGACCGTGACGGTCTGGCCGGCGACGACGCGCAGGAAGTCGACATGCAGCGGCACGCCGGAGACCGGGTCGAGCTGGTAGTCGCGCGGGATCGCGCGGACCTTCTTGCCGCCGACCTTGATGTCGAACAGCGTGGTCTTGAAGCCGCCGGCGTAGATCAGCGTGCGGGTGCGGATGAGTTCGATGGCGATGGCCTGCGGAGCCTGGTTGCCGCCGTAGATGACGGCGGGAATCTGGCCCTGGCGACGAACGGCCCGGGCGGCCCCCTTGCCGACCCGGTCGCGTGCCACGGCCTCAAGCGACTTCGATGCGCTCATGGCGTGATCCTTCGATAGAAAAATGGAGCTGAGACAAACGACAAAGGCCGCCCGAAGCGGACGGCCCGACCGATCCCCAGCGCGCCCGTGCCTCCAAGGGTGTCTCAAGGGCGCGAGGCGCGCATACACGGGAATGCCGACGCTGGCAACGCCGCGCAGCGGATATTGCAACGCGGCATGATGTTGTCAGGCTTATGAAGTCACCGGCCCTTCGCGTGCGTTGCATCAACTCGTTTATGGAAGAATTGAAACGCCGATTCGGGAACGGCCCGTGATCGCGTCGCGTTCTCAACCGACAACAAATCGGAGGAAACCATGACCCGCCTCTCGCTCGCCCTCCTCGCCACGCTCGCGCTGGGCGGCACGGCGCTCGCCACCGAGCAGCCCGGCGCCTCCGGCAACGCCCCCGGGCACGAGATGAAGCAGGGCGACGGCAAGAAGATGCAGGGCTCGCCCAACGCCGCGGGCTTCGACAAGAGCAAGTCGGACACGACCGGCTCCACCGCGCCGGGCCAGGGCTCGGGCGCCGCCAGCGCCACCAGCAGCGACAGCAAGGCGAAGCAGTAACGAACGCCGCCGTCGGCATCTCCCACCCAATCCCCTCATCCTGAGGTGCCCCTTGCCCCGGCAAGGGGCCTCGAAGGAGGGCTCCAGTAGACGCGCGATCCCTGGAGCCCTCCTTCGAGGCTGCTTCGCAGCACCTCAGGATGAGGGCGTGAATGGGAAAGGCCGCGCGCAAACCTGCGACAGCGCGCCCCGCAACGACGGCCCGCGCCCGCAGTTCCTCCGGCTCCGACAGAGGAGCCGCCATGGCCACCGACGACACCCCGCGCAATCCGCTCTCCCGCCGTCAGCTGGTGGGAGGCGTCGGCAGCCTCGCCCTGGCGGCAACCGGCTCGGTTGCCGCCGGCACGGCGTCGGCGCAGGAAGCCACCGCGCCGCCGCTGACCGACCCGATCAGCAAATACCCCAAGCCGCCGTTCAAGCGGCAGTCGCAGCCCTGGCCGGGGCTCGCCAGCCGCATGGAGCCGAGGCCCGATCACGGCGAGACGAGCTATCGCGGTTCGGGCCGGCTTGCCGGGCGCAAGGCGCTGATCACCGGCGGCGATTCCGGCATGGGCCGGGCGGCGGCCATCGCGTTCGCCCGCGAGGGCGCGGATGTCGCGATCAACTACCACCCCGATGAGGAGCCCGACGCCCGCGAGGTCATCGAGATCATCCAGGCGGCGGGCCGGAAGGGCGTCGCGATCCCCGGCGACCTGCGCGACGAGGGCTTCTGCCGCGATCTGGTCGAGCGGGCGGTGCGGGACCTCGGCGGGCTCGACATCCTCGTGAGCAACGCGGCGCGCCAGCAGGCGCACGATTCGATCCTCGACCTCTCCAGCGAGCAGTTCGACTGGACGATGAAGACGAACATCTACGCGCCGTTCTGGATCATCAAGGCGGCGCTGCCGCACCTGAAGCCGGGCTCGGCGATCATCGCCACCACCTCGGAACAGGCGACCGACCCGACGCCCGATCTCTACGACTACGCGCAGACCAAGGCGGCGACGACGAACTTCGTGCGCTCGCTGGGCAAACAGCTCGCGAAGAAGGGCATCCGGGTCAACGGCGTGGCGCCGGGGCCGATCTGGACGCCGCTGCAGGTCTCGGGCGGCGCCTCGATGGAGAAGCTCGAAAAATTCGGCGCGATGACGCCGTTCGGCCGCCCCGGCCAGCCGGTCGAACTCGCCGGCATCTACGTGCAGTTGGCCTCGTCGGACGGCAGCTACGCCACCGGACAGGTCTACGGTGCCGCGGGCGGCAACGGGCTTCCCTGAAGAGAGAAGTCGGCGCCGGAGCATCGGCCCGAAAGGTGGGAACCGGCTTTCGGCAACAGCCGATGCGGCACAAGAAATGGAGAAGCGTCCTGGATCGTAGATCCGGGACGCTTCGAGGGTTCTTAGCCCTGCGCGCCGACGATGGCGGCGATCAGCGTGCGCTTGAGATCGGCCTGGCTGAACGGCTTCTGCACCACCGGGCGATCCCGGAACGGCTCGCGGATGCCCGCGCCGCCGTAGCCCGTGGAGAACACGATCGGCAGGTTGCGCTCGGCGATGGCCTCGGCGACCGGGTAGATCGGCTCGCCCGCCACGTTCACGTCGAGGATGGCGACGGTGAAGTCCTCCGCGCGCGCCATCTCCAGGGCGGTGGCGAGCCGCGCGGCCGGGCCGACGATCTCGCAGCCGAAATCGAGGAGCATGTCCTCGAGCAGCATCGAGATGGCGGCCTCGTCCTCCACCACGAGCACGCGGGCGCCCGTCAGACGATCCTCGTTCGAATCCACACTCACGCCGGGTCGTCTTCCCTCAGATCCGTTGTCGTGACGGAGAGCCTCGGCCGCTCCGGCTCGCATCCCGAGGCGATTCGCACGGGGCGACACCGGCCGCCGCACGGCCCGCGCCCCCGTCCGGCTCCCGCCCCGGCTCAGGGCAGGCGTCGCTTGGAAAGACAGGCGTGTCAAGCACCGCGGGCGGGGCCGGCATGCTATCGTGAACGCCGCGATGTTAGTCCGAGATACATTTCCCGCCCCCTGTGGCCCGAAGGCCGTCCCCGGCCCCAGCCGCCGCGCCGTGATCGCGGGGGTCGGCGCCGCCGCGTTCGCCGCGGGGCGGTCCGGCCGGGCGGAGGCAGCGGCGCCGCGCCCGCTCGTGATCGGCTCGAAGAGCGACACCGAGGGGGCGCTGCTCGGCAACCTGATCGCGGGCGCCCTCGAAGGGGCGGGCCTGTTCGTGGAGCGGCGCCTCGGCCTCGGGCCGACGCTGATCGTGCGCTCTGCGCTGCTTTCGGGCGAACTCGACCTCTACCCGGAATATACCGGCAACGTCGCCTTCTTCTCGGGCACCGAGACCGATCCGGCCTGGAAGGCGGCCGAGACGGCCTACGCCGCCGCCAAGCGTCTCGATCGCGTACGCGGCCTCATTTGGCTGAGGCCGGCGCCCGCCGACAACACGTGGTGCATCGCCGTCAACGGCGCGTTGGCACGCGCGGAAAATCTCGTCGGCATGGCGGATTTCGCCCGGATGGTCGGCGCCGACCGCATCCGGCTCGCCGCCTCGACCGAGTTCGTGGAGAGCCCCGCCGCGCTTCCCGCGTTCGAGGCGGCCTACGGCTTCCACCTGCCGACGAACCGCATCGTCAGCCTGCCCGGCGGCGACACCGCGGTGACGGCGCGGGCGGCGGCTGAGGGGATCAGCGGCATCAATGCCGGCATGGTCTACGGCACTGACGGGGCGCTGTCGGCCCTCGACCTCGTCGTGATGGGCGATCCGCGGCGGGCCCAGATCGTCTACGAGCCGGCCCCGGTGATCCGGGCGCAGACGCTGGAGCGGCACCCGAACATTCCGGCCGCCCTCGATCCGCTCTTCGCCGCCCTTGACGCCGCGACCCTGCGCCGCCTCAACGCCGCGGTCGCGGTCGAGGGGCGCACGGCGGAAGCGGTCGCCGCCGAATGGCTCGGGCAGCGGGCAGCGTCCCGATGACGGCGGCCGTCTCGGGCGCGCGGGGCGCCCTCCTGCCGCTCGCGGCGGCCCTCGCCCTGCCGCTGGTGCTCGTGAGCCTGCCGCTGCTGCACCTCGCGCCGAACCGCCTCGTCACCGGCGCGCCGATCGCCGCCGCGACGGTTTTGGGATTCCGGCTCTGGCCGCTGCTGGCGCTGGCCGCGATCGGTCCCGCGCTGGTCGTGTCAGGCCGGGGGCGAGCCGGCACGTGGCTCGGCCTGTTTGCCTGTACCGGCGGGCTCGCCCTGCTGCTGACCGGCCTCGGCGCGGGCGCGGCGGAGCATCTCGCCGGGCAGCCGCCCGCCGCGCGGGCCCGGCTCGCCGCGGGCGCGTGGCTCGCCGGGCTCGGCCTCTGCGCCGGAATTCTTTGGGGGATGCGCGCGAGCCGCCTCCCCGCCGCCGGCTGGCTCTCGGCCCTCGCGATCCTCGCCCTGATCGCCGGCCTCGGCGCGGCGGGGGCGCTCGACGCCCTCTCCTTCACCGTCGAGTTCCGCGCCCGGCGCGACGGCCTCGCGCGGGCGGTCCTCGAACATCTCGCCCTGTCGGGCGGCGCGCTGGTCCTGGCCGGCCTCGTCACCGCCGCACTCGGTACGTGGCGGCGCGGGCGCGGGGCCGTCGATCTCCTCGTGGGCGGGGTGCAGGTGGTGCCGGCCGTCGCCCTGCTCGGCGGGCTGGTGGCCGCGGCTTCCGCCGGGCTCGCGCTGGTGCCGTCGCTGCGCGCCTACGGCATCTCGGCGCTCGGCGCCGGGCCGGCGCTCGTCGGCATCGCCGGTTACCTGCTGCTGCCGCTCTGGCGCGGGCTGCAAGGGGCGCTTCGCGCGCCCGATCCGGCGGCGCTCGACGCCGCCCGCGCCCTCGGCCTGACCCCGCGCCAGATCCTCACGACCCTGCGCCTGCCGCTGGGCGCCGGCCTGCTGATCGGGGGCCTGCGGGTCGCCGCGGTGCAGGCGCTCGGCCTCGCGACGCTGGCGCCGCTCGTCGGTGCGGGCGGGCTCGGGCGCCTCGTCTTCGACGGGATGGCGCAGTTCGCCCCCGACCTGATCCTGCTCGGCGCCCTGCCGGTGATCGCCCTCTCGCTCGCCGCGGAATCCGCGCTCGGCACCGTGGAGGCGGCGGCGCGCCGCCGCTGGCCGTCGTGAGGGCGCCGCTCGCGCCGCTGCTGCTGGGCCTCGCGCTGTCGGTCGCGAGCCATCCGGCCGTCGCCGGCCGGCTCGCGGGCGGGGCCGGCTCGCGCCCGCTTCCCCTCGACCGCCTCGCGGAGCTGGCAGCGAACCATCTGGCGCTCGCCGGCCTCGGTTTCCTCATCGTCGCCGGGCTCGGGCTCGCGCTGGGCATCGTGGCGACGCGCCCCGGCTTCGCGACTTTGCGCGGCGGTATCGACGCGCTGGCCGCCTTCGCCCAGAGCCTGCCGCCGGTCGTCGTGGTGGCGCTCGCCCTGCCGGTGCTCGGCTTCGGCGGCCCGCCGACCCTGCTGGCGCTGCTCGCCTACGGCCTGATGCCGACGCTGCGCGGCACCGTCGGCGCCCTCGATTCCGTCTCGCCCGAGGCTCGCGCCGCGGCCGAAGCCATCGGCCTCACCCGCCGCCAGATCCTGACAGGGGTCGAGCTGCCGCTCGCCGCCCCCGGCCTGATCGAGACGCTGCGCACCGCGCTGATCCTGTCGATCTCGGTCGCCGCGGTCGGCGCGCTCGCCGGCGCCTCGACGCTCGGCACCCCGATCGTCGCCGGCCTCCAGAACCAGAATTTTGCGGGGCTGCTCCAGGGGACGGCAGCGACCGCTGCGCTGGCGTTCCTGGGGGATGCGGTGCTGCTGGCGGTGGGTGGGTTTTGGCGCCGGGATTGAGAACGACAGTCGGCGATCAGCACGCGAGAATTCAGGTTGTAGCGCCCCCGTCATTGCGAGGCGGAGCCGAAGCAATCCAGGGCTCCGCAGTCTACTGATAGATCACAAAAGGATGCCGACGGGCGTTCAGCCGTATTTCACAGTCGAGTTCGCCCCTTCTCGCGCCGTCGCGCTCTGGATTGCTTCGGCTCCGCCTCGCAATGACGGCGCGGGCCACACCCGCCGCCGTTCGCGATGAAGAAACCGAACCCAAGTCACAAAAACTACTTGTCCAGGAACTCGACCTTCGCCCCCTTCACCGTGTGGCTCGCCAGATCGCGCGCATCCCAGTTGGTCAACCGGATGCAGCCGTGCGATTCCGTCTTGCCGACTTTCTCCGGATCCGGCGTGCCGTGGATGCCGTAGGACTTGATCGAGAGGTCGATCCAGACGAGGCCGACCGGGTTGTTGGGGCCCGGATGGATCGAGAACTTTCGGTTCGTCTTCACGCCCTTGAACTTGTATTTCGGGTTGTACGTGTACCACGGGTCGAAGGCGACGGCCTTCACCTTCGCGGTGCCGTCCGGCGCGGGCTTCTCGCTGCTGCCGATGGAGGCGGGGTAGTCGGCGGTGAGCGTGCCGTCCTCGGTGAAAGCGCGCACCCGCTTCGTCGTCTTGTCGACCTCGATGCGGGAGACCTTCGGCGCCAGCGGCGCGCCCTCGACCTTGCCGTCGCCGGTCGGCGGCACCGCCGCGACGATCAGGGTGCCGCCGGCCTTGTCGAGCGGCACGCCGGGATTGAGCGCCGAGAGCAGGTCGCGCTGCATGTGGAAGCGCTCGGCCAGCATCTCGCGGGTGTTGGTGTAGCGCATCGGCCCGACATCGGCCTGCTCCTCCATCTTCGGCGGCATCTTCTCGACGAAGGGGCCTTTCACGTCGGCGTCCGTGATCGCGTAGTCGGTCACCACCGGGTCCGGGCTCGTGGCCTGGAGCTTTTCGTACACGTCGCGGGTCAGCTTGCCCTCGGCGGGCAGCCCTTGCGCCGCAGCAAAGGCCTTCAGCGCGCCGCGCAGGTTCTCGCCGTCGCGCCCGTCGATGGCGCCAGGGGAGAATCGGGCGCGGTCGAGCAGCACCTGCACCTTGATGAGCAGCGGATCGGGCCGCTTCGTCTCCGCTTTCTTCTCGGGGCGCTTGGACTTGCCCTTCGGCTTCCCCTCCTCGGACTCCGGCTCGCGGAAGGTGGCGCCGTTGATCGCCTCCTTGGTCAGGGCCGGCGCGGCGGCCTCCTGCTTGGCCGGTTCGGGCGCGGCGTGTGCGGAAAGGCCCGCGCCGAGCAGGGGCAGCCCGACGAGGGCGCCCCGCATCCATGACCGCACCATCGCCCAATCGTCTCCGCTGCCGATGGCGGGACAAATGGCGGACAAGCGCCGCCGTTCCCGCGGCGAAGCGGCCGTCCCCCACTATTGGCAGAGGCGGTGGCCGGCGTTGCGCTCGCGCTCGTCGAGATGAAGGTGGTTGCCGTGGGCCGCGTCGCTCCCCGGCCCCAGCACCGTGCGGAAGAAGGTGCAGGCGCTCGTGCGCACCGCGGCGAGGAAGGCCGCCTCCGGCGTGCCCTGCGTGGCCGCCGTCACCTTGATCGCCGGGCGCTTGGAAAAGCCGTAGCCCATCACGTCGATGGCGTTGGCGAAGCTGTGCTCGCTGAGCTTGGCGTCGGTGTCGTGGTTCTGGCCGCGGCAGACATACGTTCCGCCGAGCGACAGGCTTTTGAGCGAATCGTCCAATTCGCGACGGGCGGAGGCCTGCACCTCGGTGGCCCAGCGGGCGAGCGCCTCGGCCGTGCGGCAGGTGAGGGTCGCGGCGGGCTCCAGCGCGACGCCGTCGGCGAGCGCGGTGACGCTCAAGGGGCGCGGCGCGCTGCACTGGCCGTTGCCGAGCGGCGGCAGGGCCTCGAACCGGGCGCCGAGCCGTTCCAGCCGCCGCAGGCAGGCGGCATCGTCGGGCGCCGCGACCTTGAGGGCCAGCGCCGCCTCCCCCGACAGCTCCGGCGGACGCACGGGCGGCAGCGGCGCCTCGGGCAGCGTTTCCTTCGCCCCTTCCCCGGTCGGCTTCGTCTCCGGTTCCTTCTTGTCCGGTTCCTTGGCGGTGGTGAGTTCCGGCGGGCGCTCCGGTGGCAGCGGCGTCACCTGCGGGGCCGGGGGCACGAGGTCGGCCGGCCGCGCGGGCGGCTCCGGCGGCGGCAGCGGGACGGTGGCGGGGGGCGGCGCCTTCGCCGATTCCTTGCCCGGCTCGGCCCGGGCCGGGCCGACGAGAAGGCCGGCGGCGAGCAGGCACGTGATCGCGACAGGCCTCATGCCCCGAACTCCCGAACGCCCCCGAACCCGGCGGCTGGACCCGACCCGTGATCCGCCGCGGACGCAAGCACGGCAAGGACGCGGCGGCCACGCCCGCCGGCAATCGTGACGCGGCACCCATGCCCCCCGCCCTTTTGCTTGCGACGGCCCGGCCGCCTATCCTGCCCCTCGGCCGAGCGCCGCCGCCGAAGGGTTTTTGAATGACCGCCGACACCGCCGTACGCGATCCGAACGTCACCGCTAGCGCGAACCCGTTCGATGCGGCGGAGTGGCCCACCTTCTTCGGCCTGCCGCCCTTCGAGGCGATCCGGCCCGAGCACTACGTCCCGGCCTTCGCCGACGCCCTGAAGGCGCACGAGGCGGAGATCGCGCGGATCACGGCGAACCCCGAGGCGCCGAGCTTCGACAACACGGTGGCGGCGCTCGAACGCTCCGGCCATGCGCTGGAGCGGGTGGCGAGCGTGTTCTTCAACCTGTCGGGCAGCACGACGAGCCCGGAATTGCAGGCGATCGAGCGGGCGGTGGCGCCCCAGCTCGCCCGGCATTCGAGCGCGATCTCGCTGAACTCGCAGCTGTGGGCGCGCCTCTCGGCGATCGATCCGATCGCGGAAGGGCTCGATGCCGAGCAGGCCCGCGTCCTCGACCGCACCCGCACCCGCTTCCGCCGGGCGGGTGCCGACCTCGCGCCGGAGGCCAAGGCCCGTATCGCCGAGATCGCCACGCGGCTGGCCGAACTCGGCACGCAGTTCGGCCAGAACCTGCTGGCGGATGAGAATTCCTTCGTTCTGCCGCTCGACGGCGAGGACGATCTCTCCGGCCTGCCGCCCTTCCTGCGCGACGCCACCGCCGCCGCGGCAGCCGAGCGCGGCGGTAACCACAGCCACGTCGTCACCCTGTCGCGTTCGCTGATCGAGCCGTTCCTCGTCTTCTCGACCCGGCGCGACCTGCGGGCGCGGGCCTATGCGGCCTGGACCCGCCGCGGCGAGAACGGCGGCGAGACCGACAACCGCGGCCTCATCGCCGAGATCGTGCGTTTACGCGCCGAGCGGGCGCGGCTGCTCGGCTTCGAGAGCTACGCCCATTTCCGCCTCGACGACACCATGGCGGCCTCGCCCGACGCCGCGATGGCGCTCCTGCGCGACGTCTGGACCCCGGCTTTGCGCCGGGCCGGGGAGGAACGCGAGCGGCTTCAGGCGCTGGTGCGCGCCGAGGGCCACGATTTCGCCCTCGAAGCTCACGACTGGCGCCACTACGCCGAGAAGCTGCGGCAGGCTGAGCACGATCTGGACGAGGCCGAGATCAAGCCGTACCTGCCGCTGGAAGGCGTGATCCAGGCGGCCTTCGACACTGCCACGCGGCTGTTCGGGCTGCGCTTCGAGGAGGTCGCCGACCTGCCGCGCTACCACCCCGACGTGCGGGCGTGGCTCGTGCGCGACGCCGACGGTGCCGAGATCGGGCTGTTCCTGGGCGATTACTTCGCCCGCTCCTCCAAGCGCTCGGGCGCCTGGATGAGCGCCTTCCGCTCGCAGGAGCGTCTCTCGGGCGACATCAAGCCGATCATTGTCAACGTGATGAACTTCGCCCGCGCGCCCCGCGGCGAGCCGACGCTGCTGTCCTTCGACGACGCCCGCACCCTGTTCCACGAGTTCGGCCACGGCCTGCACGGCTTGCTATCCGATGTGACCTACCCGCTGCTCTCCGGCACCGCCGTCTCGCGCGACTTCGTGGAACTGCCCTCGCAGCTCTACGAGCACTGGCTGGAGCAGCCGGAGGTGCTGCGCGCGCATGCCCGCCACTACCGCACCGGCGAGCCGATGCCGGACGCGCTCCTGAACCGGCTGCTCGCCGCCCGCAGCTTCAACCAGGGCTTCTCCACCGTCGAGTACACCGCCTCGGCCATCGTCGACATGACGCTCCATCTCTCGGCGGCGGGCGAGGACGGGCTCGACGTGCTGGCCTTCGAGGCCGACGCGCTCAAGCGCATCGCCATGCCGGCGGAAATCGCCATGCGGCACCGCTCGCCGCATTTCGCGCACATCTTCTCCGGCGACGGGTATGCGGCCGGCTATTACAGCTACCTCTGGTCGGAGGTGCTCGACGCCGACGCCTTCGACGCCTTCCGCGAGGCCGGCGACATCTTCGATCTCGAGACCGCGGGCCGCCTGCGCCGCTACGTCTACGGCGCGGGCAACCTGCGCGACGCCCGCGAGGCCTACACAGCCTTCCGCGGTCGCCTGCCGAGCATCGATCCGCTGCTGAAGAAGCGGGGGCTCGCCGCCTGAGCGGCCCCCACTGACAAGATCAGGCGGCTTCGCGCACGCCGCCGCGCAACGACAGGTCGATCGGGCCCTCCAGCACCGGCAGGGGCTTGGCTTCGCGGTTGGTCTTGTCGCCGTAATGGGCCCGCAGCAGCTTGCTGCGGTCGAGGAGATGCGCCTCGACCCGCTCGTTGATCCGGCCGACCGGCCCGGTCAGGGCATCGAAGCCCGCGGTGAGGACGCGGGCGACCGCGCCGGTGCCCTTGGCGATGACATCGCCGATTTTTTGCCAGATGCTCATCGTGATCCGCTTGGAATGGGAATTTGAGCGGAGAGGTAGGGCGACGCGGTCTGCGTTGAACGCGGCCGATCGCTGCATCGCAGCGATGGAACTCAGTGCAGGTGTTCGTTTTATACGTTGTTGCTCCGACACCGCTTTCGCCTGATCTGCGCCGCAGATGCCCTGATCTCGGCACGATTGCCTAAATGAGATCATCTCATGTGCCGGAATTTTGATCTAAGCCGGGCGACGTCAACGGACCGAGGCGATTCCAGCACTTGAACCGGACGTGATCGGCGCTCGCAGCGGAACGCCTCCAGCCTATCCCCGCAAGCCGGCTCAGGCGCTCTCCTCCCCCTTGCGGGGAGGAGGGAGGAGGTGGGGGTGGTTCAGGATGAGGCTCGGCGGTGCCTTCTGCACCACCCCCACCCCTGCCCCTCCCCGCAAGGGGGAGGGGAAACGCGCTCGAAGCGCCCCGATCAATTTGCTCCGGGATTCGAATCCGAGCGGTCCCGACCGATTGCGTCCGAAATCTTGAACATCGCGAGGCGATGGCGCATCGCTCCGACATGACACAGCCGATGCATCGACGGTGGATCGCGCCGCGCCGGATGCCCGCATGAAGCGGGCCGCCTCCGCGGCGCTGATGCCGCTCGACGCGGCGCGCGCGCTCCTGCTCGGGCTCGCCCACCCGGTGGCGGCGCGGTCGGTGCCGCTCGCCGAGGCCCTGGGGTGCATCGCGGCCGGGCCGGTGCTCGCGCCCGGTGATCGCCCCGCAGCCCCAATAGCCCTGCGCGACGGCTACGCGGTCGAGGCCGCGTTGCTCGGCGGCGCCTCGTCCTACGCCCCCGTCCGCCTGCCCGGCGCGCCCGTCTGGGTCGAGGCCGGAGACGCACTGCCCGTCGGCACCGACGCTGTGCTGCCGCCGGAAGGGCTGGAGGGGCGCGACGCCGTGGCGGAGGTGTTCGTGCGCGAGGGCGTGCGCGAGCCCGGCGGCGACGGGCGCACGGGCGAGACCCTTCTCGCCGCGGGCGAGCGGATCGCGCCGCGCCATCTCCTGGCGCTCGCGGCCTGCGGCCTGTCGGCCATCGCGATCCGGCGCCCGCACGTGGCGCTGATCGTCACCGGCGCGCCGGAGCCGGACGCGCTGTCGCCGTTCCTGGCGGCGCTGATCGTCCGGCAGGGCGGCACCAGCGCGACCGTCGCCGTGCCGGACGCGCCCGAGGCCATCGCCGACGCGATCCTCACCGCGACGGCCGATGCCGTGCTGGTGCTCGGCGGGACCGGGTTCGGGCGAAGCGACCACAGCGCCGCCGGCCTCGCCCGCGCCGGCCAAGTCCTCGCCCACGGCCTCGCCCTGCGGCCGGGCGAGACCGCCGGGCTCGGCGAGGCGGCGGGGCGCCCCGTTCTGCTGCTGCCCGGCGCGCCCGAGGCGACTCCGGCGGTGTTCCTCACCCTCGGCCGGCCGCTGCTGGCGGCCCTCTCCGGCGCGGCCCCACCGGAGGGCCGTCCGGCCGTGCTCTCCAAAAAAATCGCGTCCGGCATCGGCCTGAGCGAGATCGTCTATCTGCGCCGCTCGACGAATGGGGTCGTGCCCCTCGGCGGGGTCGATCTGCCGCTGCGGCGGCTGGTGGAGGCGGATGCGGCGGTGCTGGTGCCGCCGGAGCGCGAGGGCTATCCCGAGGGGACCGAGGTCGAGGTTTGGGATTGGTGAACGACACCGAGGATTTCGTCCGCCGCCTCGCGGCCGCGGCGCGCCAGGAGCAATTCCTGACGGTGGCGAGCCGCGAGGACGCGCTCGCCACCTTCCGGGCCGCCGTGCCGCACCGCGCGCTTCCGCCCGAGACCGTGCCCCTCGCGGAATCGCTCGGCCGGGTGCTGGCAGCCGACATCGCCTCGCCCATCGACGTGCCGCCCTTCGACCGGGCGCTGGTCGACGGCTTTGCGCTGCGCGCCGCCGACACCGAAGGCGCCGGCCCGTCGCAGCCGCGGCGGCTCGCGCTCAACCGCGAGATCCTGGCCTGCGGGGTCGCCCCCGCGCTCGCGGTCGCGCCCGGCACCGCGACTCCGATCGCCACCGGCGGCGTGATCCCGCGCGGGGCCGACGCGGTGGTGATGGTGGAGCAGACCGAGTTCGACGAACCCGGCCTCGCCATCGACGTGTCGGCTCCGGTCCGCCCCGGCCAGTTCGTCGGCTATGCCGGCGCCGACATGGCGCTCGGCGAGACGGTTCTGCGCAAGGGGCTCACCATCACGGCCCGCGAGATCGGCATGCTCGCGGCCTGCGGGCTCGCCACGGTCCCGGTGGTGCGCCGCCCGCGCGTCGCCATTCTCTCGACCGGCGACGAGCTGACCGCGCCCGGCCAAGAACTCGCCCCCGGCGCGATCTACGACTCGAACGGGGCCATCGTCGCGGCTTCCGTCACCGAGAACGGCGGCACGCCGGTGGCGCTCGGCATCGTGCGCGACGACGAGGCGGCGCTCGCCGACGCGCTGCGCGGCGCGCTCGACGGCCACGAACTCGTGGTGCTGTCGGGCGGCACCTCGAAGGGCGCGGGCGACGTCTCCCACCGCATCCTCGACCGACTCGGCGAGCCCGGCATCCTCGTCCACGGCGTCGCGCTGAAACCCGGCAAGCCGCTCTGCCTCGCGGTGGCCGATGGGACGCCAGTGGTGGTGCTGCCGGGCTTTCCGACCTCGGCGATGTTCACCTTCCACGAGTTCGTCGTGCCGCTGGTGCGCGCGCTGGCCGGCCTGCCGCCGCGGGAGGAGCAGGCGATGGCGGCCAGCGTGCCGCAGCGGGTGCCATCCGAACTCGGCCGCACCGAATTCGTGATGGCCTCCCTCGGTCGCGGGCCCGAGGGGCCGGTGGCCCTGCCGCTGCCGAAGGGCTCCGGGTCCGTCACCGCGTTCAGCCAAGCCGACTGCTTCTTCGCCATCCCCGCCGCCCGCTCCGGGCTGGAGGCGGGCGAGGCGGTCTCCGTCGTGCGCCTCGGCGCGGGCGTGCGTGCGCCCGATCTCACGATCGTCGGCAGCCACTGCATCGGGCTCGACCGGCTGGTCGGGCTGCTGGCCGAGCGGGGGTTCACCGCCCGCACCGTCTGGGTCGGCTCGGCCGGGGGACTCGCGGCGCTGAGGCGCGGCGAGTGCGATCTCGCCGCCATGCACCTGCTCGACCCCGAGACCGGCCGCTACAACGCGCCGCTGCTCGACGCGAGCATGCGCCTTGCCCCCGGCTGGCGCCGCCTGCAGGGCGTGGTGTTCCGGCCCGGCGACGCGCGGTTCGAGGGCCGCAGCGCAGAGGCCGGCGTGGCTGCGGCGCTCGCCGATGCGGAGGCCGTGATGGTCAACCGCAACGCCGGCTCCGGCACGCGCCTCCTCGTCGATGGCCTGCTGAAGGGCGCGCGGCCCGCGGGCTTCTGGAACCAGCCGCGCTCGCACAACGCCGTCGCGGCCGCGGTCGCGCAAGGCAGGGCCGATTGGGGCGTGGCCATCGCCAGCGTCGCGTCCGCCTACGGCCTCGGCTTCCTGCCGCTGACGGAGGAGCATTACGACTTCGCCTACGCGGGCGGCACGGAAGACCGCCCGGCCCTCGCCGCCTTCCTGGCCCTGCTCGGCGCGCCGGAGACCGCCGCGGCGCTCGAAACGCTCGGCTTCACGCGAGCGGGAGACGCATCATGAGCGGCCTCAAGGTGATCGGCCTCGCCGGCTGGAGCGGGGCAGGCAAGACCACGTTGCTGTCCCGGCTGATCCCGCTGCTGGTGGCCCGCGGGGTGCGCGTCGCGACGCTCAAGCACGCCCATCACGGCTTCGACGTGGACCATCCGGGCAAGGATTCGCACGTCCACAGGCAAGCGGGCGCGAGCGAGGTGATCGTCTCCTCGTCCCGGCGCTGGGCGCAGATTCGCGAGGTCGCGGAGGGTGACGAGGCCCGCCTGCCCGTCCTGCTGCGGCGCCTCGCGCCGGAGGGCCTCGCCCTGGTCGAGGGCTTCAAGCGCGAGGGTCATGCGAAGCTCGAAGTGTTCCGGCAAGCCAATAACCGCCCGCCGATCCACCCGGACGATCCGCGCATCGTCGGCATCGCCAGCGATGTCCCCTTCCCCGAGGCCAGCGTGCCGGTGGTCGGGCTCGACGACATCGCTGGGATTGCCGATCTGGTGCTGGCCCGCGCCGAGCCGCTCGACGCCGTGCTGGCCCGGCTGGAGAGCGTGTGATGGCGCAGCTCACCGACGATTGCTTCGCCTTCGGCGGCAAGCTCATGGCGATCGAGGAGGCGGTTGCGCGGATCGCCGAGCGCTTCCCCGTCATCGCCGGCACCGAATCCGTGCCGCTCTCGGAAGCGGACGGGCGCATCGCCGCGGAGGACGTGTTCGCCGCGCACGCGCTGCCGCCTTTCGCCAACTCGGCGGTGGACGGCTACGCCGTGCGCCATGCCGACCTCACGGCCGGCGCCGAGACCGTGCTGCCCGTCACCGGCCGCCTGCCCGCGGGTGCCGCCGCCGAGGGCGCGTGGCCAGGCGGGGCGATCCGCATCTTCACCGGCGCGCCGATGCCGGCGGGCGCCGACACCGTCTTCATGCAGGAGGACGTGACCCGCCAGCGCGATCACGTCGCCCTGCCGCCGGGGCTGAAGCCCGGCGCCAACGCCCGGCCCGCGGGCGAGGATCTGGAGCGCGGCGCCCTCGCGATTCCCGCCGGGCAGCGGCTGCGCCCGCAGGATCTCGCGCTCGCCGCCGCCACCGGCCACGCGCGGCTGACCGTGCGGCGGCGGCTGCGGGTGGCGCTGTTTTCCACCGGCGACGAGCTGGTCGAGCCCGGCGCGACGCTTCGGCCGGGCGCGATCCACGATTCGAACCGCGTGCTGCTGGCATGCCTGCTGACGCGGCTCGGCTGCACGGTGTCCGATCTCGGCATTCTGCGCGACGAGGCCGCGACCCTGCCGGGCCATCTCGCGCGGGCGGCGGAAGGGCACGACCTGATCCTCACCTCCGGCGGCGTCTCCACCGGCGAGGAGGACCACGTGAAGGCCGCGGTCGAGGCGACGGGGCGGCTCGTGCTGTGGCGCCTCGCGGTCAAGCCCGGCCGGCCGGTGGCGGCGGGGCTGATCGCCGGCACGCCCTTCGTCGGCCTGCCGGGCAACCCGGTCGCGGTCTACGTCACCCTGCTGTTCGTGGTGCGCCCGCTGCTCGCCGCCCTCAGCGGTGCCCGCCACGTGCCGCCGCAGGCTTTCTCCGTGCGCTCGGATTTCTCGTACAAGAAGAAGCAGGGCCGGCGCGAGTTCGTGCGCGTCTCCCTGGTCCGAGGCCCGGACGGCCTGATCGCCAAAAAATTTCCGCGCGACGGGGCCGGGGTGCTGACCTCGCTCACCGGCAGCGACGGCCTCGTGGAACTGCCCGACGACGCGCTCGGCGTCGCGCCGGGCGACAGCCTCGCCTTCTACCCGCACGCCGCGCTCTGGTGATCTTTCGGCGCGGCGTAGCCCGAGACCGCGCCGGCGCGGCCATGGATCAATTCGCGCAACGGCATCAGCCGCTCCGGCGGCAGCGAGGCGCGGGCGGCGAGGTAGTAGGTCTCCCAGCCGAGCGGCCGGTAATCGAGGGCGAAGCGCTCGGCCACCGCGCGGGTGCCCATGCCGACATCCGCCGCCCCTGTGGCGATCAGCGCCGCCACCGCCTGATGCGTGAACTCTTCGGTGTGATGGCCGACGATGGACTCGAGCGGCACGCCCGCCTCCCGGCACAGCCGCTCGAACCAGATGCGGGTGCCGGCGCCGCGCTGCCGGTTCACGAACCGCGCTTTTCGCGCGGCGATGTCGGCGACGCCGGTCAGCCGCAGCGGGTTGCCGGGGGCGAACATCAGCCCCTGCTCCCGGCGAAACAGCGGCGCCACGGCGAGGTCGGCGTCGCGAAACAGCCCGTCGAAGGGCGGCGGGGGCTCGCCGTCGCTGCCGTAGTGAAAGCCCGCCGCTTCGACCGCGCCCTCGCGCAGCCGCGCCAGCGCGTCGAGGCTGCCCGCCACCATCAGGTCGATCTCGGGCCGCGCCTCCACCGCCTCCAGAAGCAGCGGATCGTGGCTCGCGGCCAGCCGGATGCGGGCGACGTCCGGCTCCAGCAGGCGGCGCAGGCCCTCGGCGAGCGCCGTCTCCTCGGCGGCGAGCGCCGACCCGAGCCGCACCTGCGAGGCCTTGAGCAGGCCGAGCAGCCCGGCCCCGAGCGGCGTCAGCGCGCTGCCGTGGCCCTTGGTCTTCACCGCCGCCGGGCGACCGAGCGCGTGTTCGAGCGCGGCGAGCTGCCCCCAGGCCGAGCGATAGGACACGCCGAGTTCCTCGGCCACGCCCTGGAGCGAGCCGGTGCGGTCGAGCGCCTCCAGCAGCGCCATCGTCGGCCCCAGCGGAATGTCGGCCCGGCCGCCCCCGGCCCGGCCGTCGATGCGCAGGCTCACCCTCATATGCAAGCCCTTTCCTATTGATCTTCCCATACCGGCCGTAGCATCCGGCGGTTCGAGGCGCATCCCCCGGCGCCGATTGCGCTGATGACAGACACATTCCACGAGACGTTCGCCCGCCTGTGGACGCTCGACCGCGACGTGATCGCGATCGCGTGGCTGTCCCTGCGCGTCAGCCTCACGGCCGTCGGCATCGGCCTTTTCCTGGGGATTCCGCTGGGCGCGCTGGTCGCGGTAGCGCGCTTTCCCGGCCGCGATGCGCTGGTCGCTCTGCTCAATGCCTTCATGGGCCTGCCGCCGGTCATCGTCGGGCTGGTGCTGTACCTGATTTTGTCCCGCTCCGGCCCGCTCGGGGGCTTCGGCCTGCTGTTCACGCCGGGCGCGATGGTGGCGGCGCAGGCCGTGTTGGCGACGCCGCTGGTGGCCGCCCTCGCACGGCAGGTGGTGGCGGACGCCGAGGCGCATCTCGGCGAGCAGTTGCGCTCGCTGCGCCTCTCGGCCCCGCGCCGGGCGCTCGTGCTGATCTACGACGCGCGCTTCTCGCTGGTGACGGCGGCGCTCGCCGCCTTCGGCCGGGCGATCTCGGAGATCGGCGCCGTCCTCGTCGTCGGCGGCAACATCGACGGCCACACCCGCACCATGACGACGGCGATTTCCCTGGAGACGCAGAAGGGCGACCTCAGCCTCGCTTTGGCGCTGGGCGTGGTGCTGATGGGCCTCGTCCTCACGGTCAACGCCGCCGCCGCCCTGCTGCGGGGCCACGCGGCGAGGGCCTACGGGTGAGCGCGGCCCCCGCCATCCGCCTCGACGGCGTGAGCCTCGGCTTAGGCGGTCGCCCGATCCTCGACCGGCTCACCTTCGACGTGCCGGCGCGCGGCGTGACGGCCCTGATCGGCCCGAACGGCGCGGGCAAGAGCGTGACCTTGCGCGTCATCGACGGCCTGCTCCGGCCCGATTCCGGCACCGTCCATGTCGGCCCCGGCCGCACGGCCTTCGTCTTCCAGCGCACCGCCCTGGTGCGGGCGAGTGCGGCGGCCAACGTCGCCCTGGCGCTCGGGCCGCTCGGGCTGTCGCGGGGCGAGCGGCGGGAGCGCGTCGCCGCCGCGCTCGCCCGCGTCGGCCTGTCCGAGCGGGCGGGCGACGCCGCCACCCGCTTCTCCGGCGGCGAGCAGCAGCGGCTGGCGCTCGCCCGCGCCTGGGCCCTGCGCCCCGCTCTGCTCCTCCTCGACGAGCCGACCGCGAGCCTCGATCCGGGTGCCACCGCCATCGTCGAGGATCTGATTACCGAGATGGCGCGGGACGGGACCGCCGTGCTGCTCGTCTCGCACAATCTCGGACAGGTCGCGCGGCTCGCCGAAATTTCGGTCGTGCTCGCTTCCGGCCGCGCCGTCGAGCACGGCCCGACCCGCACCACCCTCTACTCACCCCGAACGCCCGAAGCCCGGGCTTACCTCACCGGAGAACTGCCTTGGACTTCCTTCGCCGCGGCTTCCTGACCCTTGCCCTCGCGGCCGGCCTCGCCGCCGCCGTGCCGGCGCACGCGGACCCGCAATCCATCGTCGTCGCCTCGACGACCTCGACCGAGCAATCGGGCCTGTTCAAGCACATCCTGCCGCTGTTCAAGGACAAGACCGGCATCGAGGTGAAGGTCGTGGCGCTGGGCACCGGACAGGCCCTCGACGCCGCCCGCCGGGGCGACGCCGACGTGGTGCTGGTCCACGACCGCGCGGCGGAGGACAAGTTCGTCGCCGAGGGGTTCTCCAAGGCGCGCCGGGACGTGATGTACAACGACTTCGTCGTGATCGGCCCCAAATCCGACCCGGCCGGCATCAAGGGCGCGGGGCTTCAGGACGCCTTCAAGCGGCTCGCCGAAACCAAGGCGCCGTTCGTCTCCCGCGGCGACCGCTCCGGCACCCACAGCGCCGAGCTGCGGGCCTGGAAGGAGGCCGGCGTCGATCTGGCGGCGCAGAAGGGCGACTGGTACCGCGACGTCGGCCAGGGCATGGGCCCGGCCCTCAACACGGCCTCGGCCCTCAACGCCTACATCCTGGCCGACCGCGGCACGTGGCTCTCGTTCAAGAACCGCGGCGATCTCGCCGTTCTGGTCGAGGGCGACCCGAAGCTGTTCAACCCCTACGGCGTCATGCTGGTGAACCCGGACAAGCACCCGACCGTGAAGGTGAAGGAGGGCCAGGCCTTCATCGACTGGCTGGTCTCGCCCGAGGGCCAGGGCGCCATCGCCAGCTACAAGATCGGCGGCGAGCAGTTGTTCTTCCCGAGCGCGGACAAGGCCGGGAAGTAGGACGCACGGCATGAAAAAGCCCCCGGACCGCAAGGTTCGGGGGCTTTCTTGTTTCAGAGCACGAAGTCGGCCGCGGTCAGCGTGTAGAGGCCCTTCAGCTCGATCTGGAAGTCGGCGATCTTGTTGCCGTCCATGTCGGCCTGGATGATCGTGCGGTCGTTGGCGGTGCCGGTCGGGTTCTCGATCGAGAAGGTGAGCTGGCCCGCCTTGCCGGTGAAGGCCGAGCCGGCCTTGATCAGGAACGTGAACGCGTCGCCGGCCAGCGCCCCGTTGGCGTCGATGGTCGAGAGGTCGATGCGGTCCTCGCCCTGCTTGAAGTCGAGGATCACGTCGCGGGTCGTCGCGGTGGTGCCGCTGTCGGTCTTGATGTTGAAGTCGAAGGTGTCGCGGCCGAGCCCGCCGGTGAGCCGGTCGGCCCCGGCGCCGCCGGTCAGGATGTTGATGCCGGCATTGCCGGTGAGGGCTTGCGCGAACTCGTTGCCGGTGAGGTTGATGGCACCCGTGCCCGCGGCGTTCGTCGTGGTCAGGATCTCGATCTCCTGGCCGGCCGCGAGGGTGTAGCTCGCGCTCGCCAGCACCGTGTCGGTGCCGCCGCCCCTGGCCTCGACCACCCGGTCGCCCGCGTTGTCGACGAGGTAGGTGTCGTGGCCGGCAAGGCCCGTGAGGGTGTCGATGCCCCGGCCGCCGTCGAGGACGTTGGCGAGGCCGTCGCCGGTGAGCTTATCGGCCGCCGCGCCGCCGGTGAGGTTCTCGATGTTGGCGATGCGGTCCTCGGCCACGCCGCCGACCTTCACGCTCACCGCGTTGGCGCCGTTGAGCGCCACCTCCACCGCGGCGGTCTTGTCGCCGTAATCGGCGGTGTCGAGGCCGCCGAGGCCGTTGAGGGTGTCGGCCCCGCCGCCGCCGCGCAGCACGTTGGCGCCGGCATTGCCGTCGATCGTCTGGCCGAACTCGTTGCCGGTGAGGTTGATCGCACCCGTCCCCGCGGCGTTGGTCGTGGTCAGGATCTCGATCTCCTGGCCGGCGGCGAGGATGTAGCCCAGGGCCGCCCGCACCGTATCGCTGCCGCCGCCCTTGGCCTCGATCACCCGGTCGCCCGCGTTGTCGACGAGATAGGTGTCGTTGCCGGCCAAGCCGGTCATCGTGTCGGCGCCGGCCCCGCCGTTCAGGGTGTTGATGCCGGCATTGCCGGTGAGGGTCTGGCCGAACTCGTTGCCGGTGAGGTCGATCTTACCCGTACCCGCGGCGTTCGTCGTGGCCAGGGCCTCGATCTCCTGGCCGGCCGCGAGGGTGTAGGTCACGCTCGCCCGCACCGTGTCGCTGCCGCCGCCCTTGGCCTCGATCACCCGGTCGCCCGCGTTGTCCACGACGTAGCTGTCGTTTCCGGCCAAGCCCGTGAGGGTGTCGGCGCCGAGGCCGCCGTCGAGGACGTTGGCGCCGCCGTCGCCCGTCAGCCGATCGGCCGCGGAGCCGCCGATGAGGTTCTCGATGTTGACGATCCGGTCCTCGGCCACGCCGCCGACCGTCACGCTCACGAGCGTCCCGCCGTTGAGCGCCACCTCCACCGCGGCGGTCTTGTCGCCGTAATCGGCGGTGTCGAGGCCGCCGAGGCCGTTCAGGGTGTCCGCCCCTCCGCCGCCGCGCAGCACGTTGGCGCCGGCATTGCCGGTGAGGGTCTGGCCGAACTCGTTGCCGGTCAGGTTCAGCGCGCCGGTGCCCGCCGCGTCGGCGGCGATCAGGCTTTCGATCTCCTGGGCCCCGAGCAGGCTGTAGCGGCCCGCGCTCGCCGCCACCTTGACGGTGTCGGTGCCGCCCTTGAAGGCGTCGTAGACGAGGTCGTTCACGTCGTTGACGAGGTAGGTGTCGTTGCCGCCCAAGCCCGTCATCGTGTCGGCGCCGAGGCCGCCGTCGAGGGTGTTGGCGCCGGCATTGCCCCGCAGGTTGTTCGCCCACAGGCTGCCGGTGAGGTCGATCGCGGCGGTGCCGGCGTCGTTCGTCGTGGTGAGGAACTCGACCTCCTGGCTGATGTCGAGGACGTAGCTGACGCTCGCCCGCACCGTGTCGGTGCCGCTCTTGGCGTTCTCGAAGACGCGGTCCCCCGCGCTGTCGACGATGTAGGTGTCGTTGCCGCCCTTGCCGCTGAGCTGGTCGTCGCCGCCCCGGCCGTCGAGGATGTCGCTGCCGTCGCCGGTGACGATCACGTCGGTGAAGTTCGTGAGCGTCAGCTCGAAGTTCTCGACGCCGGTGAAATCGACCCGGTAGCCGTCGTAGCGCGTCGAGAACGCGCCGGCATGGCCCGCCGCCAGCGTGCCGGAGGCGACGCCCTGGCCTGCGTCGTAGGTGCCGACGCCGTAGCCGTTGGTGGCCGACGACCAGTCGAGCACCAGCGTGTCGATGTCCGCGCCCATCTGCACCGTGTCGCGCCCGCCCGCGACCTTGACCCGGTCGGTGCCGGCGCCGGTGACGACCGCGTCGTTGAGATCGGCCGCGAGCGTGGTGATGACGTCGGCGCCCGCGCCCGTGGCGAGGCTGACCCGCTCGATGCCCTCGACGAGGCCGCTGCCGAGATAGCTCGCCTGCCGCCCGGTGCTGGTGAGGTCGAGCCGCATGTCCTGGCCGGCCACCATCGCCGACTTGTCGGCGATCCAGAGGTCGGCCGCGCCGTCGCCGCCCTGGACGATGTCGATGCCCTTGCCGGTGCTGAGGCTGTCGTCGCCGCCGTTGCCGCGTACGGTGTCGTTGCCGTCGCCGGTGACGATCTCGTCGGTCCAGGCGGTGAGCGTCAGGTCGAAATGCTCGACCCCGGTGAAGTCGACCCGGAAGCCGTCGTAGCGGGTCGAGAACGCGCCGCCGTAACCGGCCGCGAGGCTGCCGGAGGTCGCGCCCTCGCCGGTATCGAACGTGCCGACGCCGTAGCCGTTGCTGGCGGACGACCAGTCCACCACCAGCGTGTCGGTGCCGGCGCCGAGCGCGACGTTGTCCTGGCCGCCCGCGACCTTGACGAGGTCGTTGCCGGCGCCCGTGCCGATGAAGTCGTCGTAATCCTCACCGCGGGTGACGATGCGGTCGTTGCCCGAGCCCGACAGGAAACGCTTCGTCGTCGTCGCGTCGGGCGCGTCGGCCAGCCCCAGCACCTCGATGTCCCGGACCGCGACGGTGCGGGCGACGCCCTTCTCGTCGTTGATCGTGTAGCTCGACGCGAGGCCGGTCAGGTCGAGCGTCATGCCGGCGGTCGCCGCCGACTTGTCGGCGCTCCACGTGTCCACGCCGCGCGAGCCGTCGGCCTCGCTGCCGCCGTCGATGACGTCGACGCCCTTGCCGGTCCGGAGGATGTCGGCGCCGGCCTTGGCCACGACGCTGTCGTTGCCGTCGCCGGTGACGATCTCGTCGGCGAAGTTGGTCAGCGTGAGCTGGAAGTGCTCGACCGCGAAGAAGGTCGCCTTGTAGCCGTCGTAGCGCGTGCCGAAGCCGCCGTCGTAACCGGTGAGGCTGCCGCCGGTGACGCCCTTGCCCGCGTCGTAGGTGCCGACGCCGTAGCCGTTGGTGGCGCTCGACCAATCGAGCACCAGCGTATCGGTGCCGCCGCCCATGTGGACGATGTCGCGCCCGCCCGCGACCTTGACCCAGTCGCCGCCGGCCCCGGTCGCGATCGCGTCGTCGAGGTCGGCCGCGAGCGTGGTGATCTCGTCCACGCCTGCGCCCGTGGCGAGGCTGATCCGCTCGATGCCCTCGACGAGGCCGCCGCCGGCATAGTTGGCCTGACGCTCCCCTTTCGTCAGGTCGAGCCGCATGTCCTGGCCGACGCCCAGGAAAGACTTGTCGGCGATCCAGTGGTCGGCGGTGCCCGCCCCGCCGTAGATCCTGTCGATGCCCCGTCCGGTGTTGAGGGTGTCGTCGCCGCCGTTGCCGCGCACCGTGTCGTTGCCGTCGCCGGTGACGATCTCGTCGGCGAAGTTCGTCAGCGTCAGGTCGAAATGCTCGACGCCCTTGAAGTCGGCGCGGTAGCCGTTGTAGCGCGTGCCGAAGCCGCCGTCGTAGCCGTCCGCGAGCGTGCCCGTGGCGAGGCCCTCTCCGGCGTCGTAGGTGCCGACGCCGTAGCCGTTGGTGGCGCTCGACCAGTCGAGCACCAGCGTGTCGGTGCCCGCGCCCATGTGGACGACGTCCCGGCCGCCCGCGACCTTGACCCGGTCGGTGCCGTCGCCCGTCACGACCGTATCGTCGAGGTCGGACGCACCCGTGGTGATGATGTCGGCGCCCGCGCCCGTCGTCAGCGTGATCCGCTCGATGCCCTCGACGAGGCCGGTGCCGAGATAGTCGGCCTGCCGCCCGGTGCTCGTGAGATCGAGCACCATGGCCTGGGATGCGTTCATCGCCGACTTGTCGGCGAGCCAGTGATCGGTCGTGCCCTCGCCGCCGTAGACCGCGTCGATGCCCTTGCCGGTGTTGAGGGTGTCGTTGCCGCGGTTGCCGCGGACCGTGTCGTCGCCGTCGCCCGTGACGATCTCGTCGTCGTAGTGCGTCAGCGTCAGCTCGAAGCGCTCGAAGCCGCTGAACTCGACGCGCTTGCCGTCGTAGCGCGTGGAGAACAGGCCGTCGTACCCGGCCGCGAGGGTGCCCGAGGCGATGCCCTCGCCGGCCTCGTAGGTGCCGACGCCGTAACCGTTGGTCACGTCCGACCAGTTCAGCACCAGCGTGTCGGTGCCGGTGCTGGCGTAGAGCTTGTCCAGGCCGGCCGTGCCGCCGTTCATGCGGTCGTCGCGGTCGCCGCCGTAGAGCGTGTCGCTGCCGAGGCCGCCGGTGAGGTCGAAGCGCTCGACGCCGGTGAAGCCGACCTTGAAGTAGAGGTTGGTGGCGCTGCCGTTGACCGTGACGGTCTTCCAGAACGTCTGGTAGCTGCCGCCGTAGCTCTCGTTGTAGCGGACGACGTCCCGCGTGGCCGCGGACCAGTCCATGATCAGCAGATCGCCGGTGCCCGTGCCGCCGTCGAAGAACGCCTCGCGCGAGGTGGCGAGGTCGATCGCGAGCGTGTCGTCGCCGCCGAAGCCCTCGAAGCGCGTGCCGGTGGTCGGGTAGTTGCCGTTGTCGCTCGTGAGGTTCGACGGGTTGGCGACCGTGTCGCGCACGTCGAGGAAGTCGTCGCCGTCGCCGGTCTTGAGCTGGATCGCCTCGATCGAGGTGAGCTTCGTGCCGTCCGAGAGCGTGAGGCTGCCGCCGTTCTTGAGCGCCTTGAGGTCGATGGTGTTTTTACCGTTGCCCGACAGGGTGAGGATCGCGGTGTCGAAGCCCTCGCCGCCGTCGAGTTCGTCCGGGCCGCCGCCGCCGACCAGGATGTCGTTGCCGCCGTTGCCGATGAGGACGTCCTTCAGCGCGCCGCCGACCAGCCGGTCGCCCTGGGTGCCGCCGCTGAGGACGAAGCGCTCGACCTCGTTGAACAGAAGCTGCTGCTTGCGCTCGCCCGGTACGTCCGAGTCGCGCTCGTAGCCCCAGGCTTGGCCGATCTGCGGCGCGATGTTCGGGGTGCCGTTGTTGACGAGGTCGAGATAGCGGATCGCGGTGGTCGAGCCGGACCAGTCCATGACGAGGAGGTCGGTGCCGGAGCCGCCCGCGAACTGGTCGGTGCCGGGGCCGATGTCGGAAAAGATCACCGCGTCGTCGCCGCCATGGCCGTAGACGGTGTCCGAGCCGGTGCCGGGCAGGAAGTTGTCGTTGCCGTCGCGGGCCGGATCGAGGGCGTTGGCCTCCGGATTCGTGCCGCCCGCGTCGCGGTACATGCGGACGTTGTCGAGCAGCGTGCCGTGGGCGTCGCCGCCGCCGATCTCGCGGAAGGTCAGCCGGTTCCTGTCGGCGCCCGAGCCGACGCCGCCGAAGACGCCGATGTAGTAGGTGGTGACGTCGGTGCCGGGCACGATCTCCTTGGCGCCGGCCGAGGTCAGATCGACCTTGGTACCGCCCCAGTAGACCTCGAACTTGGCGTCCGCCCCCGCAACCTTCCGGACATCGAAGGCGAGGCGGTAGAGCTGCCCGTTCAGGACGCCGTCCACCACCTGCGAGATCGCGACGTTGGTGTTGAGTTGGTTTCCTTCGAGATCGACGCCGAAAGTCCCGTCCGAGGGCGCGCCCGCCGTGCTGCCGGCCTTGAACAGTTCGAGCCGCCCGCCGGTGACCGTCCAGCCGTCGATCGGATCGTTGTAGCCGTAGCCATTGGCGTCGAAGGCCGGTTCGAAGAAGGTCTCGAAGCTGCCGTTGCGGATGAAGTTGCTGTCGGCGCCGTAGAGCGTGTCGTTGCCGGCCTCGCCGTTGAGCGAATCGGCGCCGAGGCCGCCGCGCAGGGTGTCGAAGCCGTCGCCACCCTCCAGCACGTCGTCGCCATCGGTGCCAGCGCGCGGCTTGAAGCTCGTCGCCGTGAACTGACGGCCCATCATCATCGACATCGCGTTGCCGGCGAAGGTCGAGCCGTCCATGCCGATCAGGCCGGCGCTGTCGCGGGAGATGATGGAGCCGTTGCTGATCGCGAAGGACGACGACAGGATCGAGGCGGCGCCACCGTTGAGGTTGAGCAGCGAGCCGCCATCCTGGCCGATCAGCGAGCCCCCGTCCTGGCCGATGAGCGAGGCCACGGAGCGGGCCGCGAGCGAGCCGCCGTCCTGTCCGATCAGCGATGCCCCGTCCTGACCGATGAGGCCGGCGCCGTCGCGGGAGATGATGCTGGCGCCGTCGGTGCCGATGAGCTTGACCAGATCGAGGTTGATCAGGCCGTTGAGGAAGCCGGTGCCGCTCACCTTGAGCGGGCTGTCGAGCGCGGCGCTCGTGAGCGTCAGAGTCGAGGCGCCGTTGACGAGACTGCCTTCGAGCTTCAGCGGCGTGCCGGTATTCGACGGCGTCGGAATCTCTTCGAGCGTGTAGCTCTTGAGGTTGCCGTTCTCGAACGACTTGGTGATGTGGTACTTCGTGCCGTCCGGCCGGACTTCGAGTGTCTCGCTCGTGCTGAGCCGGCCGTGGGTGTAGGAATTGTTCGGCCCGAAGGTCTGCCGCGTCTGGGCGGTGGCCGGATCGAAGGTCGTCACCGTCAATCCGCCGTCCTTGGTGAAGCTGGTGTACCGGGCCAGACCACCGTCGGCGTAGAGCCGAAACGACACCGCATCGTCGGCCGGCGGATAGCTTCCGGCCGGAGCGGCTTTACCGTCGGGGCGAATATAGATGAACTTCGACGAAGCCGTGACCCATTCGATCTTCATCCGGATTTGGCCGGCAGCGTTCAGATACACGTAGGTCGTGTCGTTCGCGAGCGCTGCCATGGTAATCCCCATCCCCCCCGAAGACGGATCTCGCACGGTGTCTGACTACGCGCGCGGACCGATTTGATCACACTTTTTGCACAAATTTTCAGCGCCAGCCACCGAAATAAAAACTGCCGATCCCGGCTCAGCATTCATTTCCCGAGAGAGTGTCCCGTCCGCTTCACTGCGAACAACAATTTCGCGATGCGGCCGGTGCAGATTTAAGCCGATGGTATCTTTCATGGGCACGAGCCCCGGCTTACCCTGTCGCTGAAAAGGCGGGCACCCTCACTTCTGAGGGGGGCAACGCGAATCGGCCGTTCGGGCCGTCGATCGGGGGGCGGCGTGGCGAGAATGTCGCGGGACGAGGTCATCGCCACGATCTACGCGGCGGCGGCCGAGCCGGACGCGCTGAGCCGGATCGCCTACGCGCTGCGGGGCTATCTCGACGTCGACAGCACCGGCCTGTGGTTCGTGGAGCGCGGCGGCATCGGCGAGATCGTCCAGACCGCCGACATCACCGAATCGGTCCCGCCCTATCTCGAATACTACCGGACGCTCGATCCCTGGACCGCCTCGCGCAAGGCACCGAACCGCGTCTATCTCGGCTCCGATTCGGTCGATGAGGCCGAACTTCTGCGCAGCGAGTTCTACAACGACTTCGCCCGGCACTTCGGGATGGTGCGGCCGATGGGCCTCGTGATGCCGCTCGAATCCGGGAATCTCGCCACCATCGCCCTCAACCGCAGCGAGACGCGGCGCTTCCTCGGCGAGGACGAGCGGGCGGTGCTGCAGGATCTCGCGATCCACCTCAAGGCGGCGCTGTCCTTACGCGGGCGCTTCCGGGCCGAGCGCGACGCGGTCTCGGCCCGCGACGCCGCGCTCGACGCGCTGCGCTTCGCCGTCCTCATCTGCGACGGCGAGGCGCGGGTGCGGGGTATGAACACGGCGGCCGGCGAACTCGCGGAAGCCGGCCTCCTCGGCCTCGGGTCCCGCGGCGGCGGGCTCACGGTCGGCACCCCGGCGGAGGGGCGCAGCCTCCAGGCGCTGGTGCGCGCCGCACTCCAGGGCCAGCCCGGCGCGATGCGCGTGCGCAGTCCCGACGGCACCGGCCTGTCGCTCCTCGTCACGCCAACCCGGCACGAGGAGCGCGCCCACGCGCTCGTCTGCGTCACGCGGGACGACGCGCCGCCCGGCCTCGACGCCGCGACGCTGGTGCGCCTCTTCGGCGTCAGCCCGGCCCAGGCCGAGCTGTGCCTGCTGCTGCTCGCCGGCCGCACCTTCGAGGAGGCCGCAAGCGAGCGCGGCATCGCCACCTCGACGGCGCGCTCCTACTTCACCCTCATCCTCGCCCGCACCGGCGCCCGCAACCTGCGCGACCTGCTGCGCCTGCTCACCGCCCTGCCGCAGGTGCGGTGAGGTTTCAGGCGACCGGGCGGGTCAGCGCATAGAGGGTGATCGCCGCCGCGTTCGAGACGTTGAGGCTGCGGATCGCCCCGGTGGCGTCGATGCGCACCAGCACGTCGCAGCATTCGCGGGTGCGCTGGCGCAGGCCCTTGCCCTCGGCCCCGAGCACCAGCACCGCCGGGCGGCGCGGCCCGACGCTGTCGAGGGGGGCGTCGGCATCCGAATCGAGGCCGATCCGGGTGAAGCCGCGTTCCCCCAGTTCGATCAGCGCCTCGGCGAGGTTGCGCACGACGACGAGCGGCACGTGCTCCAGACCGCCCGACGCCGATTTCGCCATGACACCGGTGGCGTTCGGCGAGTGACGGGCGGTCGTCACGATGGCGGTGACGCCGAAGGCCGCGGCCGTGCGCACGATCGCGCCGACATTGTGCGGATCGGTGATCTGGTCGAAGGCGAGCAGCAGCGCGTCGTCCGGCATGGCGTCGAGGGCGGGCGCCTCCAGCGGCTCGGCCTCGGCGTAGAGTCCCTGATGCACCGCATCCGGCCCGAGCAGGCGGTCGATCGCGCCGGGGCGGACGATCTCCGGCTCGATCGGCAGCGCGGGGAGCGTCTCCTTCAGGCGCAGCAGCGCGTTCTCGGTGGCGAGCAGGCGATGGAACCGGCGCCCGGCATTGGCGAGCGCCTGCGAGACCGGATGCCAGCCGTACAGCACAACATGGTCCATCCCCTCGCGCTGGGTATGGCTCGGCGGCCGGGGCGGGCCGGGCCGGCGCGGCCGAAAGCCTTGCTTGAAATCCGGCCTCTTCGATCCCGGCGGCTTGGCCGAACCGTCACGGGGCGGCGTCATGGCGAATGTCTTTCGAGGGTTGGTGAAAACGGAAAGCTGCGCTCCGGACAAAGCCTCGCCCCACTCCGCCGTCAAGGGATGGAGCCGCTTTTCAGCCTCAGCGGTGGTGAAGGTCCTGCCCACCCCTCCCCCGCTCCGGACAGGGCACCCCGTCATTGCGAGGCGAAGCCGAAGCAATCCAGGGCTCCGCATTTTTCGGAGAAGCCGCGCCGCCGATGACGGGACGCCCGAACGGCAAAAGGCC
>NZ_JBBXMW010000022.1:0-85285 GCF_038442325.1 Methylorubrum subtropicum | reverse complement strand
GAACCGGCTCGATCGCTGCCCACTCCGCGTCCGTCAGGTCAAACCGTGCCATTCACGATCCTCCATGGTTGGAGGACCAACAATCCCGGCGGGCAACCGTGCCAACCGTTATGAGTTCGCCGCCTAGAGCGGATTGGCGGCCGGTTCGGGCGGGCGGAGCCGCGCCGACGGGCCGAGGCATACCTGCGCGGTCTCCTGGCGCCGGTCGAGCGCAAGAACGGCTGGCAACTGGCGGAAGCGGCAGGCGATGCCACGCCCGATGGGGTCCAGGAGTTCCTGAGCCGGGTGCGCTGGGACGCGGACGCCGTGCGCGACGACCTACAGAGCTACGTGGCCGATCACCTGGGCGATCCGAACGCGGTGCTCGTGCTCGATGAGACCGGCTTCCTCAAGAAAGGGATCAAGTCGGCTGGCGTGCAACGGCAGTACACCGGCACGGCCGGACGGATCGAGAACGCGCAGGTCGGGGTGTTTCTGGGCTATGCCGGACGGCACGGCCACGCCCTGATCGACCGTGCGCTCTACCTGCCCAAGTCTTGGACAGACGACCGTGCGCGCTGCCGAGCCGCGCACGTGCCGGACGCGGTTGCGTTCGCGACCAAGCCGGCGCTCGGCTTGGGCATGCTGGAGCGGGCGCGCGCGGCCGAGCTGCCGTTTGCCTGGATCGCGGGCGACAGCGTCTACGGGGGCGACCGCGCCATCCGCCGCTGGGCGGAAGATCATCAGGTCGGTTACGTCCTGACCGTCACGTCGGGTCAGCGGCTGGCCATGCGCCCCGTGACAGAGTGGTTTGCCGATCAGGTCGACGCGCGGCCTGGGGACGCCCCGCCTCTTTGGCAGCGCCTGAGCGCGGGTGACGGTGCCAAGGGACCGCGTTTGTACGACTGGGCCTGTGTCCCCTATCGCGGGGCCGCACAAGGCTTCCAGTGCGCGCTTCTGGTGCGTCGCTCACTGACCGATCCGGACGAGCCGACCTTCTACCTGACCCACGCACCAACGGGCACACCGCTGTGCGACCTCATACGGATCGCCGGCCGGCACTGGACGATCGAGAGCAACTTCGAGCAAGCCAAAGGCGAGGTTGGGCTCGACCAGTACGAGGTGCGCTCGTATCCCGGTTGGCACCGGCACGTCACCCTTGCGATGCTCGCCCACGCCTATCTCGCCGCCCTGCGCCGGGCGGCTATCGGGGGGCGTGGTCACGACAAACCTCGCCGCGGATCTGCTACCCCTGACCGTGCCCGAGATCCGACGCCTGCTGGCCGCTCTCGTCGGCCTGCCTCCGCCCGACACCGCCGCGATCCTGCGCTGGTCCGTCTGGCGACGACGCCATCAGCAGCGGGCAAGACGCGCCCATTGGCGACGACGGACCCGACGTGGCCGCCGGCCAGGCGATGATCGACGTTGGAACCATCCCAGTCGCCGCGCTCGCCGAACGCTCCGATGCCAGTTCGCAGACTTTCTATACCTACTTTCCGTAGTTACCCGCGTGGTCAAGAACATACGAAGACTTGGTGCGGCGGCGATCCGCCCGAAGAACTGATTTTTTCAGCCCTCTGAATGGGCGTATATCTCCGACGTAGCCAATGCGACCGGCTGCAGGCTATGAACTTGAGCCCGGCGTCAAAAGAGTTGTTGGCTCGACGTCGAGCGCATCTGCGAGCTTCTCGATGATATCGATGGTGGCAGAGAATTGCTCTCGCTCAAGCATGCCCACATAGTTGCGGTTGATGTCAGCGAGCGCAGCAAGGCTTTCTTGCGAAAGTTTCTTTTGGGCGCGCAGCTTCCTCAAGTTCACTGCCAAGACCGTCCTCAATCTCATGAGGCATGGCAGCCTGTGAGCTCCGCCGTCTCCACCTAATATATTAGGTAATCGTCAAGCTGATGCTGGCCCGCGATGCACAAGCTCTGCTAAGCGCCTGGCCGCCAATTTTAAATTGCATCGAGGGCGCTGGAGTTGCTAACTGGACAAATCGAGCTTGGCATGGGTGTCAATCTTCTAGACACGCGCGTTCAATACATATTATAAACAAATTCTTACTATGCCCATGCAATACTATATGCAATACATTCAAAATCGCAGTTCGAACGACAAAGGAAAATGTGCATGAAGCTTGACCGCCTCGACGCAAAAATCTTGAATATTTTGCAGAGCGACCCTCGATTGAGCGCCGCCAAAGTCGGTGACATCGTCGGATTATCGCAATCCGCGGTGTCGCGCCGTATTCAGGCGTTCGTGGAGGCTGGCGTCATCGAGAGTTATCTCGTCGTTGTGTCACCGAAAAAAGTCGGTTTCCCGGTTCGGGTCAGTCTGCTCTGCAGCTTGTACGGAGAAGCGACAGATGAACAGGACCGCCTGCTCAATGCGCTCCGAAATGATCCGTTCGTCGCGCGCCTCTCCCGCGTCACGACTGGCGACGCCGATTTCGCCTTCACGGTCGTCGCTCAAGACCTCGATAGCTACGATCGCCATATCGCCTCGTACCAGCATTCCTTCTCGGGCCTGCGAATCGTACGACGCGACATGTTGGGAGACGAGTTGAAGCAAGGGCTCAGCATCCCAATCGCGGTGGCCGCATGAGGCGCAATGGGAATCGTGGCCGGGGCACGACAGTTGGCCGTCCTCGCCAGCAGGCGCTCAGTTCGCACTTTCGATGCGTGCCGTCGGTGCTCTGCGCATAGTCTATGCATTTTAGGCCTTGGATTCACGGAGTCCGCGCGGAACGATTTGTGCCAAGTTTTTTTAAGCCGAGCCGTTCGCTACGCCGTCGCAATCAAAATAACCCGATGGTGAACCGGACGGATTGAATACAAAATTGCGCACATCGACCACCATCAATGGGCTTCTGCCACGTTTCTTGTCTGAATAGACATCAAGGACCGTGGCGCGTGGGGAGGAACTCTACATGATCGAGATGGTCGCTCTGCTCGCTCTGATCGAACGCTGTGCCCCGGCCGCTCCGCTGCAAGCGCTCGTTACGGCGGCACGTACCGCCAGCGGATTCGAGCCTCTGGTTCTTGCGACCCATCAAAATGGGCGAGCGCTGACTGTACGGGCAATGTCGCGGCCCGAAGCGATCGCCCTGGCTTCCGAGATGAAAGTCGCGGGCCAGCCCGTGCGCCTCGGGCTGCTCGGCGTCGATGCACGCGAGTTCGATCGCAGAGACTTACCGTTGGGTGAAGCCTTCGACAGCTGTACGAACCTGCGCGTCGCCGGTGAACTCCTCACAAGGGATGCGAAAGCCTTGACGGTGGACCCGAGGCGCCCCACGCGGTCGAAGCCTCAGCACCCGGACGAGGTTGTACGCGGGGTTGCAGCGGACGACACTCCTCCGCAGCCCCCTGTCCCAGGCTGGCCGACCACCGCCTCGTTTCAACCGCGCGCGTGGGATGTTTACGGACAGGCGCAGGCGAGCGCGGCCCTGGTCTACGGCAGCGCGCCCTAGCGGCACCCGACAGCAGCACGCCCCCTTTCCTCTTCGCAGAGAGACGACCGATGACGCATGCCCAACGCCACGCGGCTTTCCTGATTTCCGCGTCCGTCCTGCTAGCCTTCACCATGGTGGAGCCGGCCGCCGCGCAATCTTTGGGCGGCGTCGAGAAAGTTCTGCAAAACATCGTTGACGCGCTGACCGGCAACGTTGCGAAACTGCTCGCGACCATCGCGGTGATCGTGGTCGGTATGGCGTGGATGTTCGGCTACCTCGATCTGCGCAAGGCCGGCTACGTCATCTTCGGCGTCGCGATCCTGTTCGGGGCCTCCGAGATCGTCTCGACGATCACCGGCAAGTAGGCCTGCCGCCCCCTCCCCTCTTCCGCCCCTCGGATGACGCAACGGAGCCAGGCCATGACCGACGAGCCCCTCGTCGAGGACACTCTGTTTCTCGCTTGCACGCGGCCGGCGATGATCCTCGGTGTCACGATGGAGGCCTTGGGCCTCAACATGATCTTCTCGTCCGTCCTGTTCATCCTGGCGGGTTCACTTCTCTACGGACTCGTCGCCCTCCCGATCCACGCCGCCTGTCGGCTCGTATGCCGATACGATCCGCACCAGTTCCGCATCCTGTTCGCCTGGGTCGAAACTCGCGGACGCCATCGGAATGCAGGTCTGTGGGGCGGCGCGTCGTGCACGCCGCTTCGGCTGGTGCGCCGCTACCGCGCCGAGGAGCTCGCGCATGGCTGACAGACGCGCCCTGCGCGTGAAGGCGCGCGAGGTCGGGGCCGAGGCCCACCTCCCCTACCTGCACCATGTCAGCGAGCACGTCGTCAGCTTGGCGACGCGAGCCATCGTGACCTGCCTGCGGCTCGAAGGCGTCTCCTTCGAAACTGCGGATCCGGCCGAACTCAACGATCTTCACACCAAGCTCAATTTGGCGCTGCGCAACGTGGCCGACGAGCGCCTCGCGCTCTGGAGCCATATCGTGCGCCGACGCTGCGCGGACTATCCGACCGGTACGTTCCGATCGCCCTTCGCACGCGAGCTCGACGCCGCCTATCGTGCGCAGCTCACGCAGCAGCATCTCTATCGCAACGAACTGACGCTCAGTCTCGTCTGGCATCCCGGCCGGGATCCGACGGAGCGGGCCGCGAGCCTTCTGGCGCGACTGGGAGGCGCGCGCTCGCGGGAGCATAGCGATCTGACGAGCGGCTTGAAGAAGCTCGAGGATGCGACGCGTGACCTGACGGCGGCGCTCGCCGCTTACGTCCCGCAACGGCTCGGGCTCGAGGAGCGGGCCGGCCTCCTGTTCTCGCAGCCGGCCGAATTCCTGCACGAACTCGTCTCCGGCGAGAGGCTGCCGGTGCCGCTCGTGAACGGCCCGATCGGCCCAACCCTCTACACCAACCGACTGGTCTTCGGTCGCGAGGTCGTGGAGATCCGCGGCGCCGGCCGCTCAAGCTTCGCCGGCATGTTCGGCCTCAAGGAGTATCCCGCCACCACCAAGCCGGGCCTGCTCGACGGACTGCTCTCCGCCCCGATGGAACTGGTCGCGACCCAGTCCTTCGCCTTCCTCGGCAAGACCGAAGCCAAGACCGTCCTGACCCGAAAGCAGAATCAGCTGCTCTCCGCGAACGATCCGGCCGCGAGCCAGGTCGCGGGCCTCGACACCGCGCTCGACGACCTCGAATCCGGTCGGTTCGTGATGGGCGAGCATCATCTCTCGGTGCTCGTGCGCGCCGATGATCCGAGGCAACTGTCCGAGACCATGGCCCGCGCACGCCGCCTCATTGCGGAGGCCGGCGCCGTCGTCGCGCGCGAGGATCTCGGCCTCGAAGCCGCCTACTGGGCCCAGTTGCCGGGCTTGTTCCGGTATCGCGCGCGGGCCGGCGCGATCACCTCGCGCAACTTCGCGGCCCTGTCGCCCTTCCACACCTTCCCGACCGGACACGCTGACGGCACGCACTGGGGCGCGGCTGTCGCCTGCCTGAAGACGGCCTCGGGCGCGCCCTATCACTTCGCCTTCCATGCCGGCGATCTGGGCAACACCTTCGTTTGCGGCCCCTCGGGCTCGGGCAAGACCGTCTTCGTCACCTTCGCGCTGGCCCAGGCCGAAAAGCTCGGCTGCCAACTCGTGCTGTTCGACAAGGATCGCGGCGCCGAGCTCGCGCTGCGGGCCCTGGGCGGAACCTACCTGACCTTCGAGACCGGCCGGCCGACCGGCCTCGCCCCCTTGAAGCGACTCGACCTGACGCCCGAGAACCTCGGCTTTTTCGGACGCCTCGTCCGGCGCCTCGTCACGGCCGAGGGCCGTCCGCTCTCCGCGACGGAGGAGGCACGGATCGACGCGGGCCTGCACGCGCTGCGCGATCTGCCCAGGCATGAGCGCTCGTTCGCGGCCTTGCGGGTCTTCCTCGGCCAGCGCGATCCGGACGGCATCGGCGCGCGGCTGGAGCGGTGGTGTCAGGGGGGGCCGCTCGGTTGGGCCCTCGACGGCGACGCGGACGCGCTGCTCCTTGAAGCCCCCGCGCTCGGCTTCGACATGACCGCCGTCCTCGACGATCCCGAACTGCGCACGCCGCTCATGATGGTGCTCTTCCATCGCGTCGAAGCCCTTCTCGACGGCCGCCGCCTGCTGATCGCCATCGACGAGTTCTGGAAGGCGCTGGGTGACGATGCGTTCCGCAGTTTGGCCAATGACGGCCTGAAGACGATCCGCAAGAAGAACGGCGTGATGCTGTTCGCGACGCAGAGCCCGCGCGACGCATTGGCCAGCCCGATTGCTCACACGATCGTCGAGCAATGCGCGACGCAAGTGTTCTTTCCGAATCCGCGCGGTCAGGCCGCCGACTACGTTGATGGGTTTCATCTGAGCCGGCGCGAGTTCGCCCTTATCAAGGAAGAGCTGTCCCACGAGAGCCGGCGCTTCCTGGTCAAGCAGGGCCGACACGCCGTCGTCGCCGAGCTCGATCTCTCCGGGCAGGACGCGCATCTCGCCGTGCTGTCCGGCCGCACCGCGACGGTCGCGCTGCTCGATCGCATCCGCGCGCGGGTCGGGGACGACCCCGCCCGCTGGCTGCCCGTCTTTCACGCAGAGAGGAACTCGGCATGAGGCGCTCCGTCGTCGCGATGATCACCCTGGCCGTGAGTCTCGGCACGGCGGGGCCGATCCCGGCCTTCGAGCTCGTCTACGATCCGACTGCCGTGGCCAAGCTCGTCGAACAAGCCCGGCAGATGGAGCGGCAGATCGCGACGCTGACCGATCAGTTGACCGAGGCGAAGCGGCTCTACGACTCCTTCAACAAGATCACCGACGCGGGCGAGATTGCCGGACTGCTGAATACGCCGGCTCTGCGAAAAGCGTTGCCGGCCGACTTTTCGCAGATCGAGAGTCTGGTCGCCGGATCGGGATCGGGGAACTTCGCCGACTCGTTGAACGGCTATCTTGCCAAGAACCGGGTCTACACCGCCAACGCCGGCAACGACTTCTACGCGGCGGAACTCGAGCGCATCGCACGCCGGACCGGCACGGCGCACACGCTCGGCGAGGCCGTCTACGACGCGGCAGCCAAGCGGGTGGACCAGCTCGACCTGCTGCGGCGGCAGATCGGGCAGGCTCACGGCGCCAAGGACGTCGCCGACCTCTCGGCGCGTCTGCAGGCCGAGTCGGCTCTGCTGCAGAACGATGTCCTGCGCCTTCAGGGCCTGGCGATGATTCAGCGCGCCCAGCGCGACATGGACGCCCAGCGCGAGCGCGAGCGCGGTCGCCAGCTCGTCGACGAGATGAAGGCCGCCGTTCAATGAGGGTGCTCGTCCTCGGCCTCTCGGTGCTTCTCGGGCTCACCGCCTGCGACGGCTCCGATCGATCCGCCCGAACCGAGAGCCGGACCGTGCTCGAATTCCTCGAGGATCCGCAGGGGCTCGAAGAGACCTGGGGACGGTGCCGCAACGATCCCGGCGGCATCGGGCAGAACGTCGAGTGTCGCAATGCAGGGGCAGCGAAGGAGCGTCTGATGATGCTCGGGCGCGAGCGCGCCATTCGCAGTTTGAGAGGCTGAAGGGAGACCGTCATGGCGATCCAGGTCTTCGATGATTTTCTGCGCGAGTTCGAGGCGCCGATCACGCATTTCGTCTCGGATTCGGTGACGAACCTGACCGCGGCCGTGGCCGGCCCCCTGCGCGTCGGGCTGATGCTCTACATCGTGCTCTACGGCATCGCGATCCTGCGCGGTGCCGTGCGCGAGCCGGTCCTGGACTTCGCGTGGCGCTCGGTGCGGCTGGTGGCGATCGTCACCCTCGCCACGAACGCCGACACCTTCCAGGCCTACGTGACCACGCTCTTCAACGACACGCTGCCGCGTGAGATCGGCAACAGCATCGCCGGCGCAGGCTTGAACATGAGCTCGGGGCGGCCGTTCGATCAGTTGCTCAACAAGGGCATCAGCGTCGCCACGCAGATCTACGAACAATCTGGCCTGACCAACATCGCGCCGGCGCTGATCGCCGCGATCCTGATGGTGTTCACCGCGGCCGCCGGCTTTCTGCAATTCGCGGTCATGCTCTACGCCAAGGTCGGCCTCAGTCTTGTCGTCGCGCTCGGACCCATCTTCGTAGCGCTCGCCCTGTTCGAGGCGACTCGGCCCTTCGCCGAGGCCTGGACCCGCCAGCTCGTCAATTTCGTCGTGCTGCAGGTGCTCGTCATCGCCCTGATCGGGCTGATGCTCACGACGGTCGGCCAGTTCGTCGACAAATACGGGACGAACGCGACCACCGGGGGCGAACTGATCGTGGGCGCGGTCGCCATCAGCGCCGTGCTGGGCCTCGCCGCCTACGTGGCGCTCCAGCTGCCCGAGATCGCCGGCGCGCTGGCGGGCGGCGCCTCGCTGGCCGGTCGCACCATGAGCCGAGCGCTCACGGCGGTGGCCATGACCGGCGGGACGGCCGCGGCATTCGGTGCCTTTGCCGGTTCGCGCGCGGCGGCCGGTCGCGCCGTGTCGGCCGTCCGCAAGGGTCGGGCGGGCGGCACGATCGAGCGGCGATGAGCCGGCGCGCCGGATCGGGACGGCCAAGAGCAGCCGGCCACGGACGAGGATAGAAACATGGATCGGATCGCGTTGCTGATCCTGGTCGCTGCGGCGACCGGGCTGGGAGGCTGCACCTCCGTGCTGGGACCGACGCCAGCGCCGAGCTGCGACGGGGGTGCGCGCCGGCCGCTCAATCGTTCGATGTGGGATTGGGAGGCCGCGCGGCCGGGGACAGCACGCCCGGGGCCGGTCGCGAGCGCGACGGATCCCGCGCCGGAGGCACGTCCAACCGGATCGCCGAGGCCGGCCGTCCGCAAGGACGGAGCGCTGGCACCGCGGCAGCGGCCAGCCTTCGATCTGGCCGGTTCGCTCCGGCCCTGCGTTGGGAGGATCGACCATGGTTGAGGCGGCAGACCTCAAGACCTACTTCGCGCGCGCCCGGCTCTGGGAGGACGACCGCCTCGCCATGGCCGAGCGGTCGAAGCGATTGGCATGGAGTGTGGCGGCGGCGGCCTGCGCGCTCTCGACCGTCGCCGTCGGCGCCGTCGCCGCGCTCAGCCCCCTGAAGACCGTGGAGCCTTTCGTCGTGCGCGTCGACAACTCCACGGGGATCGTCGACGTCGTCTCGGGCGTCGACGCGACCACGATGACCTATGACGAGGCCGTCACGAAGTATTTCCTCGCTCAGTACGTGCGGGGACGCGAAGGCTACAGCTTCGTCGAGGCGCCCGTGAACTTCCGGACGGTGTCGCTGCTCTCGAGCGCCCCGGAGCAGGCGCGCTTCGCGAGCCTCTATCGTGGATCGAACCCAGACAGCCCCCAGGTGGCCTTCGGCCCGTCCGGCATCTCCACGATCCGCATCAAGGCGATCTCGCTGCTCGGGCCGCATCTCGCCTCGGTGCGCTACCTGCGCGAGAGCCGGCGCGGCGACGAGACGAAGATCTCGCACTGGATCGCCACCCTTGCCTTCGGTTTCGAGACCAAGGCACGGATGTCGACGGGCGACCGCCTCGTCAATCCGCTCGGCTTTCTGGTCTCAGAATACCGCTCGGATCCGGAGGTGAGCCCATGAGCGCGCGTTCGAGTTCCGCATGCATAGCTCGGGCCGGGATGTTGAGCGTCCTGCTCGCGGGCGCCGCCTGGCCCGCGCAAGCGCTGCAGAATCCACAAGCGGGCAACCGCGATGCCCGGATGCGCACCGTCGTCTACGATCCGGCCAACGTCGTGAAGATCAACGGCGTGATCCGCGCCTCGACCCAGGTGATGTTCGCCGAGGGCGAGGAGATCGCCCATGTCGCGATTGGCGATTCCGTGTCCTGGGAGATCGCGCCGGCCGGCAACATTCTGTTCCTGAAACCCCGCGAGCGGCATCCTGCCACCAATCTGCAGGTGGTGACCACGCGCCGCGATGGCCGCAAACGGTCCTACCAGTTCGAACTCTCGATCAGCGAGGGTTCGCTCTCGGACAGCTACTTCGCGGTTCGGTTCGCCTATCCCGGCGATGAGGCGGAGCTCCGGCGAACCGAAGCGGCGCTGCGCCGCTCGGCGGCGGAGGCGGGCGCGATCGAGCAGACCTTCGCAGCCTCGGACACGGCGGGATCGAGGAACTGGCGCTACTCCGCGCAGGGCGCCGCGGCGCTCGAGCCCGACGGCGTCTACGACGATGGCCGAGAGACCTTCCTGCGCTTCGAAGGCAACCGTGAGATGCCGGCCGTCTATCTCGTCGCGAGCGACGGCAGCGAGAGCTTGGTGCCCAAGGACGTGCGCGGGGAACTCGTGGTCGTGCACGCGATCGGACGCGAGCTGCGGCTGCGCCAGGGGGCACAGGTGACCTGCCTGTTCAACGAGGCCTTCGACCCGGTCGGGGTCAATTACGGCACGCGCACGACCAGCCCGGCCGTCATGCGCACCGTCCGCCGACCGATCCGCAGCACGGGAGGCACGCCATGACACCCGACACGCCGCAGGCCTCCGGTCTGGAGGGGATGGATCGTACGATCACGCCGGTCACCGGTGTCAGTCAAGCTCGGCCCGGAACGGCCCGTAAGGTGATCGGGACGGTCGCGCTCGTGACGCTTTGCGGGGGATTGCTCTGGGCCAGTTGGAAGCGCGAGCCCGCACCGGCACAGGCGCGCACGACGCCGACCATTTCAGTGAACGGCGCCTTCGAGCGTCCGCGCGAACCGCCGACCGAGCCCGTCCAGACCGCGGCGCTGCCGCCGCCGCCGCCCCTGCCTCAGCGGCTCGACCGCCCCCCGTCGGACGATCTCCTCGAGAGCAGCCGGCGGGCGCCGGTGCTCGTCTACAATCGACCGCCGCAGGCGAGAGCCGGATCGCGCGGCGGCGAGGACAGCGATCCGAGCGGGGCGAGAAACCTCGCGCTCGGCGACGGGCTCCCCGAGCCGCGCAACGAGCTGAACGACCGCCTGAGACCGACGGTGATCGAGGGCGTGCGTGCCGCACGCCTGCCCGACCGGAACCTCTTGGTTGCCCAAGGGACCGCCATCCCCTGCACGCTCGAGACCGCGATGTCGTCGGACGTGGCCGGCTTCGTCTCCTGCGTAATCAGCCGCGACGTGTTGAGCGACAACGGTCACGTCGTTCTCATGGAGAAGGGGACGCAGGTCGTAGGCGAGTATCGCGGGGGCGTCCGCCGCGGTGCGTCGCGGATGTTCGTGCTGTGGAGCCGCGCGAAAACGCCGACCGGCGTGGTCGTGACGCTCGCCTCGCCGGCGACCGACGCCCTCGGGCGGGCGGGGGTCGATGGCGAGATCGACAACCACTTCATGGAACGCTTCGGCGGCGCCCTGCTGCTGTCCGTGGTCGGCGATGCCGGTCAATTCGCGGGCCAGCAGTTTTCCGATGGCGGCGTGCAGATCAACACGGTCCAGCGCGGCGGGCAGTCCGCGGCCGCGATCGCCACCGAGAATTCGATCAACATCCCGCCGACCCTGACGAAGAACCAGGGCGAGCAGCTCTCGATCTTCGTGGCCCGCGATCTCGATTTCTCGTCCGTCTACGGTCTGCGTCTGACCGGATCCCGCACCGATGCGCTCGACCGGGCCGCGGGGCTTCGCCCGCGCGGGCCGGTCTTCAAGCCATGAGCTGCGGGTCCGGCGCGGATCGCTTGTCCTGGACCGGCGATCCGGGCCGAAGCGGCCCGCGATTCAGCCAAGCGCCCCCGAGCGCGGAACGGCGTGTGCTCGACTGCTATCTCGCGCCCCTCGCTGTCTTCCTCGACGACGCGCAGCTGACCGAGATCGTCGTCAATCGACCCGGCGAACTCTTCGTGGAGGGGCCGGCGGGCTGGTGCCGCCACGACGCACCGGCCCTGACCGAGGACCATCTGCGCCACCTCGCGCTCGCGGCCGCCGCGTTTACGAAACAAGACATCTCGCCCGATCAGCCGATCGTTTCCACCGTGCTGCCGGGCGGCGAGCGCTGCCAGATCATTATTCCGCCTGCCGTGCCGCACGGCACCCTCAGCCTGACCATTCGCAAGGTGGCGCGCTCCATCCTGACACTCGAGGCCTTCGAGCGCGAGAACCTCTTCGCGGATGTCCGCCGATCGGACGGAGCCCTGTCCGAAGCCGAGTGCGAACTGGTGGGCTTGCAGGAAGCCGGCGCCTGGCGCCTCTTCCTGGAGCGGGCGGTTCAGGCCCGACGCAACATCCTGATCTCCGGCGCGACCGGTTCCGGCAAGACGACCCTGGCCAAGGGTCTGGTCGGCTGCATTCCAGCCGACGAGCGTATCCTCACGATCGAGGACACGCCGGAACTGAGCGTGCCGCACGCCAACCATGTCCGTCTCCTCTACGCGAAGGACGGACACGGGCTCGCCCGGACCGGACCGCGCGAGCTGTTGGAGGCGTGCCTGCGCATGCGACCCGACCGCATCCTGCTGCAGGAGCTGCGCGACGGGACGGCCTTCTATTACCTGCGCAACGTCAATTCCGGCCATCCCGGCTCGATCACGACGATCCACGCCGACTCCGCCGCTCTGGCGTTCGAGCAGCTCACCCTGCTCGTCAAGGAGAGTGCGGAGGGGCGGGACCTGGCCCGCCGCGATATCCGGCATCTCCTGCACCTCTCGATCGACATCGTGGTGCAGATGGCCCGCCAGGGCGGACGCTACAGGATTTCGGAGGTCTATTATGACCCGCTCGCCAAGCGTCGGCCTCCCGCTTAGCCCGAGCCTCGGCTGGCCTGCCAGGATCGGGCTGTCGATGGCGGCGCTCGGCGTCCTGGCGGCCGTCTACCTGTTCGTCGCCTCGAATGTGCTCCTGCTCGGTCTGCGGGTCCACGACGGCGGCCTGCACTGGCTGTCGGTGATCGAGTACGGCGCGCTTTACGGACACGATCCGCGCGTGGCGCGCTGGATGCGCCTGAGCCTGCTCGGCACTGGGCTGGTCTTCCTGTTCGGGCTCGGCGCCGCCTTCCGCGTCCGCCCGCCGCCGCTGCACGGGCGGGCGCGCTTCGCCACCGAACGGGAGATCCGGGCGGACGGCCTGCGCGCCGGGAGCGGCCTGCTGCTCGGCGCAAAGGATGGGCGCTACCTCTGCTTCGGCGGCACCGAACACGTGATCGGTTACGCCCCCACCCGCTCCGGCAAGGGCGTCGGGCTCGTGATCCCGAACCTCCTCAATTGGCCGGACTCCGTCGTCTGCCTCGACGTGAAGCGCGAGAATTGGGAGCGCACCGCGGGCTTTCGCACCGCGCACGGGCAGGAGGTCCACCTGTTCGATCCCTTCGACGAGGAGGGCCGCACCGCGCGGTACAATCCGCTTTCCGTCGTGCGCCGGGACTCGGCCGACCGCTACGACGACCTGCAGCGCATCGCGACCATGCTGTTTCCGGCCGAGACCGGGACCGATCCGTTCTGGCACCAATCGGCACGGGCCGCCTTCATCGCGATCGGCGGCTACGTCGCCGAGACGCCGGCCTTGCCGCTGACGATCGGCGAGGTGCTGCGACAGCTGTCCGCGGCCGCCGATTTGAAAGCACATTTTGCCAAGGCGATAGCCGAGCGCCGAGCGGGGCCCGATCGCCTCTCGCCGCGCTGCGTTCAGGCACTCAACGATTTCCTGGCGGCCTCGGACAATACCTTCCAATCGGTTCGTAAGACCGTCACGGCCCGCCTCGAATTGTGGTTCAATCCACGGGTGGATCGGGCGACCGCGGCATCGAGCTTCGACCTGCAAGCGCTGCGTACCCGACCGATCTCGATCTACCTGGCAGTCTCGCCGGATAATCTCGAACGCTTGAGCCCTCTGCTCAACCTCTTTTTCCAGCAGGTGGTGGACCTGAACACGCGCGAGTTGCCGGAGCAGAATCCGATCCTGCGCCGTCAGGTTTTGCTGCTGCTCGACGAGTTCCCCACGCTCGGCAACGTCGCCGTGCTCGCGCGCGGCGTCGCATTCCTGGCAGGTTACGGCTTGCGCCTCCTGACCATCCTGCAAAGTCCGTCGCAGTTGCGGGCGATCTATGGGCCGGACGTCGCGCGAAACATCATGACGAATCATGCCGTCGAAGTCGTTTTCACCCCGAAGGACCAAGAGGTCGCCAACGAACTCTCCGAGCGCTTCGGCTACGATACGGTCGAGGGACGAAGCCGCAGCCGTCCGTCGGGTCTGCTCGGATCCGGCAGCCGAGGACACAGCGAGACCCTCTCCGAACAAAGACGGGCGCTGCTCCTGCCCCAGGAGCTCAAGCTCGTGTCTCAGGACACGTGCTTCATCCTGAAGGCGGGCCTTCGACCGATCCTGGCCGACAAAATCCGCTATTTCACGGATCGACGCTTTCAGGCGAGGCTTCACCCACCTCCGCGAATCCGGATACATCCCTCGCCCGGCGACGGCGACGCACGATGGCAGGCGCTCTCGGATGAAGTCGATAGCTTACGAACGGAATTGGGAGCGATTGCGCGGACGCTCTCGGCTCCGCAGCCCGTGAGCGATGACGAGATTCACGATCCGTCGCGCATCCCGGAGGACGCGGTGTTCAACTTCGGCGACGTCGAGGTGGATTTGGCCGGTCTCTCGGAAGACGAGATCCGGAACTGGACGATCGCGCATATCGACCGGCAGGTCGCCGCCTCGCCGCGAACCGCGGCCATGCCGGGCTGATGCGGAGACAGCACCATGGCTGAAGAGAGCGACAGTGGGCCGAACCGGCGGCGTGCCCGAACGCGGCCGATGGAGGCCGACGCCATCGAGCGGAGGAATCGAGACCCTGCCGGCCTGCTCAGAGCCACGAACGACCGGAGCGACGTGACAGCGGATGCGGCCGTACGGGAGGACGGGAACAACGCCGCGCCGCTCCCGCCGCGCGTCGCCCGGAAGTATTACATCACACCGACGGCCCATGGCACGGACGAGCGGCGCGCTTATGCCGACGAGCGCGGCGAATACCTCATGTTCAAGGATGAGGGCCATCGTCTTTCGACACGACGGCACGAGACCGCGGTCGTTCGCGACCTCGTCGCGATCGCCCGGCACCGGGATTGGACGGCTCTGCATGTGACCGGGTCCGCGGCGTTTCGCCGAGAGATCTGGTTCGAGGCGCACGGGCGCGGCATGGATGTCACGGGCTACGCGCCGTCGCCACTGGACCGCGAAGTGCTCGCCCGACAGGACGCGCGACGGTCGAAGGACGGCCGAAACGACCCGGCACGCCGTCCATCGAGTCAGCATGGAGCGGAGCGAACCGGTGCAGCCGCTGCGAACGATGGACGAGAGCCCACCCGGTCATCCGAAAACGGAACGCCCGATCGGCTCGCACACAGTCCGAGCCTCGGAGCAGACCGTCCCCCAGACGATGCATTCCAGCGTCGTCGGCGGGGTCATGCCGAAGCGGACGGTCGGATTCGCAGTCTGTCGGCCGCCCCGACGGTCGCAGATCCGAGCCTTGCCGCGGCGCATTCGCAGATCGCGGTGCTCGACCGCGCCGTGCGTCGGGCATTCCCGGACGATCCAACCATGCGCGACACAGTGCTCCGCGCTGCCCGCGAACGCGTGGCGTTTCATCTCGCCGAAGGGCGAGCGTTGCACCGAGCATCGTACAGAATGCCGACCGGCGAGAAAGCGTGGAAAGCAGAACGGTCGGGGGATATGGACAAAGCTCAATCGGGTGACAAGATCAAGCGATTTCGGAACATCAAAGAAAGATAATTTTTATATTTCGATAAAATAGAGGTCCCGCATCGGCCGTTCTCCGCACACGCCAATACCGATAGACGCCGTCGCCGTCCTCCTCCGCCGTCGCGCAACCGGGCTCTTGCGACTCGAGTGGCTGTCCAGGGAACCATGGATGGACGGACGGACAACCTCGCTGAGGTACGAGCGACGATGCCCCAGAACAAGCTCGTGTCCTGCCCGTCGGTACGGAGAGAGTTTTACCGGCCCCGCACCGAAGGGGCTTGTAAGAACAAGAGTAAATATTGTAAAAATTGCACCGCCGAGCTAATTTGATCGCAAAGAGCCCCGTCGAGCAGGCTCAAACTGAGATACAGATCGCCAACCTCGTGTCGTTGGTCTGATCGACCGCGCATACGCCGACGCCCATGATCCCGTCGATCTCTGCGACAAGGTCTCAGCCGGAAACGCTTGGCATCGATTGGTCGCTGCCACTCATGTCCCAGGCCCGGGGCGCCGAAAGGCGGTGGGGCGAGGTAAGTTTGGACGGGACGCATCTTTGGTCAGGCCCTCAAAAGCGAGTGATGAGGTCGGTGAGCCAGGATGGCGAAGCATTCACCAGCGCAGTCTCGATCGTCTTGTCGTAGCCCGCGAGGATCACGGCCCCGCTCACCATCAAGATCAGGCCCAGCGCGGCCTTCAGCCCCTCGCCGGCGCTCATCATGCGGTCGCGCCAGCGCATGAGAACCTCCCGCGACAGGGTGCCGAGGAGCAGGAGCGGTAGCGCCGCACCGACGCCGAACAGGAACATCGTCAGGCCGACACTGACGAGGTCTCGGCCCTGAGAGGCCAGGAGCGAGGCGGCGCCCAGCGTCGGGCCGACGCAAGGGCTCCAGACCGCGCCGAGCAGGAGGCCGACGCCGAACTGGCCGAGGAGGCCGGCGGTCGAGAAGCCGCCGAACCGGGTTTCGGTCCAGTCGCTCACCGGGCCGGCGGCCACCGCCAGCCGCGACTGCACCGCCGGTACCATCAGGACGAGACCGACCAGCACCAGCAGGATCGCGGCGACGGTGCGGAAGACGTCGGTGTCGAGCCCGATGGCGAAGCCGACCGTGGCGACGAACAGGCCGATCACGACGAACGACAGCGCGAGACCGGCGGCCAGCGCCGCGGGGCCCAGGCGGTGCTCGGAAGCGGCCGCGCCGAGCACCAAGGGCAGGAGCGGCAGCACGCACGGCGACAGGACGGAGAGGACGCCGGCGAGGAAGGCGAGTCCGAGGGTGGCGAGCATGGGGTTCGCCTCAGAGCACCTTTTCCAAGAGCCCCTCGATCCACTCGGGCTGCGTCTCGCCGACGGAGCGCCCGACCTCCGTCTCGCCCTTGAACGCGATCAACGTGCTTTGCATGCGGGCGTTGAGCGCCTTGAGAGCCGGCTTCTGGCTGTCGAAATCGACATCGAACACCTGTAGGTCCTTGAACCGCGGGTCGGCCCCGAGCTTCGCCAGGATGGGCTTCTGCGTCTTGCAGATCGGGCACCAGGGCGCGCTGATCTCGACCAGGATGGGCTTGCCGGCCTTCTGCGCGGCGGCCAGGGCTTCCGGCGTGTACGGCAGGAAGTCGGCGGCCTGGGCCGGGGCGAGCCCGAACGGCACCGCCGCGAGGAGGGCGATGAGGGTACGGCGGATCATCGAGGCGAGCCTTCGGGATGGAGGATAATGGTCGTCATTGACCGACGGTCGACTTCGGGCGTGCGGCCCATCGCGCGTCGGGGCGTGACACGGCCGTGTCATGGCCGTCCTGCCAGCCCTCTATGCCCTGCGGAAACCAGTGGACTTTCCGGTAGCCCAAGGCGACGAGGCGCTTGCCGAGGTTCCAACTGCCCCAGCAGTCGGAGTGGCAGTAGGTGACGATGGGCCTTTCAAGGTCGCCCCCGGTGAGATCGGCGACCCGTGCCTTGAGGGCGTCCTGGGCGGCCGCGTCGAGGTCCCCTTCACCCGAGCCCGGCAGCCACGTGCTGCCGGGGATGTTGCGGTAGATGGGGAACCACAGGCCGCCCGGAGGCAGGCCGGCGGGCTTCCGGTCGATCTCGGAGACGTCGAGAAGCACCGGCTTATGCTCCTGGATCAGCTTGGCGACTTCGCCGGCATCGACGACGGTGGCCCCTGCGAGGGTCTGCGGCGTGTAGCCATGCAGCGCCCCCTGCCAGTAGCCGTCGGGCTCCCGCACGCCGACGGGCGAGTCGGCGGGCGCTGCGGCGGTCAGGAACACGGCGGCCGCGGTCACGATGGGAAGGCGGAGCACGGGTCGCATCAGTTGCTTGCCGAACGGACCGGGAAGCTCTTCTCCCAGTGGCCACCCTGGTTGTCCGTAGCGGTGACTTTCATCGGGCCGGCGCCGTCAGGCAGGTAGCCGAAGTTGATGACGGGGTTCGCCGAGATCGAGATGTCTCCGTCCATCGTGAAGACGCTCTTGTCGCCATAGCTGACGGTGATCTTCTGGATGTAGCGGGCCGGGGTGTAGTCCCGCGTCACTTGGTTCATCTGCATACCCGAGAAGTTCGGGTGGCGGATCATCAGGGTCGCCTGGACGGGCTTGCCCGGCTGCGTCTCGCCGAACTTCATGCGCATGTCGCCCATGCCCTGCATCGCCTCCTCGTCGCTCATGCCCATCGGTGCCGAGCAGCCGCCGGACGCCTTCACGTACTCCGTGGCCTCCTGGAACGTGCCGTCCTTCATCTTCGCGACGGCGTGGACGTCGGTGTAGTTGTTGACGCGCACGCGGAGCTTCAGCTCGCTGGGGTCCGCCGCCAGGCCGAAGACGAAGTGGGCGGCGTACGGCGTCGGGTTGTCGTCGATGATGAGCGACAGCTCCGCGACGTTGTCCTTGTCGGGCACGGTCAGGGTGATCGGCACGAGGGAGGCGTCGTCCGCCCGCTTCGGGGCGTCGATCTTCACCGCCTTACCCCCGGACTGGATCTTGGCGTCGCCGAAGATCTGCCGCTTGATCTCGCCCCAGCGCTCGGCGCGTTGGTTGTCGGAGTCGCCCGCCGCGGCATGCGCCGATCCGGCGGCGATCAGGATGGGCAGGGTCAGGCCCGCCAGCAGGGCGGTCGTCCGGCGCGATGATGCCATGGCGTTTGCTCCTCCGTTGTTGTCATGCCTGCCGTTCGCAGGTCCGGTTGAGGAGACGTTAGCCGTTATCTCGTCGGGCGTCGGTGACCTGGGTCACGCAAACCTGCGACCGCTCACGATTCTCTCAGGAACGGCGGCGGGTTTAGGGGGGAGGTCGCCTCGCAGGGCGGTCGGGGGTTGGACATCGACGGCGTAGGTCTTCGTACGTCGAGGTGCCCTGAGACGGCTTGGATTTGCGTCCCGGTGATCGGCTTATGGGACCTCGCGGGAAATGCTATGGCGAAGAGGCCGAACGCGTCGGTGACCTCGGGGAACACCGGCCTAAAACGGCGGGAGAAACTTCCAAGAACGACCGGGCGGTCATGCATCGCGCCGGCGGCAGGCGGACGTCACATATGCCGGACAACCATCAGGTCGAGCGCTGGATCGAGCGCTTTCCCCTCATCAAGGGCTTCTCCGCCGCTCACCTGCAGATCGCGCGTGGCACGGTGCACTTCCCTGTCCTCGAAGCCGGCGCCGTCGCTTACGAGCTCGACGGCGCCTGCGCGAACTACCTCATGTGCATCGAAGGTCGGACCCGCGTCTTCCGTATGTCGGAGGGCGGGCGCGAGGTGCTGATCTACAAGGTCGGCGCGGGCGGGACATGCGTGCTCACCACCCAGTGCCTGTTGGCCGGCGGGGGCTTCCCTGCCGAGAGCATCGCGGAGGAGCGCACCGAACTGGCGGCGATCCCGGCCTCGACGTTCCAGCAGTTGATGGCGGAGAGCCCGGAGTTTCGAAGCTTCGTCCTCGACGACTATTCCAGGCTCATGGCGAGCATGTTCATGCTGATCGAGGAGGTGGCTTTCGCGCCGCTGGAGCAAAGGCTTGCCCGCCGGCTCCTCACGGAGGCTGGTCCCGACGGCGTGGTCCACAAGACCCACCAGCAACTCGCCGCCGACGTGGGCAGCGTCCGCGAGGTCGTCAGCCGCATCCTGGCGCAATGGGCCGAGGCCGGTCTCGTGATCCTGCGGCGCGGTCAGGTCGAGATCGCCGACCGCGCGGCCCTGGCCTCCAACCGCCTGCATTAGTCGTCGGTGCCCGGCTTCCCGAGCACCATCACGGTGCGGCGGGATGGTCCCTTCAGCGCGACGCTCGCTCCTAAGGGGCAGGCTGACGAGGGCTATTAAATCATCGTCCTGGCACTGCAGCGGGAGGCCGCCGAACCGGCCATCCGCGCCTACCTTGACGGGACGAGCGGGGGCTCCACGCTGGCGTTCGCGTGAGATTGGGTCAGTCCCGACGATCTGCGGGCCACCGTACTCAAGCCGGGCGAGGTTCGCAGGTATGAACTGTGATGCACCGACGGAGACGCGGATCGCCCTCACGTGTCGAGGATAGATCTGCCGAAATAAACCGAGCTAACGATTCTTCTCGGTCGATCGCGGATCTGCGTCGATGATGAGCGGTATTTCGGCGCCTCGGTCGATCCGGGCGGCCTTCGCCAGATCGGCGAGTTCGCGCAGCAGTGCGTGCCGCTGCAGGCTCGGCTCCGGCATGTTCGACAGGAATGCAGTGATGCGGTCCGCCAACGCCCGGTCCGAGGGTTCGCTGGATTGCGCGAGTTGTGTCGCGGTCGCGCGATACTGGCCCCGAATGGCGGCCTGCCGCTCGGCCGTTCGCGTTTCCCAGGGTCGCTCTGACGCCCCCTCCCCGCGCGCTTCGCGCACGATCGCCTCGCGGGCAAGGCGATCGACCCGCGGGACGACACCGCGCTCGCGGATCGCGCGCACCGCACCGTGCTCGGCCTTGCGGACGCGACCCCGTGCTCGACGCGGCGTGGCTTCCGCTGCCACGCCGCGCAGACGCAGCTCTTCGGCGAACCGCTCACGCCAGTGATGCAAGTCGGCCTTGCGCGGATTGAGACGACGGCCATCGTAGCCGAGCGCGCGCACGGTCAAATGGACATGGGGATGCGCCTCGTCGTCATGCTGCACGAACGCGAAATCATGCCGACCTTCGAACGCGTCCAGGGCGAAGGCCCGCACCGCATCGCGAACCTTCGTTGGATCGGTCCCCGGCGGCATCGATAGGATCATATTAACGGACACGGTTCCGTCGCTGCGACGACGGTTGTCGAGAGCGACATCGTCGATCCAACGGGCTTGCAAATCGCCCAAGCCCTCGCGGCCCGTCAGAACGATGCCCTCCTCCGTCTCAGCGGGGAGCCGACCGTCCCGCGTGATGTAGGCGAGATGAGAAAGGAGATGTTGTGCCCCCTTGGTCCGTCCCGTGATCTTCACCATCACTTCCGGGACCCGCGCGACGATCCGCTCGAGACGCGCGCGATCCGTGCGGACCAAGCCCCCCTGCCCCGTCGAGGGAGCCACGGGATCGATGGGCTGCTTCCGCGGGCGCCGGGCCGGGGTCCGCCAGACATAGGAGAGAGCCGTCTCCGTTTCCCCGACGATCCCGCGCACCGGCAGGGTGTCCCTCTCGGTGTTCATACCGGCACCTGCCAGGAGCCGGCGCTGCGTGCCAACACTTGGCGCAGTTCGCTCGTTGCCTCGCCGACGACGCCGCGCGTTTCTTCCAGCACCGCCGGATCGAACGTGACGGGTTCACCGGCTTGTGCGGCGAGATTCGCCGCGCGCGCGATCTGATTGATGCTGCCGCCGATGCGGTGGAGTTCCCGCGCGATGGCGCGTAAGGCCTCCTCTTCTCCGCGATTCAAGGGAAGGCCGAGGCCGAGACGGGCGCGCACCAGCGCGGCGATCCAACCAGTCCGTGTCATCCCCCGAGCGGTCGCCGCATCGGTGATGGCAGCCCGTTCGCTGCGGCGGAACCGGACCGTGACCTTGTCGGACGCGCCCGCGCCGAGCGGCCGGACCGGGTCGGGCGCCTGATCGGTCACCGTGCAGACGAGCCTGCGCAACAGCGCGGACTGCCCCCCTTCCCGCTGCGCCCGCGCGGTGAACCGCGCCTTCAGCTCCTCTGAGACTTGGACACCGATGAAAGCCAAGCGACCTCACTTTAAAAATGGCTGGCGCCAAGCCTATCCTGCACTTCTCTTCACCCTCGCTCAAGCGTTGGTTTGAACCAACAGGGGTGCCGGCAAGCGTCTCGGATGAGGAACGACGTTCGGGCTCAGGGAAGGCGAGACAGGATCGTGAAGCCAAACGTTCAACAGCTGTCGGCTTGGCGGCGGCGCATCAGCCGGCCGTTCGAGCAGAGATACGGCTCGCAAGCGCCGGACCTCGGAAGGGCGAGGCCACGCCCATGAGCGGGTTTGGCGAGGGGCGTGGCTGGGCTGAGCCGTTCCCACGGGACGGAAGTGTTCCGGTCGGTGCGGCTCGGCTCATCACCGAAAATGCCGTCGAGGCAGGTGACGCAGACGGTGCTCGGCGCCGCACGACCGGATCGCAAAGAGGCCGACCCTGCTCATGACAACGGCTTCGCGCGTCGCGTCGGCGTTGCGAGGAACCCGATACAGGAAAAGAGGCCGGCACTGCGTATGAGGGCACCACAGCGCCTTATGGGATCGGCGGCGAGCCGAGAGGTCTCGATCGCGGGACACGCAGCCTCATCTCGTCCCAACGCGGAGGAGGGAGGCCTCGACGCACCCTCCCCGCCCCTTCTGCGTTAAGACCGCTCCGCCGTCCGTGTGGCTCGGGAGGTCTCGGCCCGTGCCGCGAGCGCTGCCGCAAGTTCGGCCTCGAGCATCGCGCGCTCCTGCCGCGTCAGGATCGAGCCCGCGAGTTCCGCGCGCAAGTCCGAGATGTGGTCGATGATGGACATGATGGGCTCCTCGTCGTGAAGACGAAGAGACCGCACCAGGCCGTGTCGGAGTGGGTCAGGGATCGCGAAGCGACCGGCGGAGCCGGCGAGGGGAGGAGCCGAAATGCGTCAGCATTTTGAAGGCACCGCTCGTCCTTGAGCCGGTTCGATCTGTGCCGGTACGATAGGACGGCTGAGCAGACAGCCCCGTTTCCGGAGGGATCGCCCGCTTCGCCTCCCCGATCACAGAGGGGAAACAGGATGGCACGAAGCCTGACGCATCGGCATCGCTCTGCGAGCCCGGACACGTCCTCAGTCGGTCGACGAGGCGAGTCGGTGCCCGGTGTCGTGCGCGAAGGATCGTGACCGCATCAGCGGCCGAAACGAGCCGGTTGGCGTGGTTCGGGGCGCGGCCGCAGGGCGCGCCTAGAGCCTGACCGTTCGGCGCGAGCCGGACGGTCGCGCCCGTCTCGACCATGCGACCGGCGTCAGGCTGCGCCGGACCACTTGCGATGGTCCTAATCAACGCCATGGCTTCACTCGGCCTCGGCCACCGAACGGATGAGGAGGAGAGCGGCCCTCCGACTGACCCAGACATCGTGCGCCTCGGTCAAGTCGGCCGCGAGCTGCGTGGACAGTGTATCGTAATGCGCCAGCAACCGGGCAGCGACCGGCGTGTCGAGGGCGCGCACTGTGCGCTCGAGGCCTTGAACTTCGCGGGTGAGGGAGATCGCGTTCGTCCCTCGGCTGCTCGCGAGGGAAGCTTCGACCGCGGTGACCGACGGACGATCTCCGTCGGCCACGTCGGGCGCCGCCCTCCCCTCCTCCGAATCCGGTCGACCTTGGCTCGCGTCGACGGCGCGCTCCGGCGTCGATGGTGGTAACGGGCTGGGTGCAGAGGCTGGCTTGCGCAAATCCTGAGCGATGCGCCGCGCCTGAGCGTCGGTGAACGCGTCCTGGCTTCGCACGATGCGCTCGACCGCCTCGGGATGGTCGCGCCAAGCCTGAAACAGCTCGTAGACGGCTCGGATCGGCGATGTCGCCAACTTGTTCTGAAGGACATCCGGCATCTTCGCGACGGCGGCGTAGCGCGAGACCCAGTCCTTTGGCTTGCCCAGCCGTTCGGCGATGGCTGAGGTCCGGTCACCGGCCTGAAGTCGCCCGGTCACGAAGGCGGCGATTTCCAGGGGCTTGAGGTCGTCGCGCTGAACGTTCTCGATCAGTTGCAGATAGGCGTCCGGGGTCTCCGCAGCCTCGACGAAGGCGCGGATGCGGTCCCGCCCGGCCAAACGCGAGGCACGATAGCGGCGGGCCCCGAAAATAATGATGTGCTTGCCCGTGGCGTTCTTCGGCCGGACGCTGATCGCCTGGATGACGCCGAACCGCGCGATCGAGGCGGCGAGCTCGCGCAACGCGTCGTCGTCGAACAGGGTCCGGGGCTGATCCGGATCCTCGATGATCTCATCGAGAGGAATCTCGACGGGGCGGCCCCCTCCCCCACTCTGCGCGATGTCGGCGAGCGATGTGAAGCTCAGATCAAGCGCCATGGTGTTTCGCCCTCAACCGGACAGCACGTTCTGCACGCGGTCGAGTACGCCGCGGATTTCGCGTCCCGCCTCCTGCGCCGAGCGCTTCTTGAGACGCCAGACCGGGACTTTCTCGGCAACGGCTTCGGCGTAGCCGTCGCGATCGGTGATGTGCCCGGGAAACACGTATTTGCCCGCCTCGCGCAGCAGCTGCTCGAGATGAGCGCGCTGGCGCGGAGACTTCGAGTTAAATTTCGACGGCAGCAGGCCGAGGAACTGCAAGTCGGGACGATGGTAGCGTTGCTGCACGCCAATCACGGTCTGCAACAGGCTCTTCACGCCCTGCAGCGAGTAGTCCTCGAGGTAGATCGGCGAGAGCACGTGGGTCGCGGCGACCAGCGCCGCGAGGTTGCGCAGACCCATCGAGGGCGGCGTATCGATCACGCACAGATCGAAGCCGGAGGCCGCAGCTGCCAAGTTCTCCCGAAAGACCCCCACGCTTTTCGAATCTGCCCGCTCGACGTCGAGCAGCGCCGGCTCGGCCGGCACTAGCGTCATCGCCATCTCGTCGGGCGCGCAGGGGCGAGGGCTCGGCACCTGCCCGGCCTCGAACAGCCGGGCGGCGCTCGTCGCGCCGGCCATCGACGCGAGGGTGGCCGATGCGTTCGACTGCGCATCGAGGTCGAGGAACAACACGCGGCGACCGCGCTCGGCGAAGTGCCAAGCCACGTGAACGGCAATGGTGGTCTTGCCCACCCCGCCCTTCTGGTTGTTGACGACGAGCACGTTCATCGCTGGCTCTGGTCGGTTCCCATTTTCGCCGCACCGTACCGGTTGCATCCGGTGTAGCGAGGCTTGGCGCCCAGAGCAAAGCTGCGACGTCCATGCTGACCGTGAGGCCGGTGCTCGACATCGGTCGAATGTCCCAGCCCGCAGCACGATGGACCCAGCCGCGATGACGTCCGATCGCGGGGCGACGGATGGGTAGGGGACGAGCGAACACAGACCCGTCCGCACGGGGTGTTTCCTTCGAGACAGGGAGGACCGCATCCTGCTTCGAGCCCGGATCGGTGGACGGTCTCGACAGAGGCATCCAGGCTTTCTCGAGGATGGTTCGACGGCGGCAGATCATCGAGGCAGCACGCCCGCTTCGGGTCACGCTCACACCGTCGTCCCGACCGAGCACCTCAAATGCGACGGGACGTTTTCGAAGAGTGCCGGGTGGTATGAGATCGAGATCGATTGGTTGTGGGGCAAAAGCAATTTGGGGTGACCGTCGCCTCGATCGGCAGGAGGACTCAAGACAGCGGCGGTTGCGAGGTGCTGCCGTCCTCCGGCAATGCTGCGAGCTGCGTGATGGCTGACCTTAGCCGATGCGCCCGATAGGCGCCGTCCGCAAACCACAGCTCGATCTGTGCGGGATCGAGCGTGTCGATGAAGGCGGAGGTCGGAACCGGACAGCCCGAAGCTCGAATCGCACGGATGTTGTGCTGATAGCGCCGGATCCGTTCGGCCATCGGCAGTTCCGGACCATGCCGGAGAAGCTGGTCCTTGGGCCAAGTCGGCATGGTCCCCCTCCCCCAGCAGCACGCCCGCTTCGGCTCGACGCAATCCCGCGGGCTTCGATCACCCTTCGGACGAAGGCGCCGAACGGATCAGCACATCTTCGCACCTCTGTCGTTAGGTCGAAAGGCAGGATCCATCGGCGGCATCGAGGGCAGGAGGGCCACCGATCTGAACAGTGTGAAGCAGCCGATCGGTGAAGAACGGCCACCATCGGCGGAAGTCTGGTCTCTGGGCCGGACACCCGGCCACCGATGGTGGCGCGCGTCCGGCCCCGCTTAGGTGCGCTCAGGACCGACGTGAGCGGCGTTCGGCCTTGCCGGTTTCCGTCTTCGTGCTCGTCCCGCGGCGCGCGGGCTTGGCCGTCCGCGGGCGGCTCCAGATCAGGGAGTAGACTCCGGTGTCAGTATCCTCGATCAGGTTGGCGAAGATCGGGGCAGGAAAGCTCGGATCATCGAGACGGATCTGATGATAGGCGCGGCCGCTCTCCTTGGCCGTCTTTGCCCAAGCGGCGCCCAGTTCGATCTCCCCCGCATAGAGGCGATAGGCCGGGGCTCCGACCCGATCGCTGTTCACGGGTTCGAGCTGCGCCGGCGTGTCGAGAGTCAGCGTGCGGATAGATCCGTGGAGAAAGCCGTCCTGCGCCGGGGTGAAAGTGCCGATGGTGGCCATGGTGTCGCTCCCGAAGGATGTTGATCGAGACGCTCCGCGGACCTCCGCGGCCTCGATGGCGACCGAAAGGGCAGGGGCCGTTCACGCCGCAGCCCAGGGCCGCGGCGCGGCCCGCAGGCCCGGAACGGATGTGGAGGACGCGCCTCCCCCGCCTCTTTTGCTTCGCGATGCAAAGGCCGTAGGCCGGCGGAAAAGAGGCGGGGGAGGCGCGTTGCGGTCGAGCGGACGGAGGCGGAACGCCGGCCCCGGCCAGACCGGAGCCGATCGATGGGGCCGCAGAGGGCGTCGGAGCCTGCGCCACACCGTCGAACCCACCCATCCCGCCGACCGACGCATACGGACGACGACGGCGTTGTCCGATCCCATCGACCGGTGCGAGCACCGCTCCGTTCGGCGCCAGAATGTCGTTCTGGCCTGAGGCTGGTCGTGTACCCGCCGCGACAGACGCGAGCAGGGGTACCGAAGGGTGCCCTCCGGAACAGGGAGCGTCCGCACACTGGGGGGTTCCGGAGACCGATGCAAAGCGACCTTCCCCTGCCCTATCGGTGAGAGGGAACCGGTCGGCTTCGGGAGACGGCCGCGGTCACCGCGTACAAGCCCGATGCCGGCTGACGATGCGCGGGGCTGCGGCCGCCGCGATTCCGCTCACACCACATCTGCTAAGGGTGGGAGCGACGCACCGCCTTGCCGATTCGACCGAAGCTGGATCGTCTCAGCTGCAGCCTGGATCGTGGAACGAGGCGTCCGTCATGCGTTGGTCTGAAGAAGCCCGGACCGAGGCACGCCCCGATCCGGTATCGTCAGGCACGATCAGGACGTCGAAGCGTCGGTCGCGCCCGCCTGCTCGCGCTGGAACGCTGCGAAGAGCTCCGGAAGGCGCGCGACCAAGAAATCACCGAAGGCAGGATGACGCGTCTCATCGATGATCAGGCCCACGCTCGTCGGCGTCCGCTCGATGCGTGCGAGGCCGCGAGCGTCCGCCGCCCGCTCGGCCGCTGCGGGGTTCGCGGCCGGCGCAATGGGCGGGGCAGGCGACGGAACGGGCTTCACGGCCTCGAACACCCGCACGAACCGGAGGTCGGAGGGGAGGGCGGCGAATGGGTCTTCGGCGACGATTTCGGTCGCGCGCGCCTGCATGTCCGGGCTGGCGAGGCGATCCGCCAAACTCATCCATCGGCGCCGCCCCGCTTTCGGGGCGGGACCGATCGCCGCGACCACGAAATCCGGCACGGCGCGTCGCACGGCAATCAGGCGCGACAGCTCGGTTTTGTCGACGAGAAGGGCGGCCATGATCACGTCGCGGCCATGCCCGAGCCGTTCCAGCGTCAGTGCGAAGGCGGCGCGCTCGATGAAGCTGAGATCTTCCCGCGCGTTGTTCTCCTGCCCCTGGGCGACGACGAGTTCGGCATCGGTGAGCGTCCGGACCAAAGCACGGACGGGGCGGCCTAAGGCGGCCGCGGCGCGCACCCGGCGATGACCGAAGGCGACCTGATAACGGCCACTCACCGCGGGATGCGGTCGAACCAGGATCGGGGTCTGCTGACCCTGGGCTCGGATCACCTCAATGAAGCGGGCTTCGCTCGGTGCGTCGAGGACCGGCAACCGATCCGGAGCCGGTGACGGATCGACGAGACCTGGGTCGAGATCGACCGCAACGGTGCCGGACTTGAGCTGGTCTTCCGCGACGCGGGCCGACACGACCTCCGAGGTCAGGCGCTCGAGCGAGCGGCCCATGGCGCCGACGGCACCGCGCCCGGCAAAACTGGGAACGAGGGGGGAGGGGACACGGTCGGAACGATCCCGTGTCCCTTCGGTCTCCGAAGAGTTGACCGCGGTCAACTCGGTCGGGGGGGCCGGCTCGACCGGGTCGAGGAGGCCGGCGAGAAGATTCTTGCGGGCCATCGGATCAGCGTCCCCACGCCGTGCGGATCAGGGCCTCGATCTCGCCGTTGACCGCGTCCAGGCTCTCGACCGCCCGATCATAGGTCGCGCGCGTGAACTGGTCGCGACTGACCTCGAAAAGCGTCTGCTTGGTGATGCCGGCATCTGAGACCGCCGTGCTCTTCAGCATCGCGTTCGTCAGCACGCGCTCGCCGAACAACGTCCGCATGAACGCGACCATCTGGGTCTGCGGTCCGTCGGTCGGCTCGTAGCGGGTAACGAGATAGCGCATCCAATCGTAGTTCATGTCGCCGCCGGCCCTGGCGACGACCCCGAGCATCTCGGAGGTCATCAGAAGGAACTGGCACATCGACATGACGTCGAGCATCTGCGGATGCACGGTGACGAGCACACTGGTGGCCGCGCACAGCGCCGAGAGCGTCAGGTAGCCGAGTTGCGGCGGGCAATCGACCACGACCACGTCGTAGCGCAGGGCGACCGGCGCGAGGGCCTGCGCGAAGCGGGTGAAGAACAGGGAATTCTCGTCGCTGCGCCGCTGGAGGAGGGCGCGTGGGGTCTCGTGCTCGAACTCCATCAGTTCGAGATTACCCGGCACGAGGTCGAGACCGGGAAAGTAGGTCTTTTGGATGACGTCGGCCAAGGGACGGCGCGCCTCGTCGTAGCGGATCGCCGCGTAGAGGGTTTCGTTGTCCCGTACATCGAACTCGGGCTGGATCCCGTGAAGCGCCGACAGGCTCGCCTGCGGGTCGAGATCGACGGCGAGCACGCGGTAGCCCTGCAGCGCCATGTGCTGAGCGAGGTGGGCCGCCGTCGTCGTCTTACCCGAGCCGCCCTTGAAGTTCACTACGGCGATGACTTGGAGATGCTCCTCGTCCCGGCGATCCTTCCGGTAGCGCCGGCCGGTCTTGGCCCCCTCGTCGAGAACGCTGCGCAGGGCCTGGATGTCCGCGCTCGAGTACGAGCGTCGTCCGGAGGGCCCGATCTCCGGAGCGGGCCCCTTCCCGTCGAGCGACAGGCGCCGCAGGTAGCCGTCATCGACGCCGATCAGGCGAGCGGCTTCGCCGGACGAGAAGCGCCGCAACTGCTTCCGGGCCTTCGGCGGAAACAGGCGCTGGCGGTGGGACTGCAGTTTTGCCGACAGCGCTTGGGCGTCGCCGGCGATCAGATCGTGCATCGCCATGATGGCTGGGACCGAAGAGGGTGAGGCAGCGAGCGCCGCGGTGCTGGCCACGGTTTCGATCTCCTGTCACGGTTTGAACGGCTGTGCACGCTGCTACACCGTGAAAAGAGCACGCGAAAGGTTACCGGAACGTTGACGCACACGAGGGTCCCCTCTGCACCGCGCCGACCGACATCCCGGCTGATCGCCACTGTGACCGAGTTGACCGCGGTCAACCGGTCTGTCGGCGCACGGCGCCAGCCGCCCCGTGCCGCAGCCGCCACAAGGCGAGGAGCATCGGCCATGCGGAAAATCCGCCGGAGCGCGCCTTCTGCGTCAGGGCGCGCAGGTAACCGCCCGGCGCGTTGATCATGGCAGCACGCTGGAGGATTGCCGCCAGCACCACAAGGGCCGGGTCTCGGCCCATTGCGGCGACGGCGGCCTCCCATGCACTCGAACTGATCCCGAGGGAGGGACGCACGATCTCGGCGACGGTCGCGAGATCGGCCCAGCTCCTGATGCCGTCGCGGGCGTACAGAACGATGTCCGGACACGCTTCGAGCACCATGGGCAAGGGGAGGGGACGCTGATCGGCCCGCATCCTGTCCGAGTCGGATCGTTCGGTTGCCGCCGGGCTTCCTCGGAAGCATCGTTCAGATTCTAGAGCAGGGTCTGGTTTTGAATTATGAAAGTGGAGCTCATTCTGAGACTCATTGGCGTGCGTTTTCGTGAAATCCGTTGCCTCAGACAGCCACTTATCCACGTCCGCACGAAGCATGCGCAGTGCCTCGGCGGCCGGCTGCAGCGCTGCAGCGGAGGCGGCGCGTCCCGGCATGCCGCCGAGTTCCGTGAACCGATCCGCTAGGGCCGGCCATGGACCCGGCCAATCGGCTTCGACGGCGGCCGCGAGGGTCTTGACGATGTCCCGGCGCAGCAGGGCGATCTCTTCGCGCAGCAGCGTGCGCAAGCGCGCCTCCGCTCTCACCTCCTGTGCGAGGCCGGCGAGTTCCGCGGCCCGGACCAGGAGCGGCGTCAGATCGAAACCGAAGGCCTGCGCAATGCCGCCATCGGTGTCGCGGCGCGCGTAGCGCTTGCCGTTCGGGCTATCGCGCCGGATCACCAGGCCGACCTCGACGAGTTGCGCCAAGGCCCGCCGCAAGGTCGCCGGGGAGGGGCCGTGCGCCCGTAGGGACAGCTCGCGGTTCGAGGGGAAAACCACAGTTTCCGTGCCGGGCGTCAGCGTGGTCTCGGGATGAAACGTGAGCAGGGCGCTCAGAACGGCGAGCGCACGGTCCGACACGCCGAGACGATCCTTCGCTTCGGTGACGTCGCGGAAGATGCGCCATTTGTGCCCAACCGCCTCCTCGGGGCAGGCCTTGGCCGCCGCCTGCGCGGCCATCATGGCGAGCGAGAGCGGCCGCCGCCCGAAGGGCGTCGTGGGTTGAGATCCGGGATGCATGGTCCTCGCCTGCGTCGAGGCAAGAGATCAGCGCCCGCCGAGGCGATAGCCACGTCGCACGCGCTTGACAGCGATGTCCGGGAGTGATTCTCTGAGGTTGTCCAGACGACAGAGAGGGCTTCCGGGGCGATTGTCTCGGGGGCCTTTTCTTTTGCCGGGTTGCTCCGTTCGGAATGGAAGGGGTGACTCTGCGTCAGCCCCGCACGATGGGCGCAGCCGACGAAGGGGTTTGGTGAGGCCGAGACGTCAGGTCGGCCTCGGCGCGGTCTCGCGCGACGGTTCAGCCATGCGCGGCCCCGGCTGAGGACAACAGGTCTCCTCCCGTCTCGAGACCAGACGAATCCGTGGCGCGTGGGGATTTGCGGGGCCGCGGCGCTGCGCGCGCACGACGAGGCACGCTCCCGGCGACGGCGACGAAGGCGCGTCGCAGTTCGGCCGGCTCGGAATGGCGCAGCACCAGACCCTCGGCGGTCATCGCCACATTGGCTTCCGGGTAGGCGTCGAGCGTGCGCTTGATCGACTCCGAGAAGGCCTGCTTGAACCGCGAGGCGAATTCGGAGGAGCCGAACTGCGCCATCAGATCGCGCCAGGTCAGCAGCTCGCTCTCGCCGCGTGACAGCAGCGGCAGCCGGTAACAGAGGTAGACCAGGATATCGATCGCCATGGCGTTGTGGGCGACCTGGCGCAACCGGGCGGTCGGCACCGGGATCGAGTGGCGCGTGAAGCGATCGTAGGCGTTCTGGCTGAGCATCAGGGCTTCCGGCCACCGCATCGCGCTATGCCCGCCCGAAGCCCAGACCTCGAGATCGTCGTCCTTGAAGGCGCCGCCTTCGATCAGGCTCTCGCGCTTGAAGACGTGTCCACCGTCATCCCCGTTCAGAAACATCGTAAAGATGGGGAAGCTCAACCGCACCAACTGGTCCTTGGTCGGGCCGATCGACCCCCGCTCGCCGCCCGTGACCGGCAAGCCGACCGCCTGCAGCCATTCGGTGATCCGTCCCATCTCCATCCAACGGTCGCCGGCGCTGCGCCGCGGGTCGCGCGCTTCCGTTGCCAACCACATGGACAGGAGCCGAGCCTTGGGCCCGAACGGCACGCCGACCTCGATCTGGCGTCCGTTCGGCAGAACGAAGCGAGCCGGTTCGACGGTGAGGGAGAAGCGGCCGTCGCGTCGGTTCCACGGCTCCATCGTGTTCTTGGGGCGCCGCAGCGGAAGCCCGGCGATGCAGAAGCCCTTGTGGAGGAACGACACATCCATGCGGCCGTCGAGGACCGGACCGACGCCCTGCCGCGTCCCGACCGTCCCCCCGTCGGGACGCAGAAGGCTCTGCTCCCACAGGCTCAACTGACGGGTTTCTGCGGCGTTCATGGCCGGTCCTACTCTCCTAAACGTCACACGCACGGCAACCTGGAGGCTATCAGGCGGGAGTCGCCGGTCCGGCGCAACGACCGGGTTTCCAAATCTCAGCGCCACGAACGGGATTCTTTACAAAACTCAGCGCCGCCGCGCCGAGTCCGGGAACCGGTTGGCCCCCTTTGCCGTCCTTCCGTCGCCCCTGGAGTGCGAAAAATCAGCGTCTCCCGGAGCTCCGCTGGCAAAAGTCAGCGTGTTGTACCCCATTTCACGGCACCGAGCGGCCAGTGAGCCCCCCAGTATCGAGCACCGACGGCCCAGCGACGCTGAGTTTTGTAAGCCCGCGCAGCCTGCGACTCTCCCACGACGGCGCGAGGCGGTGGGCGTGGCGCTGATTTTTTCCACCGGCGACGCAACTGCGCTGAGTTTTGTAAACGGACGCGTCGGCGAATGGCAGAGCCGATCCGTCGACGCGGTGGGCCTCACGTCTCCATCAGTTGGAAGCGGCGGACCCCGGATGCCCTGAGCCCGGGCCTTGTCCGCCAAGTTCTCCGAGATGCCGTTTCCCGGAAACACCATCACGCCGATTGGGAGAGCGTCCAGGAGCGCATCGTTGCGTTTGAACGGCGCGGCCTTCCGATGGCGGGTCCAATCCGGCTTGAACACAACCTGCGGCACCTGCCGCTGGCGCGCCCAGAGGGCCGCGATGTGCTCGGCGCCCCTGGGTGATCCGCCGTGAAGCAGGACCAAGTCGGGATACTTGGTGTGGATGCGGTCGAGTTTGGCCCTGATCAGGCGATGATCGTCGCAGGTTGGGCCACCGGTCAGAGCGGCCCGGGTCATATTGGGCACCAGGACCGCGGCCTCCGTGCGCCGCCGCGCCTCCAAAAAGGCACGGCTGTCGATGACAGCGCTGGTCAGGCGAGGGCGTGCGACGAGCGAGCCGGCTCGACGCTGCCACGGGGCGCCGACGAGCGCCGTGTAGTGCCGGCACGTGGCCTCGCGCATCTCTTCGAAACTCTCGCGGCGCGCGATCAGGGCGAGGCCGTGGTCAGTGAGCCGATCGAGGTTGACCGAGCGCACTTCCGAAAAATCCTGCTCGGCTTGGCTGCGCCGTTGAGCCTGCTCGTTGTCGTCGAGATCGCGTTCGATTCGTTCAAGCCTGCGGTGAAACAGGTTGACGGGCGCCCAGAGCAAGTCGGGCAGGTCATCCTCCCGCCGGGTCTCGGCGAGGCCTTCGGGCAGGACGGCGAACAGGCCGGACACGATCGCCTCCAGCGCTTCGGGCGCGGGGAGGGGGCGACGATCCGGCTCGTCCGCATTCCGGGGGGTGGCCGAACAGCTGGAGGGTGGTCAGGACCTCGGCCATCGGCGATGGCGAAGGACGCGGTGAGATCCCCGGCGGTGAGGTCATGCACGGCAGGCTTCGGTGCGCGATCCGGCCGCGCCCATCGCGGCCTTCACGGGCGCCCCTCGCCGGAGGGGGGAGGGGCCCACACCCGGTTCAGGGCCATAGCGCAGCGGAGGACGCCGCGGTCGGGCCTGCTGGTGCGCGAGGAGGCCCAGCCGGGGAGCAAGCCCGGTCAGCGGCGTTGCGGGCCGCGACGGAGGACGCGCCGCCTCCCCCATCCCCTCCGGCCACGGTCGCCCGCTCTCCGAAGGCCGGCTGCGCGGCCCTCCGGTGGATCGGCCCCCTTGCGACGTCCGGCCCGCTCAGGATGCGATAGGGTCAGCGACGTCGCGCTGGCGCTCCGGAGCCCGGCGCGCCGGCCGGCCCGGACCGGCACCGAGCGTCTGACGCAGCGCCCGCCGCCGCAGGCCCTCGGACCCATAGCGACGGCCGCGCGCAGATCGGGCGACGCGATGCAACCGCGCGTCTCGAGAAGGCCAGCGAGATCATGGGCGGCGGCGATCGAGGCATCGGCCGTCTCTTCGGCGACAGGCGACGAACGGTGAGGGGAGGGGAGGGGAGGGGAGGGAAGGGGACGCGACACGGCAGGACGGAGACCAACGTGGTCATGGACAGCTCCGAAGATGTGATGGCCGCGTCGCGGGTCTGCTCTCGCGCCCGCCTGCGACCTTCGCGGGTCTTCCGGTCCGTCCTCGGCCTCTCCTGCGTGACGCGATGAGCCGCCCCGCCGCGGCAGGCTTCCCGCGAGGGATGACGCGCCGCCCATCGCGGGACAGGCGAGCGGCACGCGTGGGGTCAGCGCACGGCCCGCGTCGCAACGGGCCGGCGTCGGCTGAGACGGCAGAAGGCCGTGGCGTTACTCGGCCGCTTGCGGCCAGGCTCCGGTGTCCGACGGGGTGCTCGCGTCCGGCTCGGTCAGGAAGACCGGAAGTGCGGGACCGGACGCGGCGGCCGAGCCGCGATCGACACCGTTCGGGGCAGGGGAGGGGGCTTCGCCATCGTCCCCAGGCGTGCACAGCGGCCGCGGCAGCCATCCGGTTCCGGCCACGAGCCGTTCTGCTTCTACGGCCATGTCGGCCTTGCGCAGATGGTCGATGAGCTGGACCGCTGCCTCAACCTTGGCCTCTCGCACCGCGACGAGAATGCCGGCCTTCGTCGTGCGCCCGAAATCATTCGCTGCCATCGGCGTGAAGCTGCGGGTCATGTCGAGGCCGACCTGCTGGGCAATCCGATCGGCGGGCGTCACGGTACGGCCGGGCCGATCGTGCGGCAGGATTACGGCATTGAGGCTGAGCGCCGTGCAATACGCAAGGAGGTCGTGCCGGCTGTCGAGATCGAAGCTGCGCAACGCCTCCCAAAGGTCCTGGGGCCGAACCGGGAGCTGCTGAGACCCGTCGGCATGCCGCTGCGCGAGCGCGATGGCCGCCGCGTTGGCGGCAAGCCCCGGCGCGGCGCGCGTCAGGGCGATGTGGCGCGCCTCGATGTCCAGACATGTCTCGCGCGCGCCGCTCTCCCGGTCGAACGTTTGCAGCGTCAGGGCATGCAGCAGGGCGAGCAACGCGGCGTCGGGATCGCGCGCGAGCGCGTCGCCCAGGCCGAGGGTGCGCACGCTCGTCAAATCGGACAGAAGCCGATCGGAGATGACGGCACTGCCCTCATCGGCCTCCACGGGGGCAGGGGGGCCGCCGCAGCGGCGCCGAGTGCCGGCACCGGCGATGGCGCCTCTGGCCCGTCCGTCCCAGTTCCGGCCTCACGTGTCCCGGGCTCCGCCGCGCCCGGCTCATCCTCCGGGCGCACGTATCCGCGCTCGACCCGCAGACGACCGGAGGCATCGAGCGACACGAAGGCGCCGGCGTAGGCGACCTCCTCCGGCTCGAAGACCGGCGACCGCTCGTCCGGCGCTTCCAGCATCGCCTCGATCGCCCCGAGACGCTGGTCGGCGGCGGCCGGCAGCTCCTCGGCTGCGGCGTGCTCCGCCTCGATCTCCTCGGCTTCCAGCAGCAGCGCCGCGCGGCTCGCTTGCTCCTCCGGGCTCAGTCCGCCCTCGCCGCGCAACCGGCGCAGGCCGACCGAGTGGCCGTAAGCCAGATCGGACGTCGCCTCGACCCAGCGCCAGCCCTCGGCCCGGATGCGCTCGGCGTCCTCGGCCAGACGGTCCGCCGTCAAGCGGTCGAGCAGAGCGATATCTTGGAGCCAGCCGCCGCCATCGGCGGCGGCGAACAGGTCCCGCAGCATCACACCACCCGCCGCCTCGTAGACCGCGAGCCCGACATACTGGGCGCGCTTGTCGGTGCCGTTTACCGCGCTCTCGGTCAACATGCGGCGGATCGCGTAGGGCTCGCGGGAATTGCTGCGGGCGAGCGCCGACCACACCGCCTCCTGGCGGGCGTGATCGTCGCAGACCGTGAACGCCATCAGCTGCTCGAGGCTGAGGCCGTCCTGCGCGTAGAGGTCGAGCAGCGTCGGGCTGACGCGCGCGAGCTTGAGGCGTTGGGCCACAATCCGGGCCGACACGAAGAAGCGGGCGGCGATCGCCTCGTCCCCGAGCCCCTGGTCGTGCAGCGTCCAAAAGGCCCGAAACTGGTCGAGCGGATGGAGCGCCACGCGCTGCAAATTTTCCGCGAGCGAGTCCTCCTCGGCCGTATGGCCGGGGTCGGCCGGCACCACGATGCAGGGCACGCTCGCATTCTTGGCGAGGCGCTTGGTCTTCACGAGATGTTCGAGCGCACGGTAGCGGCGCCCGCCCGCCGGCACCTCGAACAGGCCGGTCTCGGCGCCGGTCGCGTCCCGGACAGGACGGACGGTGAGGCTGGTGAGAAGGCTGCGCCGGGCGATGTCTTCGGCGAGGTCCTCGATCGACTGGCCGGCCTGAAGGCGCCGGACGTTCGCCTGGGACAGAACGACCTTGTCGAATGGAATCGCGCGGGCGGCATGCAGGGTCAGCTTCGTGGTGGGTCGGGCCATGTCGGGTCTCCGCGACGGACGCGGCCGGGAGGAACTCTCCCAATCATCTCGCGCCGTCGCGAAGCCTCTTCCTATCCTCGTCCTCTCAGCGCGCGGTGCCACGCTCGACGGCTTCGAGGTTGAACACGGTCGCACCCGAAGCACGATAGGCCGCCGCCACGACCGCCAACGGTGCGTTGGACAGACCGTGATGGGGCGGCGGATCCGGGGGCTCCCCGACGGCGATCATCGGACCGGACATGACGAGGTGCGCCAGCCGGTCGAACGGGACCGGGCGGCTGGCGATCACGGGCAGACCGGCCGCGCGGCAGGCCTCCAGGATTTCGGTCTCGTCACCCCCCGACAGGCGGCCATCGCGTCCGAACCACAAGGTGAAGCCGCCCCGGCCGACGGCAAGGTGGCCGCCCTCCGTGCGCAGCGCCCGCGCGATCAGCGCGGCGTAAGCCGAGACGGTGCGCGGCATCACAGGACCTCCGCACGGCACGGACGCTCGGCGTGCTCCGGATCGGCCGCGACCGATGCCGGGAAATTCGCAGCGTCCGACGGAAGGAAGGCGAGAAGGAAGTCGGCGGCACGGGAGGCGGCGGAGGCCGCGCGCACCACCGCACGTTCGTCCGCGCGAAGAATCTGAAGCCAGGCACCGATGTAGTCGGCATGGCGGACGGTCGGCACGATCGACAGGCTGGCGCAGGTGAACGCCGCCGTCAGTTCGGCGACGAGTTCCTCCTGGGCGTAGGGCGCGGAGCCGAAGCGACCGGAGAGATCGCGCGCCAGGCGGTGCCCCGCGCCGGTCCAGTGACCGAGTTCGTGCAGGGCCGTCCGGTGCCAATCGATCGGCTGCCGAAAGCTGTGGGGCGGCGGCAGCCGCACGTAATCGGCGTCGATGTCGTAGAAGGCCCGGTCGCCGCCGATCCGCAGGTCGGCCCCGCTTCGGGCGATCAACGTCTCGACCTTCGGACGGATGAGGCCGGGCGGCACCGTTGCGGCGGTCTCCCAGGCAGCGCCGGGCAGGCCGTCGCATTGCTCAGTGTTGAAGACCGTGAACCGCTTGAGGAAGGGGACGCTGCGGGCCGCATCGCCGTCGCGGTCCGCACGAACCCGTTCATCCCGCGGCGTGAAGCGGTCGGCATAGACGACCGACGTCCCGCGCTCGCCCCGGCGCACGCTGCCGCCGAGCGCCTGCGCTTGCCGGAAGGTGAGCCAGCCCTGGCCGGCGAAACCGCGCTCCACCACGGCACACCACAGGATCAGGATGTTGATGCCTGAGTAACGGCGACCGGTGGCGGCGTTGGCCGGCAGTCCGAGCGGCGCCCGAACGCGATCGGAGGTCCAGGGCTGGACCCAGGGCAGGCGACCGGCCTCCAGGTCGGCGAGGATACGGTCGGTGACCTCGCGATACACGCTGGAGCGATCCGGAGCGGGCCGGGGAGGGGAGTGCGCCATCGGACAGGCTTTCGCGACGGGCGGCCGAGGAGCCTCTCTCCTGACCTCCAAACCCGTCGCGCGCCGCGCACCTGACCTCTTTCTCTCGACGCGACGCCCATCGGCGACCGCACCGGGGCGCGATCCACCCCCCGTAACCCTGGGCCGGCGAATCGAGGCACGTCCTAGCGGTGATCGGCGCACCGTCCCTTTGAACGACAGAGAGGCTTGGTGCTGGGACGCGGTCAGGGCGCGCGCCGCTTTCGCGCATCGTGCGCCCAGGAATGTCGGCTCGCCGCGGCGACGCAGACATGGCCCACATCATCGCCCAGGTCTGAGGTCGGACGGCCGGTGTGCCCTCGGGTGTTTCCGCCATCCGCTGAAGGAGGTCCTCCAGGCGCGCCGGGGCCAGTACCAGCAATCGACGCCGACCTCGGGACCGGTGCGGATCCCAGGCAGTCCGCCATGCGCGAACCTTGGAAGCCGTGTCGGCAGACCTCACCTTTCGGCCCATGGGCAACGCGTACGACGTCATCATCGTGGGGGGAGGCGCCGCCGGCATCGGCGCGGCACGGCGGCTCGCGGCCAACGATGCATCGGCCTTGCTGCTGGAGGCGTCTTCACGTCTCGGAGGCCGCGCCTTCACGCAGAATCTCGCTGGGTATCCGCTCGACCTGGGCTGCGAATGGCTGCACTCGGGCGACCGCAACGCCTGGGTCGGCATCGCAGAGGCATCAGGCTTTCCGGTTGACCGCGGCGATCCGCCGTGGGCTCAGGCGCATCCCGGCATCGCCCGGAACGAGGACGACGAGCAGGCGGCCCGGAGGGCGTTCGGCGGTTGGGAGGAGCGGCTCCGCCCAGTCGCGCGTGGCAGCGACCGGGCAAGCGACGCCCTGGAGCCCGGCGGTGAGTGGAACGCCTACGTGCGGGCCATCGCCGGCTTCATGAGCGGCATAGCGCCCGAGCAGATCTCCGCTTCCGACTACCTGGCCTACGACGATGCCTCGACGGGCAAGAACTGGAACCTGCCGCTGGGCTACGGCACGCTCATCGCCGCCAGCCTGCCTTCCTCGACCGCGCTGCGGCTGGTCACGCCCGCCGAGCGGATCGACCTGACAGCGGACGGTGTCGCCGTCGCGACGCGCGCCGGCACCCTCCGCGCCAAGGCCGTCATCCTCACGGTCTCGACCGCGGTCCTGGCCGGCGACGCCATCCGCCTGCCTCCTGGGACCGAACCGTGGCGCGAGGCAGCCGCCGCCCTGCCGCTCGGCCGCAACGAGAAGATCTTCTTGGAGATCGGGCGCGATACCGCGTTCGAGGCGAACTCCCACGCCTACGGGAACCTGCGCGATGCGAGGTCGGCGGCCTACTCGATCCGGCCCAACGGCTGGCCGGTCATCGAGGCGTTCCTGGGCGGAGAAGGGGCCCGCATCCTTGAGGAGGAAGGTCCCGCCGCCGGCTTCGCGTTTGTGTCGGCCGAGTTGACCGGCCTGTTCGGCGGCGACGTGGCGTCGGCCATCCGACCGCTGGCGGCGACCTCGTGGAGACGGGTGGCGTCCATCGGCGGCGCGTATAGCTGCGCCCTGCCGGGCCGATCCCAGGCACGGGCACAGCTGGCACGGCCCTTCGAGGACCGGCTGTTCTTCGCGGGCGAGGCGACGCACCCCTTCGACTTCACGACCGCCCACGGGGCGCACGACAGCGGGCAGCGGGCCGCCGACGAGGCCATGGCGGCGCTTCGGGACAGGGACCGCCAGGGACGGCACGTTGCCATCGCTGCGCCGACGCGAGCGGCTGGGTAGGGACCTTAGCCGCAGTAACGCAGCGCATCGACCAACACGGCCAGCGCCGGCTCCGGCTCACGCCGGCTCGGGTAGTAGAGGTGATAGCCCGGGAACGGGTCGCACCAGTCCTCCAGAACCTGGACGAGGGTTCCCGCTTCCAGGTGCGCCCGCACCCCGTCCTCGAATAGGTAGGCGATCCCGAACCCGTCCAGCGCGGCCTGGAGGAGCAGCGGCTCGGTGTCGAACACCAACTGTCCCTCGACCCGGACCCTCACCTCGCGCCCGTCCTTCTCGAACTCCCAGGCGTAGAGACCGCCATGGGTCGGCAGGCGCAGGTTGATGCAGGCATGCGCGGTGAGATCCTCCGGGCGCTGCGGCTTGGCTCGCCCGGCGAAATAAGAGGGAGCCGCGACGGCGGCCATGCGCATGTCCGGCCCGATCCGGACCGCGGTCATGTCCTTGGCGACGATGCCGCCCCAGCGCACCCCGGCGTCGAACCGCTCGGTGACGATGTCGGTCAGGACGCTGCTGACGACAACCTCGACCTTGATGTCGGGGTGGTCCGGCAGGACGCGCCGCAACGCCGGCCAGAGCACTGTGGGTGCCGCGTGCTCGTCGGCGGTGATCCGAAGGTTGCCTGCCGGCTTGCCCCGCATCTCGGCGAGGCCGGCGAGTCCCGCCTCGATCTCCTCGAACCGGGGTCCCACCGCCTTGAGGAGTCGCTCGCCGGCCTCGGTCGGCGAGACGCTGCGGGTGGTGCGGGACAGGAGTCGCACGCCCAGGCGCGCCTCTAACCCTCGGACGGTCTGGCTCAGCGCCGGCTGCGAGACGCCGAGCTGCGCCGCGGCCCGCGTGAAGCTCCGCTCCCGCGCGACGGCCAGGAAGGCGCTCAGGTCGTTCAGACTCTCGCGCAGCATTCATAAGCCTCGCTCATAGGCCCAAGTGGAACTCAGCATCTAATCCGGGGGTGCCCTGCGGGCTAGCTATCGTCGCGAGCATTCCACCGCCGACGCATCGCGGTCGGCGGAAGCCGCGAAGGAGCGTCGTCATGGAGATCAAGCGCGCAGGGTCGCAGCCCTCGGGTAAGGGACCGGAGGCATGGTTCACCGGGACCGTCCGCATCGACCCGCTGTTCGGCGCCGCCGAGCCGGCCAGGACGGGCGGCGCCCTCGTTACCTTCGAGCCGGGCGCACGCACGGCCTGGCACACGCACCCGCTTGGACAGACGCTGATCGTCACCGCCGGCTGCGGCCGGGTCCAGCGCGAGGGTGGCCCCATCGAGGAGATCCGGCCCGGGGACGTGGTCTGGTTCCCGCCGGGCGAGAAACACTGGCACAGCGCCGGCCCGACCACCGCGATGAGCCACATCGCCATTCAGGAGGCGCTCGACGGCAGCCCGGTGACCTGGATGGAGAAGGTCACCGACGACCAGTACGCCGGATAGCCCCGACGACCATTCCTTAACCCGGAGGCAGGAATCGAGGGTTTGAGCATGCGGATTTCTTTCGAGGACAAGGTCGCCCTGGTCACCGGGGCGGCCATGGGCATGGGCTTCGCCGCGGCCCGGATGTTCGCCGAGGCGGGCGCGGCGGTCGTCCTGTCGGACCGCGACGAGGCCGCCCTCGGCAAGGCCGTCGCCGGCCTGGGGGCTGCGGGCCACAAGGTGCTCGGCGTGACCTGCGACGTGGCGAACGAGGCGGAGGTCGTAGCCATGGTCCGCCGGACGGTCGACACCTACGGCCGGCTGGACGCCGCCTTCAACAACGCCGGCATCCAGATCCCGGCCAACAACGTCGTGGAAGTACCGGACGCGGATTACGAGCGGGTGATGGCGGTCAACCTGCGCGGCGTCTGGAACTGCATGCAGGCCGAGTTGCGGCAGATGCAGGCGCAGGGCAGCGGCGCCATCGTGAACTGCTCGTCCATCGGCGGCCTCATCGGAAACCCCGGCCTCGCGGCCTACCACGCCACGAAGTACGGCGTGATCGGCATGACCCAAAGCGCCGCGCTCGAAAACGCGCCCCGTGGCGTCCGCCTCAACGCCGTCTGCCCGGGCACCATCGACACGCCGATGGTCGCCAGGATGCTCAAGGAGCAGCCCGAGGCGATGGACGTCATCATGGGCAAGCAGCCGAACAAGCGGCTCGGCCGTCCGGAGGAGGTCGCCGCCGCGGTGCTGTTCCTCTGCAGCGACGCCGCGAGCTTCATCCTCGGCGTCGCGCTGCCGGTCGACGGCGGCTACACCGCCACGTGAGCACGATGACCCTGCGGGCGCACACGGGGGCGCTCCTGGCGGTGGCAACGGCGTTCGCCTGCCCGACCGGTCCGCGTCGATCCCATGCCGATCCCGGTCCCCCTCACGACCCGTGGTGAAGAGAAGACGTCCATGACCAAGAGCCATGATTTCTCGGGCAAGGTCGCGTTCGTGACCGGCTCGACCAGCGGGATCGGGCGTGCCACCGCCCTGGCCTTCGCCCAGGCCGGTGCGAGCGTCGCGGTCGCCGACGTTTCGCAGGAGGGGAACGAGGACACGGCCCGCATGATCGAGCAGGCCGGCGGGCGGGCGGTCGCCGTGCGTTGCGACGTCAGCGATTCCGGGGACGTGAAGCGGGCGCTCGACCTGACGGCCGAGACGTTTGGCAGGCTCGACTTCGCCTTCAACAATGAGGGCGTCGAGCAGCCTGTCATGCCCGCGGCCGACATCCCCGACGAGGATTTCGAGCGCATCGTCGGCATCAACCTGCGCGGGGTCTTCCTCTGCATGAAGCACCAGATACCGTTGATGGTGAAGGGCGGCGGCGGCGCTATCGTCAACACGTCGTCCGGGGCCGGCGTGAAGGGCTTCGCCGGACAGGCGGCCTACGCCGCGACCAAGCACGGCGTGATCGGCATGACCAAGAGCGCCGCGCTGGACTACGCAAAGGACGGCATCCGCATCAACGCCGTCTGCCCGGGCATCATCGACACGCCCATGATGCAGCGGTTCACGGGCGGCACGCCGGAGGGCCTCGAGCGCGTGATCGCCCAGGAGCCGGTCGGGCGCATGGGCAAGCCCGAGGAGATCGCGGCTGCGGTCCTCTTCCTGTGCTCCGACCTCGGCGCCTTCACCGTCGGGGACGCCATGATCGTCGACGGTGGCCAGACGGTAGGGTCAGGGGCGCAGCCCGTCGTCATCCCCGATGGCGTAGCGCCTCGACGAGGACCGTGAACGCCGGAGTCGGCTGGCGCCGGCTGGGATAGTAGAGATGGTAGCTCGGGAAGGGCTCGCACCACTCCTCCAGGACCCGCATCAGGCGCCCCTCCGCCACGTCGGCGAGAACCTCCTGCTCGGGCAGGTAGGCCAGGCCGAGCCCATCCAGGGCCGCCTCGCGGATCAGGCGCAGGCTGGAGAACGCGATCTGGCCCGAGACGCGCACGGCCACCTCCCGGCCGTCCCGCTCGAACTCCCAGGGGAAGAGGTCTCCGCGCGAAGCGCGCGCCAGGTTGATGCAGCGGTGCCCTGTCAGGTCCTCGGGCGTCCGGGGGGCGGGCCGGTCGGCGAGGTAGGACGGTCGCGCGACGACCGCCATGCGCATCGGCGGCGCGATGCACACGGCCACCATGTCCTTCTCGACGTACTCGCCGACGCGGACGCCCGCGTCGAAGCGTTCGGCGACGATGTCGGTCCGGGCGTCGGACGAGACCACCTCGACGTGGACGTCGGGATATTCCGGCAGCAGCCGGCGCAGGACCGGCCAGAGCACCGTCTCGGCGGCGATCTCGGGCGCGGTGATCCTGACGTTCCCGGCGGGCTTGTCCCGAAGCTCCGTCAGGGCGCTGAGCTCGACCTCGATTTGCGCGAACTGGGGAGCGATGACACCGAGCAGGCGCATGCCGGCCTCGGTCGGCGTGACGCTGCGCGTCGAACGGTTCAGCAGGCGCAACCCGACCCGCGCCTCCAACCCGTTCATGGCGTGGCTCAGCGCCGACTGCGTCACGCCGAGGCGCTTGGCGGCCCGGGTGAAGCTGCCCTCGTTCGCCACGGTGACGAAGGAGAACAGGTCGGTCATTCCCTGTCTCGCCATCGCCCATCCCCGGCCGAGCCCGTCGTCCCTGGCCCCGTACCACGAAGGTACGATGATCCATAAGCCAGGCTCATAAGCCTATGTGGAAACGGAACCTAATCGTTGCGGCCAAGCGCCGTACCTTGGAGCCTATTCAAGCTGTCCGGGTTGCCCTGGCATTCCCTGCACGATGCACGGCCTTCGGTCGGTCATCCCCCCGCAAGCTCGGAGGCCGCGATGGGTCGTCCCGGAGACATCTTATTGAATCGGAGAGACCTGATGGTCGGAGCATCCGCCGCGGCGGCCCTGGCCGCCACGCCAGCCGGCGCCCGCGCCGACGCGGCCCCCGCTGGCACTGACAAGCCCGTGATGGCGAAGGTATCGCTCACCGTGAATGGGCAGCGCCAGGAGCTTGAGCTCGATACCCGCACCAGCCTGCTCGACGCGGCGCGCGAGCACCTGCACCTGACCGGCTCGAAGAAGGGCTGCGACCACGGCCAGTGCGGCGCCTGTACGATGATCGTCGACGGGCGGCGCATCAACGCTTGCCTGACGCTCGCCGTGATGCACCAGGGCAGCGAGATCACCACCATCGAGGGCCTGGGCCAGCCCGACGCCCTGCACCCGATGCAGGCGGCGTTCGTGAAGCACGACGGCTACCAGTGCGGCTACTGCACCCCCGGCCAGATCTGCTCCGGCGTGGCCGTGCTCGCCGAGATCAAGGCCGGCATCCCGAGCCACGTCACCGCCGACCTCACCGCGCCGACGCAGGTCACCGAGACGGAGATCCGCGAGCGCATGAGCGGCAATATCTGCCGCTGCGGCGCCTACTCCAACATCGTCGAGGCGATGACCGAGGTCGCCGGGAGGCCCGCATGAAGTCCTTCACCTACGAGCGCCCGGGCACGCCCGCCGAGGCGGCCGCCGCGGTCGCGCGCACGCCGAACGCCAAGTTCATCGCCGGCGGCACCAATCTCCTCGACCTGATGAAGCTGCAGATCGAGACGCCGACGCATCTCGTCGACGTGAACGGCCTGAACCTGGACAAGGTCGAGGCGACGCCGGAGGGCGGCCTGCGCATCGGCGCGCTGGTGCGCAACACCGACCTCGCCGCCGACGCGCGGGTGCGGAAGGATTACGGGGTGCTCAGCCGGGCCCTGCTCGCCGGAGCCTCCGGCCAGCTGCGCAACAAGGCGACCACCGCCGGCAACCTGCTCCAGCGGACCCGCTGCCCGTACTTCTACGACACCGCCCAGGCCTGCAACAAACGCCAGCCGGGCTCGGGCTGCTCGGCGCTCGACGGCGTGAGCCGGTCGCTCGCCGTCATCGGATCGAGCGAGGCCTGCATCGCGACCCATCCCGGCGACATGGCGGTGGCCATGCGGGTGCTCGACGCCACCGTCGAGACCGTCGACGCCAAGGGGACAGAGCGGAAGATCGCCATCGCCGACTTCCATCGCCTTCCCGGCGACAGGCCCGAGGTGGACACGAGCCTGAAGCCCGGCGAGCTCATCACGGCGGTGACGTTGCCGAAGCCGGTCTCCGGCATGCACATCTACCGGAAGGTCCGCGACCGGGCCTCCTACGCCTACGCGCTGGTCTCGGTGGCGGCCATCCTCGGCAAGGACGGCAGCGGCCACGTCGCCTTCGGCGGCGTCGCCCACAAGCCATGGCGGGTCGAGGCGGCCGAGGCCGACCTGCCGCGAGGCGCCAAGGCGGTGACCGACAAGGTCTTCGCCGGCGCCAAGCCGACCGAGGACAACGCCTACAAGCTGAAGCTCGCCGAGCGCACGCTCGCGGCGGCGCTCAACCAAGCGAGGGCCTGAGCCATGAAGTTCGATACCCCCGCCGGCCAGAACCCCATCGACCAGCTCAAGGTCGTGGGCAAGCCGACCGACCGCATCGACGGCAAGTACAAGACCACCGGCATGGCGCCCTACGCCTACGAGCGCCACGACGTGGCGGCGAACCAGGCTTACGGCTACGTCCTCGGCGCCGGCATCGCCAAGGGGCGCGTGCGCCGGATCGACACCGCGGCGGCAAAGAGGGCGCCCGGCGTCCTCGCCATTGTGACGACCCTTGAGCATCCCCGCATGGAGCGGGGCATGATGAACGCAGCCTACCTGTTCGGCGGCGACGAGGTGCAGCACTACCACCAGGCCATCGCGGTCGTGGTGGCCGAGACATTCGAGCAGGCCCGGGCCGCGGCCTTCCTGGTGAAGGTCGATTACGCCCCCGCGGCCGGCAAGTTCGACCTCGCGGCCGAGGCGAAGGGCGCCAAGCCCGTGCCCGGCGACAGCGGCGAGGGCAGCGGCGGCAACGGCGAGGAGCGGGTCGGCGACTTCGAGGGGGCCTTTGCGCAGGCCCCGGTGCAGTTTGACGAGACCTACTCCACCGCCGACGAGAGCCACGCGATGATGGAGCCGCACGCGACCATCGCGGCGTGGGACGGCGACAAGGTCACCCTCTGGACCTCGAACCAGATGATCGCCTGGGGCCATGGCAGCCTCGCCAAGATCCTCGGCGTCCCGAAGGAGAACGTCCGCCTCGATTCCCCATACGTCGGCGGCGGGTTCGGCGGGAAGCTGTTCGTGCGCGCCGACGCGGTGCTGGCCGCGCTCGGGGCCAAGGCGGCCAAGCGGCCCGTAAAGGTCGCGCTCACCCGCCCGCTGGTCATGAACAACACCACGCACCGGCCCGCCACGATACAGCGGGTGCGGATCGGCGCGACGAAGGACGGGACCATCACGGCCATCGCCCACGAGAGCACGTCGGGGAACCTGCCCGACGGCGACCCCGAGACGGCGGTGAGCCAGACCAAGCTGCTCTACGCTGGCGCCAACCGCCTGACCGCGATGAAACTCGCCCATCTCGACCTGCCTGAAGGCAACGCGATGCGGGCCCCTGGCGAGGCTCCGGGCCTGATGGTCCTGGAGGTCGCCATGGACGAGATGGCCGAGAAGCTTGGGATGGACCCGGTCGAGTTCCGCATCCGCAACGACACCCAGGTCGACCCGCAGGACCCGAAGCGCCCGTTCTCGCACCGCGACCTCGTCGGCTGCCTGAAGCTCGGCGCCGAGAAGTTCGGTTGGTCGAAGCGCAACGCCAAGCCGGGCCAGGTCCGCGACGGGCAATGGCTCGTCGGGCATGGCATGGCGGCGGCGTTCCGCAACAACATGGTGATGAAGTCCGGCGCGCGGGTTCGGCTCGCCGGTGACGGCACGGTCACGGTCGAGACCGACATGACCGACATCGGCACCGGCAGCTACACCATCATCGCCCAGACGGCGGCCGAGATGATGGGCTTGCCGCTCGACAAGGTCGTCGTCCGCCTGGGCGACTCCGCCTTCCCGGTCTCCTCCGGGTCCGGCGGGCAGTTCGGCGCCAACTCGTCGACCGCGGGCGTCTACGCGGCCTGCGTGAAGCTGCGCGAGGCGGTGGCGCAGCGCCTGGGCATCAACTCGGCCGACGCCGTGTTCGCCGACGGGCAGGTGCGGGCCGGCAACCGCGCCGTGCAGATCGGCGCGGCGGCGAGCGGGGGCGAGGTCTCGGCCGAGGACACCATCGAGTTCGGCGACATCTCGAAGAAGCAGCAGCAATCGACCTTCGGGGCGCACTTCGTCGAGGTCGGTGTCGATGCCTATACCGGCGAGGTCCGGGTCCGGCGGATGCTGGCGGTCTGCGCGGCCGGGCGCATCCTCAACCCGAAGTCGGCCCGCAGCCAAGTCATCGGCGGGATGACCATGGGTACCGGCGCCGCCCTGATGGAGGAGTTGGCGGTCGACACCAAGCGCGGGTTCTTCGCCAACCACGATCTTGCCGGCTACGAGGTACCGGTCCATGCCGACATCCCGCACCAGGAGGTGATCTTCCTCGACGAGGTCGATCCGATGTCCTCGCCGATGAAGGCCAAGGGCGTCGGCGAGCTCGGCATCTGCGGGGTCGGCGCGGCGGTGGCGAACGCGGTCTACAACGCCACCGGCGTGCGCGTGCGGGACTACCCGATCACGCTCGACAAGCTCCTCGACCGCATGCCGGAGGCGGCATGACGCCAGGCGAAGGAGGACGCGCGATGCGCCCGAAGATCATCTGCCACATGGTGACGTCCATCGACGGCAAGCTGCATCCGAGCCGGTTCACCGGGCCGGCCGCCGGCGTCGACGCCGCCCGGCTCCGAAAGCACTACGACGAGGTCTCGCCCAAGCTCGGCGCCCAGGGCTGGATGTGCGGGCGGGTCACCATGCAGGAGATCTCGAAGGGAAAGGCCCGCACGGTCACCTCGCCCGGCGTCTCCTCCCGCGAGCCGTTCGTCGGCGACCGGAGGGACCGGGACCTCGCGGTCGCCATCGACCCGCACGGTAAGGTCCATTACCGGCAGGACCACCTGCATGGGGACCACGCCGTCGCCGTGCTCTCGGAGGCCGTTTCCGACGCCTACCTCGCCGAGTTGCGCGAGGACGGCGTGTCCTACCTGTTCGCGGGTCCAGACGGCCGCGACCTCGCCAAGGCCATGGACGCTCTCGGCGAGACGTTCGGCGTCGAAACCCTGCTTTTGGAGGGCGGGGCGGCCATCAACGGTGCCTTCCTGAAAACCGGCCTGATCGACGAGATTAGCGTGCTCATCCACCCGGCCGTCGACGGCCTCGCGGGCGTGCAGACGATCTTCGAGTACCAGGGCGGGCCCGACGAGTGCCCAGGGGCTGGGCAGGCGCTCCGCCACTTCCACACCGAGACGCTTGAGGGCGGCATGGTCTGGCTTCGATACCGGGTCGAAGAGGCACCGGGGAGCTGACACGGAGCGAGGGAACCGTCCCACCGTGACTGCGGTGGGTAGAGTTCGCGGAGACAGGCAAGCCGTGGCGGGTGACGGCGGTCAAACGAGACGGGCGCCGCCGTCGACGTGCAGCGTCTCGCCGTTCATGAAGCCGCTGCCCATCAGGAAGACGACCGCGGCGCCCGCCTCCTCCGCCGTGCCGAGGCGGCGCTGCGGCAGCTTCTCGGTGAGCGCTGCGACGTAGGCGTCGCGGTGGGCGCCGAGCGTGCGGGCCAGGAGCGGTGTGTCGGTGGTGCCCGGCGAGAGCGTGTTGACCCGCACCGGCGCCAGTTCGAGGGCGAGGCCACGGGCGAGCGCCTCCATCGCGGCCGAGGCGGCGGCGAGCACCGCGGTGCCCTGGGCGCTCGGGCGATCCGCCAGCGCACCGGAGATGAAGGTCACGTCGGCGGCGCGCCAACCGGCAAAGCCGTTCTCGGCGGCGACGCGCTCGGCGCCCTCGGCGTTGAAGCCGACCACGATGACCTCGGCGCCCTCAGCCTTGGCCTGTTGGGCGGCCGCGAGGCCGATGCCGGAGGTGCCGCCGAAGATGACGACGGTACGGTCCTGGAGGATGCTGCCCATGACGATGATTCTTCCCGACTGCGCCCCAGCGGCGCCTGTTGGCAGAAGGATGGGTCATCGCTTCGAGCTTGGTAATCTCGCTTGTTGTCGGTTCACTCCTGCCGCCATGGAACAGATCGGCATCGACCGGCTCACCGGCATTATCGCTTTTCGCGCGCTCGGCCTCTCTCGGCAGCTACACGGCCGCCGCGCGCTCACTGGGCATCTCGCCGTCGGCGATCAGCAAGAGCGTGCAGCGGCTGGAAGGGCCGGCTGGGGCTGAGCCTGTTCATGCGGACCACGCGCTCGCTGACCCTGACGCCGGAGGGCCGCGACCTGCATGAGCGGGCGCTGCGCCTCCTGCGCGAGGCCGAGGAGATCGAGCAGGCCGCCGTGGCGGCGCGCTCGGAACCGGCCGGCATCCTGAAGGTGGCGGCGCCGGTCCCGGTCGGCTTGCACCTGCTGGCGCCGGCGCTTCCGCGAGCGCCATCCGCGGCTATCCGTCGACCTGCGCTTGGGCGACCGCTTCGCCGACCTCGTCGAGGCGGGCATCGACGTCGCCATCCGCGTCGGGGAGCTCTCCGATTCCCGCTTGGTCTCACGGCGCCTTGCGCCGCACCGGCTCTGCGCGTTCTCGTCGCCCGCATACCTGGAGCGACGCGGGACGCCGAGGCACCCCGACGAGCTGGTCGACCACGACTGCGTGAAGTTCCGTTTCCAGAGTACGGGCCAGGCCCTGCGCTGGCCGTTCTGGATCGGCGGCCGCACGGTCGAACTGACCCCGAACGCCGGCATCGTCACGGATTTCAGCGACGCGGTTGCGACCATCCTGGTGGCCGGCGGCGGCATCGGCATCTCGCCGACATACATCGCAGCCCCCTATTTCGAGCGGGGATTGCTGGTGCCTGTCCTGCAGGAGTTCGCGGCCGAGCGTTCCGTCATCACCGCGCTGTGGCCCAAGAGCCGTCGCGGCAGCCCGAACGTGAGGGCGTTCCTGGCTTTCCTCGGGGAGGTGTTCCCGTCCCCGGCCCCGTGGGACGGCAAGCTTGCGGTCCTGGCGCTCCACAAAGACCCCGGGAATGGGACCGCGTCATGAAGGAGATAGCGGAGCTCCACGTTGGGCGGGCTTCCCTGACGCCGTCGGTGATCCTGCTGGGGCTCAGGGCGGTGATGGCCCTGGCCGCGACTTCGCACAATCATTCGCTCACGTTGACCTGACCGGTATTTTGGACCGGGCCGATTGAGAGGCTACTGCATGGTGGCGGCCATGGGTAGCCGGAAGGCCAGATCCGGGAAGGTGACCGGCGCGGGCGGTCGGTAGCCCAAGGATGAGTGCGGCCGGACGCGATTGTAGGTGTTCTGCCAGAGACCGATCACGGCCTGCGCCTCTTTCAGCGAGTAGAAAATCTCCTGCCTCAGGCACTCGTCCCGCAGCTTTCCGTTAAAGCTCTCACAGTACCCGTTCTCCCACGGCGAGGCCGGACGGCGTGACCTCGGCCTTGTCGATGTAGTCCAGCGCGCCGGCCCGCATCAGCCGCGTCGCCAGGTCCGGGTCGGCCTCGCCGGTCAGCATCAGCACGGCCCGCGCCTCGCCCTCGGCCGCCAGCAGCGTCCTAAGCAGCGCGAACGTGTCGATGCCCGGAAGACGGTAGTCGAGCAGCACGCAGTCGAAGGTCGCTTCCGAGGCGAGACGTTGGCCCTCCTCGCCGCCGGCGGCCTCGCTCAGGGTGTGGGCAAGGCCGGACTTGACCAACGCACGCCGCACCGCGGCCCGGTCGACCGCGTCGTCGTCGATCAGGAGGATGCGGGTCGGGTTGGTCACTGGGCCGACTATGCCGGGAACTCGACGACCTTCCAGTAGTGCTCCAGCAGCGCCACCGCTTCCATGAAGGTGTTGGCCGGGTCGCGCTTGACGATGTAGCTGGCGACGTTGTGCCCGTAGGCGCGCATCCGGTCCTCGTCGGCCTTCGAGGTGGTGATCATGAACACCACCGCCGAACGCAGCTCCTCGTCAGCGCGGACCGCTTCCAGGAACTCGATTCTGTCTATGCGCGGCATGTTCAGGTCAAGCAGGATCAGGTGCGGCTTGGACAGGCGCTCATGCCCGTTCTCGCCGCGAAGGATCTACAGCGTGTGAACGCCGGGTCCGAGGGTAACGCGGCACCCGACGAAGCGAGTCCGTCCCAGGGGTCACCAGCGGTGCCGGGAGGTAGGGGTAGGCCACCATCCGACGCTTCTCCGCTGCCGCGGCATCGACTCGAGCGCCGGCCTTGGGGGGCTGTCGGCATTCCCGGTCTGGTCTGAAACTTTCGTCTGACCGCCGCCGTACAGGTCGCCATACGCCCGGCCTGGGCGTGGCGCGAGGCCCCGCCTCGGCGTCCGATTTCGTGCGTTCCAACGCCATCGGAGGCGGGTTTTTATTTGATAATTCAGGAACTTGGTGGTCGCACCTTGTCTTCTCCCAATGTGCGACAGTGGATTCCTTCCCCGTACAGGAGACATTGAATGAAGATCACCACCCTTGCCCTCGCCGCCTCGGTCCTTGGCAGCCTCGCGCTCGGTGCCGGCGCCGCCTCGGCCGCCCCGATGGGCCCGAACGGACTTCAGGCCGCCCCGTCTGACGTCACCCAGGTCCGGATGACCAGCAGCGAACGGATGATGATGAAGAAGCGCATGATGCGGAAGCAGATGATGAAGCGCCGCATGATGAAGAAGCGGATGATGATGAACCGCGGCATGTGATTTGAAGGCGCCGTGCGATTCCGGAGGCCCCGACCCAGGGGCCTCCGCCCTGGCCGTCCAGAGTGCGGGGAAGACCGTTTGGCTCGAACCTACCTGACCCGATCAGCCCCCGAGACCGGCGAGGTCGAGCGCCGCCGCTGGATGTTTCGCCATCCCCTCGTGATCAGGGTCACCCACTGGGTGAACGCGATCTGCCTGCTGGTCCTGCTGATGAGCGGCCTGCAGATCTTCAACGCCCACCCGGCCCTTTACTGGGGCAAGGTCTCGACCTTCGACGCGCCGCTTATGGCGATGACCCAGACCGAGGACGACCCGCCCAAGGGCATGACGACGGTGTTCGGCCATGGCTTCGACACGACGGGCTGGCTCGGTTCATCGGTCGGCTCCGACGGCGAGGCGACGGACCGAGGCTTCCCGGCCTGGACGACCTTGCCGAGCGACCAGGACCTTACCGGCGGCCGTTCCTGGCACTTCTTCTTCGCCTGGGCCTTCGTCCTGAACGGCATCGCCTACCTGCTCTATGGTCTGGTCAGCGGGCAGCTGCGGTTCCGTGTGATCCCGTCCCGTGACCAGATCCGGCATTTCGGGGCCTCGGTTTGGGAGCACTTGATGCTGCGCTTCCCTCAAGGAGACGAGGCCAAGCGCTACAACGTCATCCAGAAGCTCACCTACCTCGTCGTGCTGTTCGTGCTCCTGCCGGTGCAGGTGCTGGCCGGGCTCGCGATGTCGCCGGCGATGAACGCGGCCTTTCCCTTCCTTCTGACGCTCTTCGATGGACGCCAGTCGGCCCGCACGGTCCACTTCGTCGTGGCGGGCCTGCTGGTCCTGTTCGTGGTCGTGCACGTTGCCCTGGTCCTGCTGTCGGGCTTCTGGAACAACATGCGCGGCATGCTCACCGGCTGGTTCGTGATCGAGCGCAAGGTCGAGCCGGTCGTCCATGCCGGAGAGCCCCAGGCATGAGCCGCTCACCCAACCGACGCGCCCTCCTGGTGGGGGCTTCCGCCACGGCCGCGGCGGCCATGCTCGGAGGCTGCGACCGCCTAGGCAACGCGGAGTGGTTCCGGCGAACGCTGAAGACCGGCGAGGACGCCAACATGTTCGTCCAGCGCCTGCTCCTGGGCGACGCGACGCTGGCACCGGAATACGCCGAGGCCGACATCTCGCCGTGGTTCAAGCCGAACGGCACCGAGGACCCGCCGGACAAAGACTACAAGGCCCTGGCGAAGGGCAAGTTCGCCAAGTACCACTTGGAGGTCGGCGGCCTCGTGGAGGTGCCCCTCAAGCTGTCCCTCGCCGAACTCCGCAAGCTTCCGGCCCGCACCCAAATCACCCGGCACGATTGCGTCGAGGGCTGGAGCGCCATCGGCAAATGGACCGGGGTGCCCCTCGCCGAACTGCTCAATCGCGCTCGGCTCAAGCCGGAGGCGCGCTACGTGGTGTTCCACTGCGCCGACACCATGGACCAGGGCAGTCCGCTCGAAGGCGGGGGAGACGACGAGGCGGCCGACGATGTCCCTGGCGGCAACGCCAACCCAAGCATGACGAGGCAGTCGGGCGGCGACGAGAGCAGGAAGGATTCCGGTGGCCAACAGGCGACGGAGGACGATGCGGCCAGCGGCGGAACGCCGGTTCGGTTCTACGAGAGCATCGACCTGGTCGATGCGTTCCACCCGCAGACCATCCTGGCCTACGACATGAACGGGGAGGCGCTTCCCGTGTCGAACGGCGCACCGCTGCGGCTGCGGGTCGAGCGCAACCTCGGCTACAAGCAGGCGAAGTACGTGATGCGGATCGAGGTGGTCGAGAGCTTCGCCCACATCGGCGGGGGCAAGGGCGGCTACTGGGAGGATCAGGGCTACGCCTGGTACGCCGGCATCTGAGTCTGCCCGGACGTGACGTCCACGTTTCTGCGAGCATTGAGCGCGCAGCTCTCTCGTGTCGAACTCCGGTGGCATCCGCCTGCGAAACTGCGGAGTAGGGTCGGCCCTGCGCCGTTTGGCTGGCTATCGGACCGGCGACGCCACCTGGGTGCGTTCGATATGAGCAGTCCGCGGACCTAGCTGAGACGCCCTGCCCGGCGAAACCCGCGACGGACCAATGTTCGGACTGCAGCGCGAATAAGAGGACAATGCGGTCATGTCCCTACATTTTGAATGCCTCGGCACAGGCCGACCGCTACTGATGATCCATGGGTTGGGGTCCAATCTTCGCACCTGGGATCCGCTCTTGCCCGCATTGCGCGGCTCGCGCGAACTGATCTTGGTCGACCTGCCAGGACATGGCAGATCGGCACCGCTCGCGGGTCGGCAGACCATGGAGGCCCATGCGGACGCCCTCGCCAGCTTCGTGCAGTCGCAAGACCTGACGTCAGCGGACCTTGTCGGCAGTTCGGTAGGGGGGCGGCTGGTGCTGGAGCTGGCGCGGCGGGGCATCGGTCGGCACTGCGTGGCGCTTGATCCCGGCGGTTTCTGGCACGGATGGGAAACGCCCTGGTTTCACTGGACGCTCGCGGCGTCAATACGCCTGGTGCGGTTGCTACGGCCATTCCATCCCGGCCTGTCGCGCCACGCCGTCAGCCGTACGCTGCTGCTGGCCCAACTGTCGGCCCGTCCGTGGGTGCTGCCACCGCAGCTTGTCGTGGAGGAACTGCAGAGCCTGGCGGCCACACCGGTGTTCGATGCGATGCTGCGTGAGCTGGCACGCGGGCCGTTGCAGCAGGGTTCAGTGACGACCCCCGGCCTTGTCACCATAGGCTGGGGCCGCCAAGACCACCTTCTGCTGCCGCGCCAGGCTGCACGCGCCCAGGTGGCATTCCCGTCGGCACATCTGCACTGGTTCGAGCGCTGCGGCCACTTCCCGCACTGGGATCAGCCTGCCGAGACGGCGCGCGTGATCCTTGAAACGGTCGGGAAGGATGCGCCTTGAAACGGCTTGTCGCACAGACTCGACATCGGGGCTCCCGTCCCAGTGGGGTTACGGGAGTGAACGCGTCGGCGGCGGCAAGGCTCAACCAGCGATGCAGGGGCCAGGGCGGCGGCACGGCATCATCTCTCTGTTTGGTCGAGCCTTCGCCAAGCGTCGCAAATACCCGCCAGGACCGACCTATTCCGGGCCGTTTCTCGTGTCCTACCGGAAAAAAGCCGAGTCCCGCCCAGGGGATCGATGGTTTGGACGGACCGTTATGAGCGGTCTGGTCAATCCACCGAGCTATCTGTTTATAATTCCGTTTGCAGCTGGCATGTCAGCTTCGTGTGGCGAAGCGGCCATCGAAAAGCCTCGGGCTCAACGTCCGCAAGGGGTCACAACCAGGCTATCTCAAGGTCAAGCTGTTGGATTTTTATTTTAGCGGGCCTTGATGGGACTGGGAGGCAGCGGCGCCGGTGGTTCACCCTCAGAGGCTTTAGCTCGAGCGGCGGATCGCAGATGGGCAGCATTGGGTCGTAATCGGGGCGCGGCGTGTTGGACATGGCGGATCCGTCCTCGCGGTTCCTTCTGCGTAGAGGTACGTTCAACACTTGGCACGCCAGGAGGGTCGACCGCCCGAGACGAAATCTCATGCCGACGCCGCCCTGAGGTGACCAGACGCCACGTGCTGACTCGGCTTCGGTGGCGGGCGTCAGGGTTACGCCCTCCGGCGCCGGCCTGAAACGGCTTCGAGGATAGCGGCGCGGATGCTGCTCTCCAGAAAGGGCCGGCCGACGAAGGGGGTGCCCGCAGGCAACTCTCCAGGCCTCGGCGTCACCTGGGCCGAGACCACGACGACGGCCATGTCCGGGCGCCGCCGCGCCACCTCCTGGACGAGCCCGACGCCGTCCATCGCCCCCGGCATGCGGATGTCGGTGACCATCAGGGACATGGTATCGTCAAGGCGTGAGAGGGCCTGAGCGGCGGAGCCGGCCTCGACCACAGCGTAGCCCTCCGCCTCCAGGAGATCCACGACCTCCAGGCGGAACAGCATCTCGTCCTCGACCACCAGGGCCGTCTTCTCGGGGGCGTCATCGGTCATGGCGAGCGGTAACGACGCGACGGGCCCATCGTTGCGCCCGCCGGTCATTGCATCGACTGAAAATTCGCCAGCGGCGCTTCGATGACACAGGTCGCCCCCTCGCGGGGATAGGCGAGCGCCAGCTTCGCCCCGACCTGGGCGGTCAGCCCGCGCTCGATCAGGCGCGACCCGAACCCTTTGCGCGAGGGAGGGACGACCGGCGGTCCGCCCGTCTCCGTCCAGGCAATGCGCAGGTCGGGACCTTCGGCCAAGTCGATCAGCGACGCCGTGAGCGAGACGCGGCCCTCGGGCACCGACAGGGCGCCGTACTTGACCGCGTTCGTGGTGAGTTCGTGAAGCGTCAGGGCCAGGGACAGGGCGGCTTTGCCGCCGATGTCGACATCGGGCCCGGTGAACGAGACCCGCGCACCGGCGGCTTCCTGCACGCCGACGCCCTCCCGCACGACCGCCGACAGTTGAGCACTCTCGGCGGCGCCGCCCAGAAGCATGTCGTGCGCCTTGCCCAGCGCCACGAGGCGGCTGCCGAGTACGTCGCGGGCCGCGTCGACGTCCGTGGCGCCGCGCAGGGTCGAGGCGGCGATGGCCTGCACCATCGCCAGGAGGTTCTTCATCCGGTGGGAGAGTTCGTGGTTGAGAAGGTCTTGGTGCGCCTGGGCCTTGCGCCGGTCGTCCACGTCCGCGACGGCGACGACACCCCCGGTCATCCGACCGTCGGGGTCCCGCATCGGCACGCCGACGATCTCGATCCAGACCCGGGTGCCGTCGCCGCGCTGGTAGTGGCATTCGAGCGCTGCCTGCTCCGCTTCCTCGCGGATGATCCGGCTGAGCGGATATTCCTGCGGCTCTACGCGCCGTCCGTCCTCGTGGAAGGCGACCCACTCCCCGTAGCTCTCCGCGTCCGGCGAGGGCAGAACCGGATGGCGGAAGATCTCCTCCAGCCGGCGGTTGCCGCCGACGATGCGCCCAGACGGGGCCTCGGCGAACAGGATGCCGACCGGCACGGTGTCGAGTACCGCCCGCAGCGAAGCCTCGCTCGCGCGCAGGCTCTCCCGATTGCGACGTTCCTCGGTCAGGTCGCGGGTGACCGTACCGTAGCCGAGCAGGTCGCCCGCCGCGTTGCGTACGGGAAAGATGTTGTAATGCACCGGCACCGCGGCGCCGGTGACGAAGTGGCGGAAATGCAGTTCGCCCTCCCAGAAGCCGTCGCGTTCGACGGCGGGGAGCACCTCCTCGACGAGGCGCTGGTGCTCTTCGGGCACGAAGTAGTCGAGGATGCGCGTGGACCTGGCAGCGGGGAGGTCCGGCAGCCCGACGAGGCGGCGACCGGCCTCGTTGACGAAAGCGGCCCGGCCGTCGGGCGTGGCGAAGCCGATGAAGTCTCCGGACTGCGCGACGATGGCGGCGAGCTTGCCCGCCTCGACCTCCGCCGCCTTGCGCGCGCTGACGTCCACGGCGGTTCCCGAGAAGCGCAGGGGCACGCCCGCCTCGTCGTGGACGAGCCCGCCTCGGCACTCGATCCAGCGCAAGGGCCGCCCCGGCACCGCGAGCCGGTACTCCACGAGGAACTTGGCGCCGTGGTCGAAGGTGTCTCGGATGGCCGCGCGCAGCGGTGCGACGTCGTCGGCCACCACGAAGGTCTGGTAGCGCTCCATCGTGACGCCGGCGGCGACCTCGTCCGCGTCGAGTCCGTACAGACGTGCGAACTGCGCGTCCCCGTGCAGCAGGTCGGTGTCCACCATCCAGTCCCAAAGGCCGACGCCGCCGGAGGCCGACAGCGCCATCTGCAGGCGTTCCTCGCTCTGCCGCAGCCGTTCCTCGGCCAGCCGCTGCTCGGTACGGTCGCGCAGCACCTTGACGAAACCGGTGGCCGCTCCGGCCTCGTCGCGCAGCACCATCATCACGCCCAGCGCGAAGAAGCGCTCGCCGCCCTTGCGCAGGTGCCAGCGCTCGTCGTTGCCGGTGCCTACCGTCATCGCGGCATGCATCTCCCGCCCCGCGATGCCGGTCTCCCGGTCCTCCGGCGTGAAGAACACGTCCGCCGGACGCCCCCGCATCTCGTCGGCCGTCCAGCCCAGGATCCGCTCGGCGCCCGCGTTCCACTCGGTGACGCGCCCGTCGAGGTCCATGACCACGATGGCGTAGTCGACGATGCTCTCGAACACGGCGCGGTAGCGTGCCTCGCCCGCCCGCAGCGCGGCTTGTGCCGCCGCCTCGCTGACCTGCGTCAGGCCGGAGGTGGCCGTGGCCGCGAACATCCGCAGCAGCGCGAGGTCGCGTTCGCCGAACGCGTCGGCATGGCGCGACTGCAGCTTCAGGACGCCCAGCACGGCCTCGCCCCGGGTGACGGGCACGTGGATGGCCGAGCCGAGATCGAGCGACGCGGCGACGTCCGGCCGAACCTGCGCGTCCGCCCGGGCGTCGGCGACGAGCAGCGGGCTGTTGGTCGTGAAGCTGCGACCGGAGGAGCTGTCGCCCAGCGGCACCCGCAGGCCCTTGTGCGCGGCGAGGCTTCCCCGGACCGCGCGGTACTCCAGCGCCTGGCCGTCGACGAGTTCGAGCACCGCCCCGTCCGCGGCCGGCACCGCGCCCATGGCGCCTTCGAGCAGCTTGCCGAGAACCACGTCCTGCTCGCCGCCGGCGCCCGCGACGTCAGCCTGGGTCGCGCCGAGGACGTCGCGCTCGCGCTCGGAGACGCGCCGCTCGTGGATCATGGCGTCGCGCTCGACCAGCGACCGGCGCAGCAGCAGCTGATCCATGACCTGCCGTGCCAGCGCCGTCAGGTTCTCCGCCTGGGCCGGGGACAGGCCGCCGGGCCTCGGGGCGTGGTCGATCACGCACAGGCTGCCCAGGGCATGGCCTTCGGGTGTGCGCAGCGGGGCTCCCGCGTAGAAGCGCAGGTGCGGCTCGCCGGTCACCAGCGGATTGTCGCGGGTGCGGGGGTCGAGGGTCAGGTCAGGGATCTGGAGGAGGTCCGGCTCGGCGAGGGCGAACTTGCAGACCGAGCGGTCGAGGTCGGTCTCGCAGGGCGGGAAGCCGGCGCGGGCCTTGAACCATTGCCGGTCCCGGTCGACCAGGCTTACGAGCGCCACCGGGGCGTCGCAGAGCCGGCGGGCGAGGTGGACGACGTCGTCGAAGCCGCGCTCGGGCGGCGTGTCGAGGATGGCGAAGGCGGCAAGCGCGGCGAGACGGCCGTCGTCCTCGGCGGGGAGCGGGCTGGTGAGATCGAGGTTCACCGAGCCAGCTCCCGAAGCGTGACCGCGGACGAGGGTGGCTTCAGTCGGTCCGGCTCGCTGGCGTCGACGGCGACCATCCGGCCGCCCGGCGCGTAGACCGCGCCCAGCACCTCGGAGAAGTGGTGCCGCACGGCCGCATGGCATTCGCACGCCGCCGCCTCGGCCCGTGCGCGGTCCGGGAGCGAGAGCCGCCTGTGGCCGATCTCGATCAAGCCCTCGCGCCGCAGGCGTCCGAGCACCCCGGTAAGGTAGGCGCGGCGCACGCCGAGCATGTCGGCCAGCACCTCGTGGGTCACTGGCAGGTCCGGCGTCCCCAGCCTATCCTGCAGGGTCAGGAGCCAGCGCAGGCAGCGCCGCTCAATGGTGTGGGCGGCGTTGCAGGCGACCGACTGCAGCACCTGCGCCAGCAGGCAGTCGGCGTAGCGTACGAACAGGTCGCGGACGGTCTCGGAGGCGTGCTTGGCCTCGGCCAAGCGGTCGGCGTCGATGCGGATGACCGGGCCGGCGACCTGCACCACCGCTTGGCCGAAGGCCGGCAGGTAACCCTGGCTGACCACCCCGCCGATGGCCCCCTCGCGACCGACCGTGGCGGTCTCGACCGACTTGCCGTCCCGCAGCGGCACCACCAGCGTGACGACGCAGCCCTGGGCTGGGAAGGTGACGTGGCTGACGTCGTCGCCGGCCCGGAACAGTACGTCGCCGCGCCCGACCTCGCGCCGCTCCGCGTAGGGCGTCAGCAGCGCACGATCGTCACGGTCGAGGGCTTCGAGCAGCAGGTTGCCGTCGAGGGAGCGGATAGGGAAGCTGGACACGGGGCACTTCGGACGACGGCATTTGAGTTGTGCAATAGCGAACTTCCCGGCGCAAAGATGTCCATTACCTGACAAGTCATTGGGCTACGGGCTCCGGAGCGCCACTTTTTTTCGAGCCGGTCGGAGCGGATGCTCGGGAAGGTCAGCGGTTCGCGGAACGTCCTGTCCGCGCGTGCCCGCCGCCGGTCTGAACCGACCATACCGCGCGATTCTTCAGGCGCTCTCGGCCTCGAAGGGGCACACGAACTCCATCCCGGTTCCATCGTGAACCGGCTGCAACTAGAAGCAGGTCCTCGATGGCATCGTCCTCGATCCAGAGATGGAGAACCGGCGTCGCCGGGCAGCGTTCGTCCGATCCTGACTGGCCATCGCCGGCGAAGCGGTTAAGGTTCGTGGAGGGCGTCAGATCGAAATGTGCCGGAGGCCATCAGAAGCCTGTGGCCGTCCGGATCACGCAATGGCGTGTCGGAATCGCCGCTTCCGGCGACGACGATGCGGGTGGCGAGCGATGAGCCGTCGGTGCAGGATCGCGGGATCGGCCCCGGCGCGCGATAGCACAGAAGTTCGAGGTGCGGCGGCGCTCCGCCCGGCGGTGCGAGGCCGGTCACCTCGACCACGGGCGCGTCGAGCCCGTCCAGGCGAGCCTGCTCCGCGCCGCGGTTCACCCCCCGCCTCGCGACCGTGAAGCCGAGGCTGGCGTAGAAGGCGACCGCGCGCTCCGTGTCGGCGACGGTGATCGCGGTGTGGTCGATCCCGAGGAACAGGCCCGGCCTGTTTTGCCAGACCGGCGGCACGGCGTCGGGCGGGAAGGCCAGGAGTTCGAGCGGGTGTCCGTCGGGATCGCGGAACTTGAACGCGGCGACGCCCCCGGACGCCGCGGGCAGCCGCTCCGGCCCTCCTCGCGAGATCGGCGTCCAGCCGGGCACCCCGGAGAGTTGCGCGTAGGCCGCCTCCATGTCCGCGACGGCGAGGGCGCAGTGCTGGAAGTCGGTGGCGTTCGAGGGCGCTGGCTCGGGACTTCGCTCCGAGGCAGGCGCGAGCTCGATCGTCTGCGCGCCGATCATGACACGCGAGCCGTCGGGAGCGACGCTCGCATCGAACGCTGCCAGGTAGAAGGCGGCGGTGGCAGCCGGATCGGGACAGAGGAGCCGGATCGCGGCGATGCGAAGATCCGTCATCGCCCGGCCCCCGGCAGCGCGGCGCCGCGGCGGTTGAGGAAGATCGAGAACACGCGCTGCGAGCCGGCGATGAACAGGCGGTTCCGGTGCACCCCGCCCCAGGTCATGTTGGAGACGCGATAGGGCACCCGCACCTTGCCGAGGAGTTGCCCATCCGGTGAGAGGCAGTGGACGCCGTCGGCGGCGCTCGACCAGACGTTGCCGTCCTCGTCCAGCTTCATGCCGTCGCAGTAGCCGGGCTCGATCTTATGGAAGATGTCGCCGCCCGTGAGCGTCCCGTCCTGGCCGACATCGAACACGCGGATGAACTGGCGCGGGTCGGAGTGGCTCTGGTCGCCGGTCTCGGAGACGTAGAGGCGCCGCTCGTCGGGCGAGAAGGCGAGGCCGTTCGGCCCGTCGAAATCGCCCGCCGCGATCTGGATTTCGCCCGTCGCCGGATCGAAACGGTAGAGCGCCGGCGGCTGCTCGCTCTCCTGGCGACCGCCCTCGTAGTCGTTGGAAATGCCGTAGAGCGGGTCGGTGAACCAGATCGTGCCGTCGGACTTCACGATCACGTCGTTGGGCGCGTTCAGCCGCTTGCCCGCGTGGCGATCGACGAGCCGCGTCACGCGCCCGTCGTGCTCGGTGCGGTACAAGCAGCGGCCGTGATGCGAGCAGGTGATCAGCCGGCCCTCGCGGTCGCGGGCCTGCCCGTTGCCGTAATCGGACGGCGCCCGGTAGACCGACAGCCCTTCCGCCTCGCTCCAGCGCATGGTGCGGTTTCGCGGCAGGTCTTGGAGCAGCAGGCAGTTCCAGTCGCCCATCCAGACCGGCCCCTCGACCCAGCGGAAACCCGCGGCGATCTCCTCCAGCCCGGCATTGTCGAGCACGTATCGCCGGAACCGGGGATCGTGGATCTCGAACCCTTCCATCGGCTCACCCGAACCGGCAGGGCGTGGTAAGTGCGCGCTTGGTGTCAAACTGCACCACCATCAGCACGGCGGGCGCGTCGCCGACCGTGCCGGACTTGTGGCCGGTCTTGCCGTCGCGCGTCGCGCAGCCTTGGTCCTCGCCGAACGAGATTTCGCCCGGCCCCATCTCGATCCGGGTGCCGTCCATCGACTCGACGTACCAGCGCCCGCTCAAGGGGATGATCCATTGCGGCGCCGGGTTCTCGTGCCACGTGCCCTCCCAGCCGACCGGCTGGACCGTGATCATCGTGGTCATGCCGTCGTGGTGCTTCACGCCCTGCCATTGCGGCGAGGCCGGCGGCTTCATTGAGGCGAGGTGGAAGTCGGTCATCGCGCAGCGGACCTGGCGGCTGACGCCGTCCGCGTCGGTGTAGAGGTGCCAGTAGGGCACGCTCGGCTTGTCGCCCTGCTCGCTCATCGCGCCGTCTCCGAAATGGCTTGGCTGTAGGGATGCGTCGATCCGAACGGATCGTGCAGGAAGGCCGCGACGCCCTGCTGGCTCGGCCCGCCCCAGGCCAGCGCGAGGAAGCCGCCCGCGACCGCGAAGTTCTTGAGGAAGTCCCAGAACGTCTCGCGGCCCTCGCTCGGCCCGCGCAGGCGGAAATCGGGTTTGCGCCAGAACGGTTTCCACAGGAGCGCGGTGACCGCGCAGTAGCCCGCGAGCACGAAGGCGGCGAAGCGGTCGGCGATGCCGGTGAGCACGCCAAGCGACATCACGACCTCGACGAACAGCCCGGCCAGGATCAGCGCCGTCGCGAGCGGGCGCGAGGCGGTCGCCTGACCGGCCTGCCCGACCGCGGCGGAAAAATTCAGAACCTTGTCGAGGGCGCTGAACGGCAGGAACAGCAGCACCAGAAAGGCTCGGGCCGCGAAGGCGGCGAGCACCTCAAGGGTCATCCGGGCTCTCGTGGTGTCGTTTGGCAGAGTCTTCCGGCTGCCAACGTCGACGCGGCGATGCGGTTCGCGCATGCCTTGCAGAACGTCGCCGCCGCGTTCCCCCGGAACGGGGCCGGCTGCCGCCCGTTCCCGCGTCGGGACGCGGAGCGAGACGGATGAGCGACGATCGTTACGACGTGATCATCGTGGGCTCCGGGCCGGGCAGCGGGTCGGTGGCGTGGCGGCTTGCCCGCACCGGCAAGCGCGTCCTCGTGATCGAGCGCGGCGACTACCTGCCGCGCGAGCGCGAGAACTGGGACACCGACGCGGTCTTCCGCAAGGCCCGCTATCAGGCGGACGAGACCTGGACCTCCTCGAACGGCGACACGTTCAAGCCCGGCCTGCACTATTACGTCGGCGGCAACTCGAAGGTCTATGGCGGCGTGCTGTTCCGGCTGCGCGAGAGCGACTTCGAGGCGCAGCGCCACCCGGACGGCATCTCGCCCGAATGGCCGCTGAAGTACGACGCCTTCGCGCCCTACTATCAGGCGGCCGAAGAGCTGTTCCAGGTCCACGGCGCCCGCGGCGAGGACCCGACCGAGCCGCCTTCCCCGCATCCCTACCCCAAGCCCGCGATCAGCCACGAGCCGCGCATCCAGAAGCTCGCCGACGACCTCGCCCGCACCGGCCACCACCCGTTCCACCTGCCGATGGGCGCGCTGATGGAGGAGGACGGAAAGGGCGGGACCCTGCCGCATTCGCCGCTGCTGCGCTGCGACCCGTTCGACGGCTATCCGAGCCTGACCAACGGCAAGGCGGATGCGCAGATCATCTGCATCGACCCGACGCTCGCCGCCCACCCCAACGTCACGCTCCTGCGCAATACTTACGCCGAGCGCCTGCTGACCGATGCGGGCGGCGGCCGCGTCACCGGCGTCGAGGTGATCGTCGAAGGGCGCCGCCACGTGCTCACGGCCGACCTGTTCGTGGTGGCCTGCGGCGCGCTCTCCTCGGCGCTGCTGTTCCTCCGCTCCGGCAACGGCGCCCATCCCGACGGGCTCGCCAACCGCTCGGGCCAGGTCGGGCGCAACTACATGCGCCACAACAACACCACCGTGCTGGCGATCTCCAAGGACCCGAACCCGACGCAGTTCCAGAAGACGCTCGGGCTCAACGACTTCTATTACGGGAACGACCGCAGCCCGCTGAACGAATGGGAATTCCCGCTGGGCCACATCCAGATGGTCGGCAAGTCCGACGGGATGCAGATCGAGGCGGAGGGGCTGCCGGGCTTCCTGCAATGGCTGCCGACGCGGCCGTTCGAATACATCGCCCGGCACTCGATCGATTTCTGGCTGACCTCCGAGGATCTGCCGCGGCCGGAGAACCGTATCCACTACCGCGATGGCCGGGTGCATCTCGATTTGACGGCGACCAACGCGGAAGCCCAGACCCGGCTGCGCGAAAAACTGCGCACGCTGTGCGACAGCCTCGACATCCACCCGCACCTGTTCGACCGCACGCTCTATCTCGGCAAGGACACGCCGATCGGCGGCACGGCGCATCAGGCCGGCACCCTGCGCTTCGGGCCCGATCCGGGCACGTCCGTGCTCGACCTCGATTGCCGGGCGCACGGCATCGACAACCTCTACGTCACCGACGCGAGCTTCTTCCCCTCGATCGGCGCCGTGAACCCGACGCTGACCATCATCGCCAACGCCCTGCGCGTGGCCGACGGGATCGCGGAGCGCCTTTGAGCCCGTCGAACCGTTTCGCCAGCGTGGCCATGGAAACGAGCATTCCTCTCGTGAATCAACATGGACGCGATCGCGAGGCTCGAAGCGGCTCCCGGGCCCGCCCTTCCCGTCTGATTGGCCAGCCGGCTCCGGCCGCTCCGGCGTCTCACCTCATGATCCGGTGTCGTCGCGCGGCTGCCCGTCGGCAGCTCCACCGTGTTCGATCACGGCATGCCCCGGGGCCGCCCTTCTGGTAGCGGATCAGACCCGCCGCCGCCCCGATTCTGCTGCTGACGCCGATCTTCGCTCGGCACGACCGATCGGCGAACCCGGAAGAGCGCCCACCGCCGGCAATGGGATTCAACGGGCCGCTCGAAGACTGGAACTGGATCCGCCGACGAACATCGTAATCGTGCTTGCGGTCTCCCTGCGTCGCGATCCGCGTTGTGCGTTGCCGGACCCATGCGTGTGTAATCCCATGAGACGGCTTCGCGTATAACCCAATTTCATACGCTTCCGCGTATATTGTAGTTTTATACGAACTCGCGTATATTGCTTCTTGGAGGTCCCTCATGTGCGAGCACATTGCCCGAACCGAGAAGCAGTTAGGGGCCATCCTGCGTCGCATGCGCAAGCAGGCGGGCCTGACGCAAGGCAGCCTCGGGAATCGCATCCACCTGCGGCAAGGCACGATCTCCCGCCTCGAGGCAGGGGCGCCCGCTGTTCAAATCAGAACGCTCATGGAGGCTCTCGCCGCGCTCGAACTCGAACTCGTGGTGCGCCCCCGCAGCCGGGGAAGCGCCGCCGACATCGAGGATCTCTTCTGATGGCCCGGCGCAGGGCCAATCACCCGCTCAACGTCTTCTTGAATGGGCGCCACGTCGGCAGGCTCCGACGAGAGAGCACGGGCGCCATCGACTTCCAGTATACCCCGGAATGGCTCGATTTCGGCGGCACGTTCCCGATCTCAGTCTCGCTGCCGCTCCGGGAGGACCGCTACATCGGCGCTCCCGTCATCAACGTGTTCGACAATCTCTTGCCGGACAGCGAGCCCATCAGGCGTCGCGTCGCGGAGCGGGTCGGCGCAGAGGGCATCGATCCGTACAGCATGCTCACGGCGCTGGGGCAGGACTGCGTCGGAGCCCTGCAATTTCTCCCGGACGGCCTCGATCCGGGTCCTGTCGGCGACACGGCCGGCAAACCCGTATCAGACGAAGAGGTGGCCGACCTCATCGCCAACCTCGCCGCAGCCCCGCTCGGCGTCGGCGACGATAAAGATTTCAGGATCTCCATCGCTGGCGCACAGGAGAAGACGGCACTCCTCCGCCGTGAGGGTCGATGGTTCAAGCCAACCGGCACCACGGCCACGACGCATATCCTGAAGCCGCAAATCGGCCAGTTGCCCAACGGCGTCGATCTCTCCAACAGCGTCGAGAACGAGTATCTCTGCCTCAAGCTGATGACAGCCCTCGGAGTCCCTGCCGCGCACGCAGAGATGGCCGAATATGGCGGACGACGCACGCTCGTCGTCGAACGCTTCGACCGCTTATGGACAAAAGACGGTCGCCTGCTGCGGCTCCCGCAGGAAGATTGTTGTCAGGCGCTCTCGATCCCGCCGACACGCAAGTATCAGTCCGAGGGTGGACCAGGCATGCGTGAAGTGATCCAGTTGCTCAAGGGCAGCGACAGCCCGGAAGACGACATCACGGCCTTCATGCGCACCAGCATCATCTTCTGGCTGCTCGGCGCCACGGACGGCCACGCGAAGAACTTCAGCGTCTTCATTACCCCGGGCGGTCGATTTCGTCTAACGCCCGCCTATGACGTGCTGTCGGCCCAGCCGAGCCTCGACGCTCGACAGATACACCGTAAGATGTTCAAGCTTGCCATGTCCGTCGGCAAGAACAAGCATTATGCCGTGAATGATATCCAGCCGCGGCACTTTCTGCAGACGGCGGAACTCGCTCATGTCGGACTCCCGCTCGTACAATCGATTTTCGACGAATTGGCGGAAACAGCGCTACCGAAGGCTGAGTCCGTCGTGAAAGGACTTCCCGCGGGCTTCCCTGGACAGCTCGCGGCCTCCATACTGACAGCCATTGAACACAAAACGCGGTTGCTGAACGACGTCAGGACCGGCGGGCAGAAATTCAATTCAGAAACTGATCCGCCCTCATGAGCAAGTGACGAGCTTACTATGACCACTTACGATAAGTCGGCAGAATAGCGGTTCGGATTTACCGACTGCGTGACCAGCGATGTGGAGCGCCGACCGGTCGCGCGGCGCGGGCTGCATGGCTTGGATGAGGGGCAGGGGAGGGGGCAAGGTCAGACTTTGTTGCCGACCCGCGCGTTCAGGTGGCTTCATGTTGTCTACAATTGTCTTGCCGCTGCGGCGCGCGGAACAGCATGGAACCCTGCCCCAAAGGTGGCCGGCGCCTAAGCGCCGGCCTTCACGCCACGCCGGACCGGGATGCCCTTCGCCATCGCCTTGTCGGCAAGGTTGTCGGAGATGCCGCCGCCGGGGAAGTGGACAATGCCGATCGGCATCTGCTCCAGGATCGTGTCGTTGCGACGGAACGGTGCGGCCCGGTTGTGTCGCTTCCAGTCCGGCTTGAATACGACCTGGGGCGTCTTGCGGTTCTCGGCCCACTTCGCCGCGATCAGCTCGGCGCCCTCGCCGCCTCCATGCAGCAGCACCATGTTGGGGTGCTTAGCCCGGACCTTGTCGAGAGTGTCCCAGATCACCGTGACATCCTGATACTCCTTGCCGCCGGTGAAGGCGATGCGGGTGCCCTGCGGGAGATGGATCTCGGTCTCGGCCCGCCGTCGCGCGCTGATGTAATCGCGCGAGTCGATCATCGCTGCGGTCATGGTGGCGCGGTTGACCCGCGACCCGGAATGTGGACGCCACAGCGACCGGGTGGTGCGGGTGAACATTTGGGCCGCGGTGTCCCGGGCGTACTCGAAGGCGTTGCGGCGCTCCGACAGCGTCAGCCCGAGAGCGGTGAGGCGCTCCAGCTCGACCGAGAGCACCTCACTGCCGTCTTGCTCGCGCTGGCTGGCCCGCTGCGCCTGCTCGTTCTCGTCGAGCTTGCGCTCGATCTGCTCGACGCGGCGGTGGAAGACATTAACGAAGCCCCACAGCACGTCCTCGATGTCGTCCTCCAGGCGGGTGTCGGCGAAGGCCTGCTCAAGGGCGCTCATCGCCACCTGCAGACCTTGGTCCATCGCGCGCTTGGCCGGGAGCGGCCGGGGATCGTCGTGCTCCTCGAACGGGCGGTAACCGGTGACCGCCAGTTCCTCAAGTAGGGTCGGGTCGGCCGTCGGCAGATCGACATCGTGGATCGCGTGATCGAGCATCGCGGGCTCCTTCAGGTCCGGGTGACCGCGTCCATCGCGGCCTTCATGGCGACCCAAGGCCGGACCCGGGGCCTGGCGCACCCGCGCACCCATCCGCATCGCACCTTTCGCGATGCGGCGGCGCGGGCCGAAGCACAGCGGAGGACGGCTCCCGGCCGTCGATTTTGCCTCGCGATGCAAAGCCGCCGTCAGGCGGCGGCGGAAAATCGTCGGCAAGGACCGTTGCACCCAAGGGCCCCGGCCCGGCATCCGTCGCCCTCTCGAGAAGGCCGTGGACACGGGCTCCCTCCGGCCCTGAGCCTGCGGCTCTTATCCCCGATCCGGGTTCGATCAGGCCGCAACCGCCTCGTCGAACCGGAGGTGGGCCACTGCGTCGTTCCGGTCGAGCTGCGGCGCCAGATGCAGAGCGAGATCGCGTGGTCCAAGATGGCAGAGGTCGCGGTTGAAGTCGTCCTCGCGGGGAATCAGCTCGCTGACGAGGATGCCTGCAGCCTCGGCGCGCTGGCGCAGGATCGTCGCCCCACGCTCGCCGGCCTTGTCGGCGTCGCGGGCGATATAGAGGTGGCGCAGGTCGGAAGGAAGGATCAGAACGCCGAGGTTTCCGGCCGAGAGCGCGGCCACATGCTGCACCGTGGGCATCAGACGGTGGACGGATGCCACCGACTCGACGCCCTCCCCGGCCACCAGGAGATCCGGGACCGTACCGGGAAAGCGCACGCCGTGGCCGAGCAGGTTACCGAGCGCCCGCCGCGGCTTCGGGAGGTCGGCCTTGCCGCGCCCGTCTGCGGCGAGCCAGGTCCGGCCAATGCCCATGACGGCGCCGGATAGGTCGGTGACGGCGGCGAGCAGTGCCGGATGCCAAGTGTCCGGTCCCGGATGCTTGCGAGAGGGCCGGTACAAGCAGCGTGGATGGAACCGCAGGGCGGGCAGACCGAGCGCGTGGTCGATCCCACGCGAGCGCAGATAGGCCGCCGCCGGACTGCCCGTGAGCGACCGGCCGAAACGCCACATCCGCCGCGCCGCCTCGGTCGTATCCCGCACCTCCGGGACCGGACGAGCCCGCTCCGTCTCCGGAGGCGGGGGCAAGCTGAGGAACGCCCGTGCTTCGGCCATGGCGTCCTTCCAGTCGCTGCTGCGCTGGAGCCGGATCACGTCGAGCAAGTCGCCGTGTTCCCCAGTGGCTCCGTCCGCCCATTTGCCCCGGGCGCCCTTGCCCCGGCTCGGGCCAGTGAGACGTACGTACATCGACGCGCCCTCGGTGTTGTGGACGTCGCCGACGCACCACCAACGGCCGGATCGGTAGCCGTTGGACAGGTAACGCCGGCAGAACGCCTCGACGTTGTCGGCAAGCTGGCGAGAGAGGTCCGCGGCGGTGGGATGGGTCGGCATGGCCGGCCTCCGTCGGGTTCGAGCCTTAAGCGTGAGCGGAAGCGGCGACGCAACGTAACAGCGCATGGCGCTCGAACACCCCGGCCAGGATGGCCGCCCCGCGCTCGCCGGCCGGGATGAACAGGCGGGTGCGGTAGGCGATGACCTCGGCAAACAGCCCGAACGCCTTGAGCCCGGCCCGCGCGCCCTCGCTCGCCCCGATCACTTCCACCCGATCCTCGCCCATCACCCTGGCTCGTTTGACCTGAAGCCCCCCGGCGAGATGCAGACTGGCGTGCCCGCCGAGCACCGCGGCGAAAGCCTCGGCAGGGGCCATGGCGACGCCGGCGCCGAGGTTGAGCCGCTCGCGGGTGACGTGAAGATCCTCGGGCTCGACCACCCGGCCGACGATGCGCTCGCCCGCATCCGTCACGAGGCGGAACACCCGCATGTCGATGCCGGGCAGCCGGTCCCAGATCGGCAGAAGCAGGCCGGTGACCACGTAGAGGGTGCGCTCCTCGAACTCCGGCAGGCTCGCCAGTTCATGGCGCCAGGCCGTTCCGAAGGCCTCCGGTGTCACCACCTCGAACCGCGAGCGATCGAAGGCGTCGCGGTCGAGGATCTGGCGCTGGAGCGGGCGCACCAGCCGCACTCGCTCCGCTACGGAACCGTCGTCGCGTGTCTCGCTCGCGGCCCGCCCCATCAGCGCCGGCCGCCCGGACTTCGCGTTGACCATGGGCCGATAGCCGTCGGCGACCAGGGCGAGGGCGCCGTCGAGGTCGAGCGGATGGAGCCGACGCCGCTCACTGAGCGTCAGGAGGTGAGTGCGCGCGCCGCTCTCGGGGTGGGTGTAGGCCGCCTCGCGATCCGTGACCGTGAACGACTCGGCGGTGAGCACCTCGACGCCGACATCGTAAATCCCGGCGCTGATCGCCCCCTCGATCACCTGGGCCAGCCGCTCCTCGAATGCCGCGAACAGGCGGTTCTGCATGGCAATGCCCAGGGCCAGCACCCGGTTGAGGAAGCGACCGATCGGCGGCAACTCGTAGAGCAGGCATCCGGCATCGTTGACCAGGGAAAGCCCGGTCATCGCCTCGAAGGTCTCGCGCGGGCAGCCCTCAATCTCGCCCCGCACGATGGCCCAGTACAGCTGGCGCAGAGCCGTGGCGGCGTAGGCCCCCTCCAGATTGTCCTCGGGCCGGAACAGGCCCTGACCACCGGTCTGGCGTTGGCCGCGGGTGATCGCCCCGAGGGTGTCGAGGCGGCGGGCGATGGTGGAAAGGAAGCGCTTCTCGCCCTTCACATCGGTGGTGACCGGCCGGAACAGCGGCGGTTGCGCTTGGTTCGTGCGATTGGTGCGGCCGAGCCCCTGCACCGCGGCGTCCGCCTTCCAGCCGGCCTCCAGGAGGTAGTGGACGCGTAGACGCTGGTTCCTCGCCCCGCGGTCGGCGTGGTAGCTGCGGCCGGTGCCACCGGCGTCGGAGAACACGAGGATCCGCTTCTCGTCTCCCTGGAACGCCTGCGTCTCGCTGAGATTGGCACCGGCCGGGCGGCTCTGAAGCACGAGGCGATCAACGCCGTCCTTGCCGGTCTGCCGCACGATCCGGCGGGAGCGGCCGGTCACCTCGGCCACGGCCCCCACGCCGAAGTGGTGGAGGATCTGGTCGAGGGCCGATTGCACGGGGCTAAGCCCGCACAGGTGCTCGATCAGCCTGTCGCGGGCCTCGACCGCCTCGCGGCACTGTACCGGCCGCCCCTCGTCGTCGGTCACCGGCCGGGATTGCAGGTTGCCGTCGGCGTCGGTGTAGGGCTCGTAGAGCTGGGTCGGGAAAGCGTGGGCGAGGTAGTCGATGACGTACTCGCGCGGCGTGACGTCAACCTGAAGGTCGCCCCATTCCGACGAGGGGATTCCCGCCAGACGCCGCTCCATCAGCGCTTCGCCGGTGGAGACGATCTGCACGACGGCGGCGTGGCCGGCCTCAATCTGCGCGGTGATGTCGGCGATCAGGCTCGGGCACTTCATCGCGGTGAGCAGGTGGTTGAAGAAGCGCTGCTTGCTCGACTCGAAGGCCGAGCGGGCCGCCGACTTCGCCGCCCGGTTCAGCGTCCCCGACGACCCGGTCACGCCCGAGGCCATGAGCGCCGCGTCGAGGTGGGTGTGGATCACCTGGAACGCGTCGGCATAGGCGTCGTAGATCGCCGTTTGTTCTGGGGTGAGTGTGTGGTCGAGCATCTCGACCTCGACGCCGGCATAGGACAGCGAACGGGCGGTGTAGAGGCCGAGCGCCTTCAGATCGCGGGCCAGCACCTCCATGGCGGCAAGGCCGCCCTGCTGCATGGCGGAGACGAAGTCGGTGCGGGTCGGGAACGGGAAGGATCCGCCGCCCCACAGGCCGAGGCGGTGGGCGTAGGCCAGCTTCTCGACCGTCACCGCTCCGGTGGCCGAGACGTAGAGCACGCGGGCTTCGGGCAGCCGGTATTGGAGGCTGAGCCCGGCACGCCCCTGCTGCGAGGCCTCGACCACGCCACGGTCCCCCGACCCGGCCGCGGCGTTGGCGAGCGCGTGGGCCTCGTCGAGGGCGATCACACCGTCGAAGTCCGGCCCGAGCCAGTCGCAGACCTGATCGAGGCGCGATCCCGCCCCGCTGCGGCTGCCGCCGCGGAGCGTCGCGAAGGTCGTGAACAGGATGCCCTCGGCGAGCGTCACCGGCTTGCCCGGGGCGAAGCGCGACAGCGGGACGATCTGGAGCGGTTCCTGACCGAGATGGCGCCAGTCGCGCCGGGCATCCTCCAGCAGAGCGTCGGACTTCGACACCCACAGCGACCGGCGCCGGCCCTGCATCCAGTTGTCGAGGATGATTCCGGCGACCTGGCGGCCCTTGCCGGCTCCGGTGCCGTCGCCGAGGAAAAAGCCCTGGCGGAAGCGCATCGCGCCCTCTTGGTCCGCCGCGGCGGTCGAGAGGATCGTGCCGGTCTCGTCGACGGTCCAATGGCCCGGCAGGTGACGGGCGTGCGCAGCACCGGCATAGATCACGGTCTCGAGCTGGCACTCCGAAAGCAGGCCCTGAGCTACGATCGGCACTGGGAGGCGCGGGGCGTGGCTCGGCCGAGGCAGTCGCACCGAGGCCATGGCGGTCGATTGCACCAGCGGGGTCGGATGGGGCTGTGCGCCCTCGATCCGCAGGGTCTCCAGCGCGTAGGCCTCGTACAGGGCGGCCTCGGCCACCAGCGTCGCCGGCAGCTCCTCGATCACCGTGTAGGCGATCGGCGCGATGGTCTCGTGCGCGGCGGCGGGAGCCGGCCGCGACGCCGTCGGGCGTGCGACGGCGGGCCGGCGGGTCGAGCCGGGAATGGCGCTGCGCGGGGCCGGCGCGGGCGCAGGGATCGCGAGGCGGCGGGGCGGTAGCTCGGTCAGTATAGCCTGGAGCAGGGTGTTGAGATCGGCGCACAGGCCGAGCGGGGCCGCCTGGGCCACAATTTCGTCCTCGGGCATCCGGTCGAACACCGACAGGCGCACGTCGACGGTAGTCCCGTGCTTGGCATAGGCTCGACCCGACAGCCCGGCGGAGAACACCAGCCGTCCGCCGCGCTCGGCCAGCGCCGCGAACGCCCCCGCGCTGGACGGACGATCCGGCCGGAACCCCTCACCCGTGATGGCGACCAAGCGCCCGCCGGAAGCGAGCCGGGCCAGAGCCGAGCGCAGATGGTCGGCGGTGGCGTCGCGATACCGTCCCTCGACCTGCGCCGCGACCGAGAACGGCGGGTTCATCAGCACCACGTCCGGGATTACGCCCGCGTCGAGCCGGTCATGGATCTGCGCGCCATCGTGCCGGGTGACGGCGTCGGCCGGGAAGAGTTGGGCGAGCAGGCCAACGCGGGTCGCCGCCAGTTCGTTGAGATGCAAGTGCGCCCCGGCAAGCTCGGCGTGAACCGCGAGCAGGCCGGTGCCGGCCGAGGGCTCCAGCACCCGCTCGCCCGGGCGCAGCCCGGCCGCGAGGGCGACGACGAAGCCGAGGGCAAGCGGCGTCGAGAATTGCTGGAACGCCTCGCTCTCCTCGGAGCGGCGCGTCTGGGTCGGGAGCATCGCGGTGATACGGGTGAGCAGGGCGAGCCGCGCGGCCGGGGTCGCGGCCTTGGCCCGGATCGCCGGCCAGAACCGGCGTAGGAACTGCACCTGGGCGATCTCGCCGGCCACGTAGGCGTCCTTCCACAGCCAGAGCCCGTCGGCGTCGCTGCCGCCACAGGCGATCTCCATGGCTGCGCGCAGGGCCTTGGTGTCGATCGCTCTACCCTGCGCGAGCCGGTCGGCAAGGCGCGAGCCGGCGCGGAACAGGGCTTCGGGCGCGGTCGAGGGCGCGAGGGATGGGCTGTAGAGGTGCTCAGTGCGGATCGAGACGTTCACGGACGGCCTCCTGGCGGGGGATCGGCCGACCCGCAGGACTTTCTCTGTCCAACCGTCGGCTCGCTCCCGTCCGGCCTCCTCTCGCTCTCGCGAGCCGTCCCGCTCTAATAGTTCTTGCGAGAATGTGCCAATTACACCCGCTATTCTCCCGCGTTTTTACTTGGCTGTATTGTTCACGAACTTTACGGCCAAGCTTCACATGGCTGGCGAGTCACAGGAGCGGAACGGTCGGCTGCAACGATCGCAGCATACCCAGGCCGACGCGCATGTCCGCTCGATCATCGCCGTGACCGTTCGGATCGCCACATCGTACCTGGCCAACAATCCGATCCCCTCGAAGAAAATCGGTCCGCTGATCCGGCAGATCGGTCAGACCCCGGTGTCTCTGCGAAACCGACCACAGGAAACGGCTTCCCCAGAAGCGTTCGAAGACCATGGCGGTCTGACAGCGTCCGACGCGCGAGGAGATCAGGGCCTCGATCCGTGACAGGACGTTGGTCTCCTTAAGGACATGAACGCCTATCGGATGCCTAAGTGGCACCTGACCAGCCCGGACCTCACACCGGAGGCGGACCGCGCCAAGCGGGGTTTGCCGGACGATTATCCGATGGTGGCTCCGTTCTACCCCCGCCCAAGCCCGCCCAGTTCGCGAAGCAGACGCGATTGGGCCATGACGACCGGGACTTTGGGAAGCTCGCGCCGGAGGCTCCCAAGGACCCAAAAACAAACCCCGAGCCGCGAAGCTCGGGGAGCGGCGCTGAGGCAGCACCGATGCAGAGGGCTACTCGGCCGCGACGGGGTAGCCGTTCGGCTCGAACCCGTCCGAGTCGGCGGCATGCATGACATCGGCAAGGAAGGCCGGGAGATCCTCGGCCGGTTCTTCCTCCGCTTCGGCCGCGCCACCGGCTCCGGCCGGCTCGTCGGTCGCGATGGCCGCGGCTTCGGTGTCGAGACCGGGGGTGCGCAGCAGTTCTGGCAGCCAGCGGCTGCCGGCCATCAGCCGCTCGGCCTCGCGCGCCATGTCCCCCTTTTTGAGGCCCTCGAGCAGGCGGGCGGTGTCCTCGCCCTTGGCCTCGCGGATCGCGGCGAGGATACGGGTCTTGGTCACGCGACCGAAGTAGTTGGCCGCCGTCGGCGACCAGTCCCGGGTCATGTCGAGCCCGACGAGCCGGGCCAGCCGGTCGGCGTGCGGCAACGCGTCGGGACGCCGGTCGTAGGGGCTGTGCATCGCGTTGACGCTCAAGCCCGCGCAGAGCGCGAATAGCTCAGTGCGCTCTTCGGGAGCCAGATCGAGCAACAAGTCCCAGATCGCGTGGTGGTCCTCCGGCAGGCGCTTGGCCCACGCCTCACGCCGCGCGTCGAGGGCGCTTGCCGGCCGAAAGGCGCCGAGGCCCTGGACAGAGTGGTCGACCCGGCTCGACGTGGTCGACACCTCCAGGCAGGTCCCGGTGCCGTAGCCGAGGACGATCACCCGGATCACCATCGCGTGCAGGACCGCGATGAACGCGGCTTCAGGATCGTCGGCCAGAGCCTCGCGCAGGGCGATGGTGCGGTAGCTGGTCAGCTCGGTCCAGTGCTGCTCCGACAGCGGCCGGTCGGACTCCTCCGGTTCGGCTGTGGGGTTGGAAGCCGCCGAGCCGCCGCCGATCGTGATGGTCGTACGCATCACGCTGGGTTCTGGTCGGAAAGTGTGACCCTCTGCCCCCGCCTCCGTGGAGCCCGCACCGATGGCATTGGCCTGCGAACCCGCGCTCCCAGCCTCCGTTGCGACCGCCGTCGCGGTCTCCTCCTCCGGGGCTGCGACGGGCTCGTCCTCCGGTCGGACATAGCCGCGACGGACCGACGGCCGGCCGTCGTAGTCGAGGGTGACGAAGGCACCGCCGATCGCGATGTCGATCGGGTCGTAGATGTTGGAGCGCCGCTCATACTCGGCGATCTCGGCCTCCAGCGCGGCCAGCCGCTCGACTACCTCTTCCGGGATGTCGTCGCCGTAGCCATACGCGTCGTTGAGCGCGTCGTAGCTGGCGACCGCTGCCTCGAAGGCCTCTTCCTCGGCCTCGTCCAGCTCGGACCGGGTCCGCAGGGTGCGCAGGCCGTAGGTTCGCCCCGTCATCAGCGACAGCGACACCTCGATCCACTTCCAGCCCTCCTTGGCCACCTCCTGCCCGACAGCGGCCAGCTTCTCCTCGGCCAGCCGGTCGAGCAGGGCGGCATCCTGGAACCAGCCGTCGCCGCGCTCGGCAAACAAATCGCGCAGGACGATGCCGCCGGCAGCCACGTAGGCCTCCTCGCCAACGAAGCGGGCGCGGGCATCCCCCACGCTCACCGTGCGATCGGTCAACGCCTGCCGGATCGACCAGATACTCACCCCGCTTCGCTTGCACAGGGCCTCCCACACCTTGACCTGGCGCTCGGTATCCTCGGTGACGGAGAACGCCATCAGGCATTCCAGCGTCAGCTCCCCGACCGCATAGGCGTCGAGCAGCACCGGGCTGATCCCGGCCAACCGCAGGCGCTGGCGCACGATCTTCTCCGACACGAAGAAGCGTGCGGCGATGTCGGCGTGGGACATGCCGCCGCCGGCGAGCGCCTTGAACGCCCGGAACTGGTCGAGCGGGTGCAGGGCCTCACGCATGGCGTTCTCGGCGATCGAGTCCTCCGTCGCGCTGATCGCGCTGTCGGCCGGGCGGACGATGCAGGGCACCTTGGTGCCCTTGGTCATGCGCCGGGTCTTCACGAGATGCTCGAGGGCGCGGTAGCGCCGGCCCCCGGCGGGCACCTCGTAGCGGCCGGTCTCTTGGCCTCCCGCGTCGAGGACCGGGCGCACGCTCAAGGACTGCAGCAGGCCGCGCCGGGCAATGTCCTCGGCCAAGTCCTCGATGCTCATACCTTGAGCGATCCGGCGCACGTTCGCCTGGCTCAGGGCCAGCTTGTCGAACGGGATTGCGACCGCCTCGGTCAGGGTGATCTTGGCGGTGTTGGCGGTGCTCTTCGTGGCGGCCTTCGCGCTGGTCATGGTCGCATCGTCCCTGTGTGCGGGCGGCCGGGCTCTCTCCCCGACCTCGAAACCCTCACGCAAGCGAAGCCCCTCTCCGACTCTCGAATGGGGACGCGGGGCCGAACCGGACCGGATCAGGCGCTGTCCGCCGCCAAGCTCAGAGATGCGGTGGCGGCGTCGGCCTGTCCGAGACGATCAATCAGGTCGTCCAGGGTCGGACCGCCCTGGTGACAGCGCCTCAAGGCAGCCAGCATCATCATCGGTGCGCCGTCCTCGTCGGTAGCTTCTTCGAGCGCCGCCTCCAGAACGGGCGCCAGTATTCCAGACCGGCCCCGAACTACCCGACCTGGGCGACCCACGAACGATGCCAGGTCAATCCCTGCGCCAGGCAGAAGGCGTCGTGGTGGGGTGTTTCCGAAATTCTGGAAGGCCGCGAAAGTGACGCAGCTGCCCCTGGCCAGGGCATCGCGGGCCCCGATCTCAGCGTCCTCGAAACACGCTGCCGCCGCCTCAATCAGCGCCTCAACCTTCCCCTGCCCCCTCAGGAGCCCCCCGATGGTCAAGGTGGTCAGCACTTACTCGGTCATGGTCCACTCCTTCGCCGCGGCGATCCCGCACGGGCGAACGGCCTCCCGCTTGCTCGAAGGGAGACCGGATCAGGCTACCGATCGCCTTAGAGCCCGCCCTGATCGGAACGTTCGGCCTCGCTGGACTTGCACATTGACGGGGACGATGAGGCAGACCGGCCGATCCTTGCGCCCCTTCCGCTCCCCGCGGTCGTGTTCGCGCGGCCAGAGGAAGCTGTAGCGATCGACGAGTCCGGTTTCCGGGGGCTCAGTCGTCATCGCTGCGCTCCCTCTCGTAAGACTCGGCCGCCTGCAAAAGACCGTCGCGGAACTCGTCCGGCATGGTGTCGATAGTGAAGGCTCGGCGCGGGTACTCGGGCCTGCGCAGGGCCTCGTAGTGCTCCAGGCTCATGAGCACGAACCGGGGCTTGCTTCGCCGGGTGATGACGACGGGTGCGCGTTGGGCCGCGTCGGTGACTTCACCGATCTGCTTGTTGAGGTCGGCGGTTGTGAAAGAGCGCATCGGGGCTTCCTGATCCATAGAATCCATACATCATGGATCTTACGAATGATGAGCGACTGAGATGGTCACAGGTCGAAATCCTCCTGTAGGAAGTAGGTGGGAATTGCCTCCTCGTTGCCTTCCCAGACGATGCGGCTTCCTTGCCAGATCGTGACGTAGCTGCCGCCCTTCGGCATCAGTAGGGGCGGCGCGGCGTCGAAGTTGGCGCAGCCGAACTCGCCGTTGGTAGCCGCGAAGGACGGCCTGGGATTGGTATTGATCAAGACGCGGTCGCAGGCACCGGTCGGCCGCCGGACACGGCGACGCAACAGTCCACCGATTGCGTGACCTGCGATGTGGAGCACCAACATGTCGCGTGGTGTGGTCTGCGCCGCTTGGTGGAGAAGCAGGGGAGGGGGCCGAGCGGCTACAAGTCGAACAACATCGAGGGTTTGCAGACCGTCGGTCGATTGTTCCAAACTGCCTGCCATCGTGTGCATGTCACCGATAACTGGCGGCGGATATCTGAATTTGGCGGGATCAGCCGGGATTTGCCGGGACAGCGTGGGACGCGGCAGTACCGTTTTGGTGAGGCTGCAAGGGTGGGCAGGATGACGACGGGATCTGGGACCACCCCGTTTTTGTAGATGGTCAGAGGACTTGGCTGAGTAAGCTCATCGTAGATGCCTCTGGGGGCAGTCTCCTGCTCGTAGACTTTGGCGGCAGAATGCGGTTGGGTAGGGGGGAGGGCGGCTCTCGATCATCGGGAGAACACTTCACGCGAAAGCGCACTCAGTGTCCAAAAACAGTGCAATTTCAGAGTTCGCTACAGCTGCACTGCAACACGCAAGGTCGACGAGCACGCGATTGAGATCGCGTCGCTTGGCCCCTATTTCTCTGCGTGCCGGTGGTCGAATTCGGGACACTGCCCAATGGCGGGTAGGAGGGGTTACGGCCTCCCGCCGGTACCCCTAGACACGTTCCGGCCAGACTCTCAGCGCCTGGTTGAGATCGCGCCGCCCAATATCTATTTTCCTGAGTGTCGGCGGACGAAATCGGGGCACTGCCTAAAAGCGGGTAAGGGGGGTCACGTCCTCTCGCCGACACACCATTGTGACGGGGGAACCTTCACGCTCAAGCCGTCCCACAGGCCCCATTGGGCTACATCTGTCTTGATCTCGCCGCGCACCTCTGGAAGTTCAGAGACAGTCAGCCTCCTTCGCAGCATCGCGCCGCAGGTTCTGACCCACGGCCGAGACGCGCGCGTAGAACATCGGCACGTGAAGCTTGTAAGAAACTACCGTTTTTTACACAATAGTTTTATTCTCATGTTTTTTTCACGCAAACGGGGCCGCCTCCAATGCTGGGGAGGTGGCTTGCGCTAGTGTGCAGAAAATGGTCGTTTTCTGCACATAAGTCTCGAAAGGTGGAATGACCGCTCGGGGTCGGTTGTGCACTACCGGACTGAGCATATGAGCGCTGTTCCCTTGGGAGCATCAACCATTTAGGTTCTTCATATGCTGCATCTGGGCTCGCATAGCGAATTCCCGGCCGCCGAGCCCAGCCCGCCGTCCGGCGAAGCTGGTATCGGCCCGCTCGTCCTGCTGATTGAGCCGGATCCGATCCTCGGCCTCGACTTGGCCGATGCGCTGGCAGGTGCCGGCCTTCATGCGTTCGGACCGGTGCCTAACGCGGCATCTGGGCTGACGCTGCTCCCGCACCTGGCGCCGGACTACGTCGTGCTCGGATTGCCGCGGCGCGATGAGGCAAGTGCGAGCCTGTTGGAGGCCCTGCGCCAACGCGGCATTCCCTTCGTTGCCCACGGCACACCGGAAGGCACGGCTGAGCTACCGGCCGACATCCTTCTCCGCGAGCCGGTCCTAGCCCAGGACGTTGTCGAGATGCTGACCCCGCTGCTGCGGCTAAGGAGCAGATCATGATCAGCCTGCAGAGCCAGCCGGGTACACTGCCGCACCGCCATGCACGGCAGCACGATGGTATGGCCGATCCACTCGTAGCGAGGCTCACGGTTCTGGCGTCCCTGTCAGCCGACGATCGGGCTGCCCTGGCACAACTCGCCAGCCGAGAGGCAATGGCTGGGGCCCACGCCGACCTCGTGCGGGACGGTGAAGCGGCAGAGACGGCCTTCCTCGTGATGGAAGGGATCGCCTGCCGCTACCTGCAGACTGCTGCAGGACCGCGGCAAATCCTTACCCTGCTGCTGCCGGGGGATCTGTGCGACTTGGACCTGATCCACTTGGAGCGCTGGGACCACGGCGTTGCCACGCTCTCGCCGTGCCGGGTGGTGCGAGTGCCGCGCGCAGTGTTGGAGGATCTGCTCGTCACGCATTCCACGGTCAAGGTGGCGCTACGCCGGGCCAAGCTCGAGGCGGAGGCGCGCAGCCGCGGCTGGCTGACGGCTCTGGGGGTACGCTCGGCGGCGGAGCGGTTGGCGTACCTGTTCTGTGAGATCGTTGATCGGCAGCATGCCATCGGCATGGCGGAGCGAGACGCATGTTCTCTGCCGCTGACGCAAGTGGATCTGGCCGAGTGCGTCGGGGTGACGATCGTCCACGTGAACCGGACGTTGAGAGAGTTGCGGAGCTTGGACCTCATCGAGCTGAAAGATCGGCACCTGCGCATCCTCAACCGTGCTGGCCTCGAGGCGTTGGCGGGTCGATAACGGCGCCCGTGTTGTGGCCGCCTGAGGCGCGAAGCCGTGAGCTTTCAGCCATCTCATGGCAGCCAAGCAGCGCACAACCGATCCAGATAGGTTAACGACATCACCTGTGGAGCAGGTCAGAATTCCGGATCACGACGCGAGGGCCTGCATGCTCCTCTATATCGACGTCGCCGACGGCGACACGTTCACCCGTGATGACGACGGGCTTGAGTTCACCGACCTGAGCGAAGCTTGCAGGGCCGTTGTGGCGCTGCTGCCGGAGATCGCGCGCAAGGCTGTGCATGGCTCAAGCCGCCTAGCAGCAATGATGCGGGCGCGAGAGCGCTACATCGCAGCGCAGGTTCGCGACGAGTCTGGCAAGATACTGTTCCGCACGCGGCTGCGGCTCGACATGGAATAGCCGGCGCCGCAGAGCTCCAGAGTTTTTATCTGTGCGTTGTGGCTTCAGGGCAACCATCTGCCACCCCTGTTCGTTGCAGCTTTGATATCTTCACAGAATTTCCTCACACATCCAAGTAGCTCGAAAACGGTCGTTTTCTGCACATCGTATGGTCTACCGATCTGATGCGAGTCGTGACCTTGTCCTTGATATTTAATTTTCGATCTATTTTGATTGATCAAAATGTATTGATCGAACCGGTTAAATTACGGTCCGATAAAGGTATACCCTAGTCAGAACAATTTCGTGCCTGAATTATAGACTAAACAAGCCCTCAAAACGCCGCCAGCCAAGAGACAGTGCGAAAATCTTGGATTTTGAATGAGTTGCAGAGTTTTGGTCAAACTGATCGGATCCTGCTCTCTTGAAGCCGCAAAATAAAAGGACGCCCCGCCGATGGCGGGGCGTCCTTCACAGTGACGGGTCAACCAAAGGTTCGGCTCAGTACGAGCCGAACTTGTAATTGATGCCGGCGCGGACGATGTCGCCCTCGGTGCGCACCCGCGTCTGGGTCGCGGCGATCGGCGTGCCGGAGGCCGGGATAATGTCGTAGGAGCCGATGACGTTGCGGCTGCCGAGGTCGAAGTGCAGGTACTCGACCTTGAACGTCACCGCGCTCGATCGAAAGAAGTTCAGGAAGTTGTCCGTCGGCAGCGCGACCTCGATGCCGCCGCCATAGGCGTAGCCGGTCAGGAAGTCGTCGAAGCCGCCGGTGACGCTGGCGGTCGGGAAGGTGGTGAACCCACCCAGCGTGTTGCCGATGTTGAGCACCGAGGAGTACTTCGCCTGCCCGTAGGCGAAGCCGCCGGTGCCGTAGACCAGGAACCGGTCGAAGGCGTAGCCGACCCGGCCGCGTACCGTGCCGAGGAAGGACAGCTCGCTGCGGGTGGCGCTCGCCAGCTCCACGTCGTTGATGCCGGGGAAGCCGGGGAAGCCGACGATAGTCGCTGTGGAGGCGGTGCGGCGCTGCAGGTCGGTATAGGCGGCATCCGCCTCGACGCCGATCACGAAGCCGGAGCCCGGCGTGAACTGGACGTTGTAGCCGATCTGGCCGCCGCCGGTGAAACCACCCGAGTCACCCCGGCCGGTGCCGGTCCCGAGCGCCGCGAGGTAGTCGGCGGACGGGATTGGGTCGGTGATGAGCCCCGTCACCGTCTCGCGGCGGCGGTCGCTCCAGGCGTAGCCGGCGTTGAAGCCGGCGTAGAACCCGGTCCAGGTGAAGACCGGGACGGGAGTGAAGACAGGCGGCGGCGCGGCGCGGCGCGGCAGATCGGCGGCGTGGGCCGCGCCGATCGCCAGCAGGGACGCGCCCCCCGCCAACAGCAACTTCTTGAGCATGGTCGTGGACCTTCAACCTTCGTTCGAGAGCACGGGGCCGTGTCCGGGGCGGCGCGCGGCCGCCCCGCTTCGCGCATTCAGCGGATCGTGCCGTTGAGGCCGGCGGGGAAGAAGCCGCCGGGCCGCTTCGACGGGTTGAGGTAGACGATGTTGAGCACTTGGCTCGTCGTGCGGGCGTAGGCCTGGCCGTTGGCCGGGTTGGTCAGCGAGATGTTGGCGATCGAGGCGGTGCCGATGCCCTGGTCGAGGTCGGTCGAGCCGTCGAGCGAATCGCGGGCGTCCGAGATCTTGAGGGCCGGGGTGTAGAGGCCGCGGCTGTAGAGCACCGTGCGGATCGTGCCGGCGTGGTAGGCCTCAGCGGCGAGGATGCCGCCGGCCGCGGCCAGGATCGCCTTGTTGGAGATGAGCGGAGCCGCGCCGAGATAGGCCGACACGCCGACGTCCTCGAAGATGTAGGACGCGAGCAGGAAGTTGGTCTCGTCGGCGAAGGCGTCAAAGGTCTGGCTGGACGTAATCAGGCCCGCGGCCTGGGCGGCGGCGGTGAACGAGGTCGTCAGGTTGATCGCCGGACGGGCGACGCGAGCCGCGCCGAGAGCGGCTCGCAGGGCTTGGACGTGGATGCGCTCCTCGCTGGCGATCTCGACGGCGTAGTTGCGGATCGCCGTAGTGGCGAAGTTCACCTGACGGCCGCCGGTGACCGCGCCCAGCGCGCCCGTGCCGGTGACCTCGCCGTCGGTCAGCCCGCGGCCGGTGGCGGCGCGCAGGTAGAACTCGGCCTCGAGGTATTCGAGGTTGAGGGCGAAGTTCAGGATGTCGGTGTCGGTGACGGTCTGGGCCGCCGCCGGGGTGAAGCCGGCCGAGCCGACCAGCGCCGAGCCGGCCATGCCGAGGCCGACGCTCTGGATGAAGGCTCGCCGCCCGGCGGCGAGATCAACGCCATCCGGCGTCGTGACGGGGGCGGACTTGCCGGCCCCGCGAAGGAACTTGAGAACCACGGTGACGCTCCCGCCGATTAATTGGCTAACGGTTGCATCCTGTAAGGCCGCGATGTCGGCAAACAAGCAAATCACCGGCAGAAAGGAACGATCAGTGGCGAAATTTGCTCGATGTTGCAAATAAAACACACCTCCGGATCAAAATTGTGGGCATCACACTTACTTAATGTAAATTTAGAGATATCACCGAATCTCGCCAGAATGGCATTCCGGCATTCACACCAACATCAGCGCAATCACCCGCACCTTGATATTATTGTGAAACTGGGATGCAGTTTTGCAATCTAAATGCTGTGATAATCGAAACTCTCAAAAAATTCCCTAGCTATCAGTTTGACCTTGTTTAAAGCCATTTCTCTAATTTCTGCTTGTGAATGATGCGGCTCGATGCAAACTTGCACAAATCCCTTTAAGCACCCATTGCTTGTAATTAATGTAAAATTAAACCTTCCCGAGCAGCTCCTTGTCAGCAGGAAGTGCGGCTTATTCATTCAACAGCTTTCTCTATTACTTATTTTCTGCCAGAAAGCGCTGCAGCTTGGTCGATCGTACGGGAAGGGCTCTTGCGAGAACCCTTCCCGTATGGACGCCTTACATGCGGTTCATCATGCGCCGCTTCATCATCTGCCGACGCATCATGCGCCGCTCCATCATCCGGCGCTTCATCATGCGCTTCTGCATCATGCGGTCCCGCATCATCATCCGCTCGGAGCGGGTCATCTGCACCGGGGTTGTTAGAGCTTGATCGGTCTGGATGCCAGGGACTGCGAGAGGAGCAGCGGACGAGGGACCAGCGCCAAAGCTGAGGCCACCGAGCATGGCTGCGGCGGCGAGACCGAGGGTACGCTTGATCATGGACTTCCTCCTGCGGAGACCAGCATTGCTGGGCCTACCCTAAGCAAAGGCATGAAATTCCCCATAAGTTCCTGTAAATAAATTATAAATCCACACTGCTCCACATCAGTCACGCCTGTAGCATCGCAGAGGCTTAGCGCCTTGCGGTATTGGTGGTACTAAAGGAGGTTTGCTGAGCGTCTTGGTAACTTTCAGGCAAGTTCGCGCGAGATTGAAGCGGGCTCCGCTCTCAGCTGGAGCCCGCCTGCTGGGATCAGGGCATGAGCACGCCGTTGACGACGTGGATCACGCCGTTCGACTGCATAACGTTCGCGACCGTGACGGTAGCGGTATTGCCCTTGGTGTCGGTCACGTAGATCTTCTTGCCCTTGGCTTCGACCGACAGCGCACCGCCATTGACGGTCTTGAGGGTGGCCTGACCGCCGCCTTCCTTGACCATCGCCATCAGATCCTTGGCCGTAAGGGCGCCGGGAACCACGTGATAGGTCAGGATGCCGGTCAGCTGGGCTTTGTTCTGCGGCTGGACCAGCGTCTCGACCGTGCCCGGCGGCAGCTTGGCGAAGGCGGCGTTGGTCGGCGCGAACACGGTGAACGGGCCGGGCCCCGACAGCGTCTCGACGAGGCCCGCGGCCTTCACCGCAGCGACCAGCGTGGTGTGGTCCTTCGAGTTGACCGCGTTCTCGACGATCGTCTTGCTGGCGTACATCGGCGCGCCGCCGACCATCGGGTTCTTAGCGAGTGCCGGGGCGGTGACGGAAACGATAGCGAGGCCGAGCGCGAGGCGGAGAAGCTTCTTGAACATGGTGTCTCCCGTAGGATGCACCCCTGAGTAGGGCGTTGTGGACCTCTTACGGAGACCAAAGGCGGAAAGTTTCAGCGCGCTCTTGGCCGGACGCATATTGCCCGGCGGCAACTCGCCTGATGCTTGCGGCAGGCGAGAGACATCATCCGTTCCTTCGCTCCAACAATTCCAAAGCTGGCCTTCCGAAGGCCCGCTGTGGGTCCAGGCTGTGTGAAAACGTGCTGATTTGGTAGAGTAAATCCCGATCTGGGGAGGTCGGGATGAAACGCTTCATCGCAGGTGAGGACCGTCAGCAGATCACGCTCCTTCCCGACTGCCTGGACGACTA
>NZ_JBBXMW010000021.1:0-86334 GCF_038442325.1 Methylorubrum subtropicum | reverse complement strand
GCCATCCTGCGCCAGGACACCGCTAAGGGCTCCTTGCACACCAAGCGGCAACTGGCCGGATGGGACGACGACTTCCTCGCCGACCTCATCACCCAAATGCGATAGCCCTGCCGCAAGGGGGAGGGGACATGCGTCAGTGACGGCGCTTGGCCAGCAGGTCGCGAATCTCGCCGAGCAGCTTCACGTCCGCCGGCACCTCGGCGACGGGTTCGGGTTTGGCCTCTTCCCGGGTCTTCAGCGTGTTCATCGCGCGGATGACCATGAACAGCACGAAGGCCACGATGGTGAAATTGACGGCGAGCGTCAGGAACTGGCCGTAGCCGATCACCGCGCCGACCTTCTTGGCATCGGCATAAGCCATGCCGGCCTGCACCTTGGACGAGAGCGGGATGTAGTAGTTCGAGAAATCGAGCCCGCCGGTCACCGCGCCGATGATCGGCATGATGATGTCCTGCACCAGCGAGTTGACGATCGCCCCGAACGCCGCGCCGATGATGACGCCGACGGCGAGATCGACGACGTTGCCCCGCAGGGCGAATTTCTTGAATTCCTCGAGCATGATCCCCTCCGGGCCGGGTGCGTTCGTGAGGACCGACGCTGGCCCGCCGCGCCCGTCCGCGCCAACCCCGCACACGGGGCTGTCCACCACGAACTATGGCTTCCGGTCTGTCGCGCGCGCTTCCCCGTCATTGCGAGGCGGAGCCAAAGCAATCCAGGGCACGACGTGTTCGGAGAAGGCGCGACCGTGCCGACGAAACGGTGACCGGTGTGCCTCATCTGGACAATGCGGAGCCCTGGATTGCTTCGGCTTCGCCTCGCAATGACGGCATGGGTCGGAATCCGCAGCGAAAGGCCGTGAATCGTATACTCTGCGCCCCTCGAACCTCGCTTCGGGAGGGGAGCATGTCGGACTGGAACGCGGCGCAGTATCTCCGTTTTTCCGAGGAGCGGACCCGCCCGGCGGCCGACCTGCTGGCCCGTGTGCCGCTGGAGGACGCCGCCCACGTGGTCGATCTCGGCTGCGGGCCGGGCAACAGCACCGCGCTGCTCGCCGAGCGTTTTGCGAAGGCCGACATCGTCGGCATCGACAGCGCCCCCGACATGCTGGCCCAGGCGCGCCGCACTCTGCCGAACCTGCGCTTCGTCGCCGCCGACCTGCGTGATGCCCACCCGGACGCCCCGCCGGACCTGATCTTCGCCAACGCGGTGCTGCAATGGCTGCCCGACCACGCGAGCCTGCTGCCGCGGCTGGTGCGCCAGCTCCGGCCCGGCGGCTGCCTCGCGGTGCAGATGCCGGACAACCTCGACGAACCCTCGCACCGTCTCATGCGCGCGGTCGCCGCGGACGGGCCCTGGGCTGCGTCCATCGGCGATCCGGCCGCCGCCCGCACGCCGATCCTCGGGGCGCAGGCCTATTACGACCTGCTGCGCGGGGCCGATTGCAGCACCGTCGATCTGTGGCGGACGACCTACTTCCACCCCCTCGCCGATGCTGCGGCCATCGTGGCGTGGCTCCAGAGCACGGGCCTGCGCCCGTTCCTCGGCCCCCTCTCGCCCGAGCACCGGGCGGGCTTCCTCGCGGCCTACGAGCGGGCGCTGGAGGCGGCCTATTTGAGGGGCGGCGACGGGCGCGTGCTGCTCGCCTTTCCGCGCCTGTTCCTCGTCGCCCGGCGGGCCGTCTGAGCGCCGCTCGGCCCAGGCCGACCCCCGGAATCTCCCTGTTCGGTTTAAGCTCGTCTCAACTCGCGACCGCTAGCGTACCGTTCGACCGACACGATTCCGGGACGATCCGCCGTGCGACTGATTTCGACCGAGCGCATGGCGGCCCTCGCCGCCCGGCTGCGCATCGCCGCGACCCGGTTCACCCGCGACGCCGACGGCGCGACGATGATCGAATACTCGCTGCTCACCGCCGTCATGGCGGGGGCGGTCATCACCTGCATGCTCCTCTTCGGCAACGCGATGAAGGGCATGTTCGATTCGATCATCAAGTACTACACGCTGGCCCAGTAGGCTGCGTCAGCCCCGCGTGCCGGGCTTGCGCCGTGCGGACGGGGCCGCACCCGGCGCCGCCGTCGGCTTCGGGGCGACTTCCGGCGCGGGGGGCTCGGCGGCCGGCGCCGGCTCCGGAGGGGCCTTGCCCGGTTCGGCGGGCGCATCCTTCTGGCTCCAGAACGCGTCGAACACCTCGCGCATCGCCTTGACGTTCTGCTCCTGAACCTCGGCGCCGGTCTGGAACATCTGCGAGATCACCTCCATCGACGCCTTGGCGGCGTCCGGCTGCGGGCTCGCGCTCGGCGGCTCCCGGCGCAATTGCGGCCGGGAGGGCGGGGCGGTCTTAGGCGTGGTCTTGGCCGGGGGGGCGGTCTGGGCGGAGGCTGCGGCGCTCAGGCCGTTCAGCCAGTCGGCCCAGAGGTCGCCGAAGTTCGGGGCTGCGGGAGCGGGCTGGGCCGCCGGGGCGGTCGGCGGGTTGAGCATCAGGTGGACGATGCCGGCCACGACCATGCCGGCCATGATCGGCAGCATCTGCCGGAGCGCCTGACTGCCGACGCCGCTCGCGGCCGACGCCTGCTGGATCACCGCCTGCACCAGCATCGGCGAGCCGAACATCCCCGCCATCATGTCGGGGGTGGCGGATTTCGGTGCGGCCCCCGGCATCCCGAAGCCGAACATCCGACCAAGGCCCATCGGGTCGGCCGCCGGGTTCTGGAGGCCGAGACCGAGCGCCGGCATCAGGGCTTCCATCGCCCGCCGGGTCTGCTCCGGCGAGAGGCCGAATTGCTGCCCGAACGCCTTGAGGCTCGCGTCGCCCTGGCTCTGGAGGATGTCGAACATCGTGAACATGACAGGGCGCCTCACGCCGCCTCGGATGCGGCCCCTCGGGACAGCCTAGGGGCGAAGTGTGTCGCATCGGACCGTCCCTGACCAGCCGCGGGCCACGCTCCGGGACGATTTCGAGGGGGAAAGCGGCGTTCGAACGCCGAAATGCGGCCCGTTACATCGGCATTCCGCTCGATGGCGCCGGGGCCGACGCCCCCGTGTCGTGGCGGGCGGCCTCCTGCACCTCCGGCTCCGGCGTGGGCTCGGGCCGGTTGCCGCGCTCCAGCGTGCGAACCGTGCGGAAGGCCAGCACCAGGGCGACGAGCCCGAACGCGACCGAGCCGAGCCCCGTGCCGGCGATCACGCCCTTGGGCCCGTACGTCGCCGCACCGAGCCAGGCGGGCGGCATGGTGCCGAGCGTCGCCCGGCCCCAGTTCAGCCCGGTCGAGACGAAGGGGAAGCCGAGATTGTTGAACGAGGCGTTCGACAGGAACAGCAGCCCGTTGAAGAACCACACCGGCCCGGCCACCAGACAGAAGAAGCCGAACAAGTCGGCGGCGACCCCCGTGAGTTCGAAGGCCCGCGCCAGCGGCCCGCGGGCGAGCGCCAGCACCAGCCAGACGAGGACGATGTAGAGGGCCGTCACCAGCGCGCCCTGGATCAGCACGCCGCGCATCCGGTCGAACCGGCCCGCGCCCCAGTTCTGGCCGAGGATCGGCCCGATCGAGCCCGACATCGCGAACAGCCCGCAGAAGGCGACCGGGGCGAGGCGGTCGATCACCACGTTGCCGGCGATGGCCTCGGGGCCGAAGCCCGACAGGGCGTGGGCGATGAAGGCGCTGGCGACCGACGGCGCGAGGTTCGTCAGCACAGCAGGCAGCGCGATGCGGGTCACCTCCGGGAGGTCGCCGAGGATCGCGGGCAGGCACGGGCGCTCCAGCAGGCGGTGGTGCTGCAGCGCCCGCGTGCCGATGACCACGAAGGTGAGCCGCGCGACGCAGACCGCGATGGCCGCGCCATCGACGCCGAGGCCGAGCCCGAAGATCAGCGCCGGATCGAGGAACACGGTGACGATGGCGCCGCCCAGCGTCACCGACATGGCGTCCCGCGCCGCCCCCACCGCGCGCAACAGGCCGGTCGCCAGCATGCCGGGGCCGAGCAGCAGGTTCGAGGGCAGGCTGATCCAGAGATAGCGCTTGGCGACCTCCAGGGTGTGCCCTTCCGCCCCGATGGCCCGCAGCAGCGGGTCGAGCACGGCGAGCAGCGCCAGGACGAGCAGGCCGGAGACGACGAAGACGTGGACGTTGACCGAGGTCGCGATCCGCCGGGCGCCCGCGGTGTCGCCGCGCCCAATCGCCCGCGAGACCAGGGCGCCGGCCGCGATCATCAGGCCGATATTGATGGCGATGGCGAAGAACTGGACGATGGAGGCGAAGCCCACCGCCGCGGTGAGCGCCGGATCGCCGAGCTTCGACACGTAGAACAGCGACAGCAGATCGACGGCGAAGATCGCCATCAGCCCGACCGAGCCGGTCCCGCTCATCACCACGACGTGGCGCAGGATCGAGCCGGTGACGAAGCGCGCGCCGCCGTCCGTTTCGGCCTCAGGCATTCCGCTCGGAATCCTCGGGCTCCAGCACGCGCGTGGCGGCCTCGTGGCGCTGCGTCTCGATCAGGCCGCGGGTCTCGGCCGAGAGCGCGCGCGAGGGGCGCGTCGGCGCGGTGAGCGGCTCGGGGCGCACCTCCGGGGTGCTGCGCAGCCAGCCGGAGCCGTCCGGCATGGCGCCGGCCTGTTGCAGGACGAGGCGGGCCACATCCCGCTTGCGCACGTCCTCGACCCGGCGCGCGGCGGCCTCCGCCGAGAGCCCGAGGCCCTCCAAGGTGGCGCGGCCGAAGCCGAGGGCCGATTCGACCGTCTCGCGCAGCTGGAAATCGACGTCGCGGTTCATCAGCTCGATGGCGTGGGTGCGGTCGTAGGCGCGCACATAGGTGCGGACGTCGGCGAATTCCTCGTGGACCATGTCGACGATCTTGGTCGCGGCGCCCGCGTCGTCGATGCAGATGCAGATCAGGTCGGCCTTGGCGAGGCCGGACGCGCGCAGCACGTCGAGCCGGGTGCCGTCACCGTAATAGATGCGGAAGCCGAAGCTCGTCGCCGCGCGGATCTGGCCGACATCCTTGTCGATCACGGTGATGCTGATCCCTTCCGCCAGCAGCACCTGCGCCAGGATCTGCCCGAACCGGCCGAACCCGACGACGAGGACGCGGGTGTCGCCGGATTCCGCCACGTCCCCGACATCGGACGGTGGCTGCGCCTCGCCCGAGCGGCGGGCGAACAGCATGTCCAGGCCTTTGGCGATGATCGGCCCGACCAGCATGGTGAGTGCGGCGAGCGCCACGCAGAAGCGGGGGACGTTGCCCTCCAGGATGCGCAGGTCGGCGGCAGCCGGCAGGATCACGAAGGCGAACTCGCCGGCCGGGGCCAGCACCGCGGCGCCACGCACGGCATCCAACCAGGGCGAGCCGAACAGCCGGAACAGGCCCGCCACTAGCACCACCTTGACCGCGATGGCGGCGAGCGTCGCGCCGATCAGCGCGGCCCAGTGGTTCGCCAGCAGGCCGCCGTCGATCGACATGCCGACGCTCATGAAGAACAGGCCGAGCAGCATGCCGCGGAACGGCTCGATGTCGGCTTCCAGCTGATGCCGGAAGTTCGATTCGGCGAGCATCACGCCGGCCAGGAACGCCCCCATCGCCATGGAGAGCCCGGCCTTCTCCATCACCATGGCGGTGCCGAGCACGACGAGGAGGGCTGCCGCCGTCATCACCTCGCGCCCGCCCGCGGCGGCGAGGAGGCGGAAGAACGGGTTGAGGCCGTAGCGCCCGACGATCACCACGCCCGCCACCGCGGCGGCGGCGCGCGCGGTCGAGCGCAGGCCCTCGTCGAGCCAGCCGTCCTTCGGCGTGGCGCCGGCCGTGGCCAAGAGCGGCAGCAGCGCCAGGATCGCCACCACCGAGATGTCCTGCAAGAGTAGTACTGCGAAGGAGCGGCCACCATAGGCGCTGCCGAGATCGCCTCGTTCCTCGAGGAGTTGAAGCGCCACTGCGGTCGCCGAGAGCGCCAGCGCGATACCGACCACGGTCGCGGCGGCGGGCGTCAGGCCGAAGGCGAGGCCGGCGCCGGCCAGCGCCAGCGAGCACAGCGCCAACTGCGCGGTGCCGAGGCCAAAAATATCGCGGCGCATCGAGACGAGGCGGGAGATTTCCAGCTCCAGCCCGACGATGAACAGCAGCAGCACCACGCCGATCTCGGCGACGCTCGCCGCGGTCTCGGGTTCGGCGATGAGCGAGAGCCCGGCCGGGCCGATGACGACGCCGGCCACGAGATAGCCCAGCACCGCGCTCTGCCCGAGCAGCCGCACGATCGGCACGCCGATCACCGCCGCCGACAGGAAGGTCAGCACCGGCGGCAGGAAGCTGGCGTGGGTCGCGGCGCTCGCCATGGAAGCCTTGGGTCGCTTCGCTGGATGAAAGGAGAAGCTTCCCCTTAGCCCGCGAGGCCCGAAGCCGCGAGGCCGATTCGCGTGTCGTTCGTCACACGGCGCCCTCGGTATGGGATTTCACGCCGATGAAGCGATCGGCCTCCGCTCCACCACCGCCGTCATTCCGGGGCCGCGCAGCGGAACCCGGAATCCACGACTGGCCGCGACGGTCCGATTTCGGCCGGGTATCCCGCATCACGGGTGGATTCCGGGTTCGTTTCGCGCCCCGGAATGACGGGGGGCGGTAAGAGTGAAAACCGCCGCGCCACGGACCACCGTCTTCACCGTTCGACATCATTTCCCCCGCGCACATGCGGGTGTTCCTCAGGCGGGGGTCACGCCTCGCGCCAAACGTGCTATGTGTTGCGCAACGGACAGGCATCCCGACCCTGTCGCGGCTTTCGGGCTGGCCGCTGTTGACAGACCCGGCCACCCCTCTCCACATCCGCCGGATCATGAGCGCCGATACCATCAACCTGACCGCCGACCCGAACAGGGTCCCGCATCCGGCCGTGACGGGCGACAAGCCGCCGCTGGAAATCCTGCTCTGCGCCCCGCGCGGCTTCTGCGCCGGCGTGGTGCGGGCCATCGACGTCGTGGAGCGCGCGCTCGCGATCTACGGCGCGCCGGTCTACGTTCGCCACGAGATCGTCCACAACAAGTACGTGGTCGAGACGCTGAAGCGGAAGGGCGCGGTGTTCGTGCGCGAGCTGGACGAGGTGCCCGACAGCGGCGCCCCGGTCATCTTCTCCGCCCACGGCGTCGCCAAGACCGTGCCGCAGAACGCCGTCAGCCGCGGGCTCACCACCATCGACGCGACCTGCCCGCTGGTGACCAAGGTCCACCGCGAGGCCGAGATCCATCACAAGCGCGGGCGCCACGTGCTGCTCGTCGGCCATTCCGGCCATCCGGAGGTCGTCGGCACCATGGGCCAGCTGCCCAAGGGCTCGATCACGCTGGTCGAGGACATCGACCAGATCGAGGCGCTGAATCCGCCGGCCGAGCAGGCGCTCGCCTGGGTGACGCAGACCACCCTGTCGATCGACGACACCAAGCACATCGTCGAGGCGCTGAAGGCCAAGTTCCCGGCGATCCACGGCCCCCACAAGGACGACATCTGCTACGCCACCACCAACCGCCAGGAGGCGGTCAAGGAAGTCGCGCCGCGGGTCGATGCCCTCATCGTCGTCGGCTCCTCGAACTCCTCGAACTCGCAGCGCCTGCGCGAGGTCGCCGAGCGCGCCGGCTGCCCGATCACCCGCCTCGTCCTGCGGGCGGAAGAGATCGACTGGGACGCCTTCAAGGACATCCGCCGCCTCGGCCTGACGGCCGGCGCCTCGGCCCCCGAGGTGCTGGTGGAAGAGATCATCGACGCCTTCGCCGCCCGCTTCGACGTGACGGTGGATCAGGTCTCGGTGACGATCGAGGATATGTCCTTCCCGCTGCCGCGCGAACTGCGCAGCGAGGCGGCCGAGTAGTTTTTTGGGACTCGGGCGGCTAGACGAAACCAGGGGCGCCCCACGGCGCCCCTTTCCTTTGCGTGAACGGGCAAGCGATCCGTGGCGGTCTACACCGACGTTTCCGACGAGGCGCTGCGCGCCTTTCTCGCCGAGTACGAGATCGGCGACCTGCTCTCGTGCAAGGGCATCGCCGAGGGCGTCGAGAACTCGAACTTCTTCCTGCACACGGAGGCCGGCAACTTCATCCTCACCCTCTACGAGAAGCGGGTGAACGAGGCCGAATTGCCGTTCTTCATCAACCTGATGGGGCATCTGGCCCGCGCCGGCCTCGCCTGCCCGCAGCCGGTGCGCAACCGCGCCGGCACGGCGCTCGGGCGTCTCTGCGGTCGGCCCGCGGCCATCGTGACCTTCCTGGAGGGCGTCTCGCTGAGCCGCCCCAATGCCGGGCATTGCCGCGCGCTCGGCGCCGCGCTCGCCGGGCTGCACGCGGCCGGCCGCGATTTTCGCATGCGGCGCGAGAACAACCTGTCGGTCGGGGCGTGGCGCCCGCTGTTCGAGCAGGCGGAAGGACAAGCCGACACGGTGGCGCCGGGCCTCGCCGCGCGCACGCGGGCCGACCTCGACGTGCTGGAAGCCTCCTGGCCGAAGGGTCTGCCGTCGGGCGTCATCCACGCCGACCTCTTCACCGACAACGTGTTCTTCATCGGCGACGACGTGTCGGGGCTGATCGATTTCTACTTCGCCTGCACCGACGCCTTCGCCTACGACCTCGCCATCAGCCTCAACGCATGGTGTTTCGACGCCGACGGCACCTTCCACCGCGACAAGGCGGGCGCGATGATCGCGGGCTACGACGCGGTGCGGCGGCTGGAGCCGGCGGAGATCGCGGCGCTGCCGATCCTGGCGCGGGGCGCGGCGATGCGGTTCATGCTGACCCGGCTGGTCGATTGGCTGAACGTGCCGCCGGGCGCCCTGGTGCAGCCCAAGAACCCGCTGGAATACGACCGGCGGCTGGCGTTCCATCGCGGGGCGAAGGACGCGCGCGATTACGGGTGGACGCCGACACCCTAACCCTCCCCCCTCTGCGGGGGAGGGTGCCTCGCGGATGCGAGGCGGGAGAGGGGAGCGACGCTTCCGAAGATGTCTGGACGAACGCGGCCAAGCGGCGCCGTCGCTCCCCTCTCCCGACCCTCGCTGACGCGAGGTCCACCCTCTCGCGGAGGGGAGAGGGCTCGGAGCTTGATCAGATCACCTTCAGCAGCGCTTCCGCGCCCGAGATCTCCGCCTTCGACGGGGTGTCCTCGACGTTCAGCACCCGCACCACCCCGTCGTCCACCAGCATGGCGTAGCGCTGCGAGCGGATGCCGAGGCCGAAGCCGGTGCCGTCCATCTCCAGGCCGGTGGCCTTGGCGAACTCGGCGTTGCCGTCGGCCAGGAACTCGATGCCCTCGGCGCCGCTCTGCTGCTGCCACGCATTGAGCACGAACACGTCGTTGACCGAGGTGACCGCGATGGCGTCGATGCCGCGGGCCAGGATCGCCTCGCGGTTCGAGACGTAGCCCGGCAGGTGATTGCGGTGGCAGGCGGGGGTGAAGGCGCCGGGTACGCCGATCAGCACGACGCGGCGGCCCTTGAACAGATCGTCGGTGGTCTTGGCTTGCGGGCCCTCGGGGCCGCTCACCCGGAAGGTGACCTGGGGCAGGTGATCGCCGACCTGAATCGTCATCCGTGCTCTCCTCGCATCCTGTCGGGCAGGATTTCCACTTATGCCCGGCCAGCGTTAGCCGCGGGGCCGCCCCCTGTCGAGGCACGCTTTCGCGCGCGTTTGCCTTATGGATCAACGCCCCGAGGCGCATTAGCATGGGAGCATGCAGCGCTCCGCCTCGCCCCTCAAAGATCCGGCCTATCTCGACGGTCAGTTCCTCGTCGCCATGCCGGGCATCGGCGACGAGCGCTTCGCCCGCTCGGTGATCTATCTCTGTGCCCACTCGGCGGACGGCGCCATGGGGATCATCGTCAACAAGCCGGTGGCCGACCTCAGCATGCCGGACCTGCTGATCCAGCTCGACATCGCCAGCGAATCCGACGCGATCCGCCTGCGCGCGCAGGTCGGCCACATGCCGGTGCTGATGGGCGGCCCGGTCGATGCCAAGCGCGGCTTCGTGCTCCACACCGCCGACTTCCACATCGATCAGTCGACGCTGCAGATCGACGAAGGCGTGTGCCTGACCGCGACCGTGGAAATCCTGCGTGCCATCGCCGACGGCAAGGGGCCGTCGAACGCGGTGCTGGCGCTGGGTTACGCCGGCTGGCAGGCGGGCCAGCTCGAGAACGAGATCATGGCCAACGGCTGGCTGAACTGCCCGGCCGACCCGGAGCTGATCTTCGGCGCCGGGCTCGGCACCAAGTACGATCAGGCGCTGCGGGGGTTGGGGATCGACCCGCTGATGCTGTCGGCCGAGGCCGGGCGGGCGTAAGGCGGGCCTCTCCTCCCCCTTGCGGGGAGGAGCCGGAGGTGGGGGTGGTTCAGGATTTAGCGTTCCGGTGCCGTCTGCACCACCCCCACCCCTGACCCCTCCCCGCAAGGGGGAGGGGAACGCGTCCCGCTACGGAAACACCCACCCCCCGACGATCCGCAGCCCCACTTCGCGCCCCTGCGCCAGCCGCGCCGTGTCGGACGCCTCGACCACCACGGTCTTGGCCCCCTCCCGGTCCACCTCGATCCGCTGGCGGCCTTGCGTGCGATACGACGAGCGCACGGTGCCGTGGAGATGGGCGGCGTCCGCGTCGGCGAACTGGAGCTGCCAGGGGCGGGCGTAGAGCTTGACCGGGCCGGACACGCCGGGCGGCGCGGTCAGCGGCGTGACGCGACCGCTCACCAGCACCTGCCCGTTCTGGGCGATGGCCTCGACCTCGATCGTGTCGCCCAAAAACTTCAGCACGGTCGGGGAGACCGGGTTCTCCTGCACCTCGTCCGGCGTGCCGACCTGTTCGAGGCGACCGCGATCCAGCACCGCCACGCGATCGGAGAGTTCCAGCGCCTCGTCCTGATCGTGGGTGACGAAGATCGTGGTCTGGCCGGTGCGGTCGTGAATCTCGCGCAGCCAGCGGCGCAGGTCCTTTCGGACTTGGGCGTCGAGGGCGCCGAAGGGCTCATCCAAGAGGAGCACGCGCGGCTCCACCGCGAGCGCGCGGGCGAGCGCGATGCGCTGGCGCTGGCCGCCCGACAGCTGCGAGGGATAGCGGTCGGCGAAGCCCGAGAGCTTGATCAGGTCGAGCAGGTTGCCGACCCGGCGCTTGATCTCGGCCTTTTCCGGGCGCTCCGACCGCTTCCGGGCGTTCAACCCGTAGGCGATGTTCTGCGCCACCGTCATGTGCTTGAACAGGGCGTAGTGCTGGAACACGAAGCCGACCGAGCGCTGCTGCACGGGAACGCGCGTGGCGTCGTCGCGGCCGAAGATGATGCGGCCGCGGTCCGGAGAATCGAGCCCGGCGATGATGCGCAGCAGCGTCGTCTTGCCCGAACCCGAGGGCCCGAGCAGCGCCAGCAACTCGCCCGCGCGCACGTCGAGATTGAAGTCGTGCAGGACGGCGGCCGTCTCGAACGTCTTCGACAGGTCCTCAACGCGGATCGCGGTCGCTTGGCCCACGCGGTCAGTGGCGCCGTGTGCCCGCCGCGATGTCGTCGGCGTAGCGCCATTCGAGGAAGGATTTGATGGCGAGGGTGACAAGAGCGAGGCCGGCAAGGAGGGAGGCGACGGCGAAAGCGGCAACGAAGTTGTACTCATTGTAGAGGATCTCCACGTGCAGCGGCAGCGTATTCGTGAGGCCCCGGATGTGGCCCGAGACCACCGAGACCGCGCCGAACTCGCCCATCGCCCGGGCGTTGCAGAGCAGGACCGCGTAGAGCAGGCCCCAGCGGATGTTGGGGAGCGTCACCGTCCGGAAGGCGTGCCAGCCGGAAGCGCCGAGCGTCAGCGCGGCTTCCTCCTCGGCGGTTCCCTGCTCCTGCATCAGCGGGATCAACTGCCGGGCCACGAAGGGGAAGGTGACGAACACGGTGGCGAGCACGATGCCCGGCACCGCGAAGATGATCTGGATGTCGTGCTCGACGAGGAACGGCCCGAACAGGCCGCGCGAGCCGAACACCAGCACGTAGATCAGCCCCGAGACCACCGGCGAGACCGAGAACGGCAGGTCGATGAGCGTCACGAGCAGGTTCTTGCCGCGGAACTCGAACTTGGCGATGGCCCAGGCCGCCGCCACGCCGAAGACGAGGTTGAACGGCACCGCGATGGCCGCGACGGTGAGCGTCAGCCAGATGGCTGAGCGGGCATCCGGTTCGGTGAAGGCGGCGAGATACGCGCCCCAGCCCTTGGCCAGCGCCTGCGCGAACACCGTGATCAGCGGCAGCACCAGGAACAGCGCCAGGAAGCTCAAGGCCACCGCGATCAGCAGCCAGCGAATCCACGGCCGCTCGGTCACCACGCTCTGGGGCGGGCGGATCGTGTCGTCCCGCGTGTCGGGAAAGGGGGCGACGGCCTCAGACATAGCCGAACCTCCGCCGGCTCCAGGCCTGGACCAGGTTGATGGCGAGCAGCGTCAGGAACGAGATGCCGAGCATGATCACCGCGATGGCGCTGGCGCCCTCGTAGTCGAACTCCGAGAGCTTGATGACGATGAGCAGCGGCGCGATCTCGGAGACGTAGGGCAGGTTGCCGGCGATGAAGATGATCGAGCCGTACTCGCCGACGCCCCGGGCGAAGGCCAGCGCGAAGCCCGTCAGCACCGCCGGGATCAGCGGGGGTAGCACCACCTTGGTCAGCGTGGCGATCCGCGAGGCGCCGAGGATGGCGGAGGCCTCCTCCACCTCCTTGTCGATCTCGGCGATCAGCGGCTGCACGGTGCGCACGGCGAACGGCAGGCCGATGAACACCATGGCGATGAAGATGCCGATGGGCGTGTAGGCCGCCTCGATGCCGATCTTGATCAGCTGCGAGCCCACCGGCCCGTTCGGGGCGTAGAGCGAGGCCAGCGCGATTCCGGCGACCGCGGTCGGCAGGGCGAAGGGCAGGTCCACCACTGCGTCGGCGAGCTTGCGGCCGGGGAAGTCGTAGCGGGTCAGCACCCAGGCGACGATGCCGCCGAAGATCGAGGCGGTGAGTGCGGCGAGCAGCGACACGCCGAAGCTGACGCGCAAGGCGCTCGCCACCCGCGGATCGGTGGCGACGGCCCAGATGCCCGCCGGCCCGAGCCCGGCGGCCTTGGCCACCAGGGTCGCGAGCGGCAGCAGCACGATCACGCCGAGGCAGGTGAGCGTGTAGCCGAGCGTGAGCCCGAAGCCGGGGATCACGCTCCGCTGGCGGAAGCGCCGCCGAGGGGCCGGTGTCTCTCTCATCGCTTGCTCAGCTGGTCGAACAGGCCGCCGTTGTCGAAGTTCAGCTTCTGGATGTCGTCCCAGGAGCCCTGGATGTCCTCGATCTTGAACAGCTTGATCTCGGGCAGGAGGGCGAGATCCTCGGCCTTGGCGGCCTCGCGCTTGATCGGGCGGTAATGGTGCTTGGCGAAGATCGCCTGCGCCTTGTCGCTATAGAGGAACTGGAGATAGGCCTCGGCCTGCTTGCGGGTGCCCTTCTTGTCGACGTTGGCGTCGACCAGCGCGACCGGCGGCTCGGCGTAGATCGAGGTCGGCGGCACGACGATGTCGAACTTGTCCTTGCCGAACTCCTCCAGCACGAGGAACGCCTCGTTCTCCCAGGTGGGCAGCACGTCGCCGAGGCCCCGCTGGGCGAAGGTCACGGTCGAGCCGCGGGCGCCGGTGTCGAGCACGGGAACGTTCTTGTAGAAGGTGCCGACGAAGGCGTTGGCCTTCTCCTTGTCCTTCCCTTCCTTCTCGTAGGCGTAACCCCAGGCGGCGAGGAAGTTCCAGCGCCCGCCCGCGGACGTCTTCGGGTTCGGGGTGATGACCTTCACGTCCGGCTTGGCGAGGTCCGACCAGTCCTTGACCGCCTTCGGGTTGCCCTTGCGGACGAGGAACACCACCGTCGAGGTGTAGGGCAGGCCTTCATTTGGAAGTTTGGTGCGCCAGTCCGCGGGAATTTTTTTCGAAATCTTCGCGATGGCGTCGATGTCGGACGGGATGCCGAGCGTCACCACGTCGGCCGGGATGCCGTCGATCACCGTGCGGGCCTGCGCGCCCGAGCCGCCATGGGCCGCGCGGATCGTAATCGTCTCGCCGGTCTTGGCCTTCCATTCCTCGGCGAAGACCGCGTTGATCTCGCGGTAGAGTTCGCGCGTCGGATCGTATGAGACGTTGAGGATTTCGGTCTGCGCGCGTGCGCCGCCCACGGTGCCGAACGCCAGGGCGAGGCCGAGGAGCGCGGCCTTTCCGAGCGGGGCGCGGCCGGGTCGGGTCGGGTTGCCTGAAGTCACGTCGTCTCGCCTCCGTGGGGCGGGCCCACAGGCCCGCTCGTCATCGAAGGAAGTGTTCGTTTTAACGAACGTTGTCAAGCTGACCTAGGGCGTCCGCCGAACCCATCGACAGGCGCGATAGAGGTCATCTCATCGCCGCTTCAAGGGCAGACAGAACCCCTTCGCAACGATCTTCTCCTGCATACCGTCATGAGGGAAGAACCATCCCCTGCAGCCGCGTTCTCTAGAAAGAACGTTCGCCCGCCCTGCGCCGGGCGCCGCTCAGGCCGTCGCCCACTCGATGGCCAGCCACACGCCGCGGGCGACGATGAACCACCACGTCATCGTCAGCGCCAGCGCGCCCAGCAAGCCGAAGGTGGCGAAGCGGCGGTGGAGGAGGCGCCGGAGCGCGCCGGTGTCGGGCTGCATGGTCGGTCCTGTGGCAGGCGAGGCGTCGGTACCGGATCGGGGCGTGCGTGCCGTCCCGATCCGCCCGCCGTCCCGATCCGGGACATCGCGGCCCGGTCGAAGACGGTTTCGCTTAACCATCGCAACCCCCGAACCAGCCCGGCGCGGGGCTTTTCGCGCCCGTTTCCGCAGTGGAATCGGCGCCCCGCCCGCGGGTGGCGCCCGCCGGGGGCGCGGCGGGGCTCCGGTCTTGCAGTAAACCGGGCAACGGCCCGCCGCGCGCGGGCCTCGTCCCGGTTCTCCCGCGAAGGTTTGTCCCGCGTGCCTGCATCCGCCCGTACCCACGACACCGCGCGTCCGGCGCCCATGCTGGGCCTGTTCTCGGAGGGGTTTTCCGCGCGGCGGGGTGCGTTTCCCCGCGTCCTGCCGTTCACCCATGCCTGCGACCCGAGCCACCGCTACACCTTCTCGGTGGCGGACGACTGGTACGGCCGCTGGAGCGTCCTGCCCTGGCGGCCCCCGGCCGAGTCGGTCCCCGGCGAGGCGATCGTCGTGGTGACGCCCGCGCCGGACCGGTCGCGGCGAAACGACCGGCTTCCCCCGGCCCCGCGGCTGCTCTTAAGCTGAGGGCATGGAAGAGAACCAACTCCGCGAGTCGCGCGCGGCCCTGATCCTGATGGCGGTCGCGGTGTTCGCCGTCCTGGCCTTCGGCGCCGTGACGCTGATCGTGCAGGCGGGGTGAGGCGCCTTCACAGGGCGCCAGCGTGATCCGATTGCTCTCGCCGTCATTGCGAGGCGAAGCCGAAGCAATCCAGGGCTCCGCACGCGCAGGGCAAGGCACGCACGTGGCCGTGTCGTCGGGGCGGTCTCGCCTCTTCCGAAAAAGTCGCGCCCTGGATTGCTTCGGCTCCGCCTCGCAATGACGGCGTGAAGCGGAAGGCCGCTCAGCTCGACAGCTGCCGCAACTGCTTGTCGAAGGCTTCCAGCGCGCGGGCCTGCTCCGGGTCGGGCTGCGGGCCGCTGAGATAGGCGAGCGTCACCCGGGCGATGCGCAAAGCGGTGGCGAGGTCGCGTCCCTCTCGCCGGGCCTGCTCGATCACGGTGGCGACGTCCGCCATGACCTGGGCCTTTGCCTCGTATCCCCTCATGGTCTCTGGCCGCTTGTGCGCTCCGGGCGGTCAAGGCCGCGCTTGAATTCGTACCACTCCCGCGGGCGTTGGCGAAACACGTCCGCGCGACATGCACCGTTTTCCCCCGGCGCATGCCGTCTTGGGGCCCGAACACGGCGGGAGCGAGACCGCCTCACAGCACGTCGGTGCCGGCATTCTCCGGCCGCAGGGACTTGGCTGTGCCTTGCAGCGGCTCGGCGGCGCCCTGGAACAGGCGCTCGCTCGTCAATTTGAGGAAGTAGAAGCCGAATTCCGGGTTCTGGTAGTAGAGCTGCTTGACCTCGGAATAGCTCAGGCAGAGCGCCGAGCCCGCCTCGACGCAGGCGAGGGAGCCGGTGCGGCGGTTGCCCGGCGACAGCATGCCGAGTTCGCCGACGATGTCGCCGGGCTTCACGTCGAGCCCGTGTTCGGCGATGCGGAAGCGCCCGCTCTCGATCAGGTACATTTCGGTGGCCGGATCGCCCTGGAGAAACAGCACCTCGCCGGCCCGGAAGCGGCGCGAGGTGCCGAAGGGTTTCAGCCAGTCGAGCGACAGGTCGCCGGAGGCCGCCCGCTCTGTGTCGCGCACGAGGCGGACCATCTGGTAGAGCCGCCACGCGTTGAACGGGATCGGGATCAGCGCGGTCAGCACTACCGGCACGCTGCCGATCAGGAGGCCGTAGGTCATGACGGCGCAGCTCGCGCAGAGCGCCAGGATGCGTAAGGGGATCATCGTACCCATCGCCGTCGAGGCGACGGTGAGCCCGGTGCCGAGATAGCCGATCGCCTCGATCCAGTTCATCGCCGCCCCCGCCCCCGCCCCCGATTCCGGACAGCGACGCATCCACGCGCGCTGTCCGCCCGCGCGCAATGACATATTGCTTGGCGGCGGCGGTCGTCCGCCGGACGCGCTGATTGCGACCGCAGGTCGGAATCAGCGCCGCTTGGAATGAGGCGGCGGTTCGCATCGTTCGTGCCTCGGAGGCAATACGCGTCAGGCGCTGGCGCGCAGGCTCGGTGCAGACAGGCACTCGGCCAGGGAGTCGGCGGCCCGCGTACCCTCCTCGAAGGCGCCCCCGGCGGTGCCCCATTGCAGGCGGGAATTGGCCTCGCCCGCAAAAAAGATCCGGCCCGCCACCGGCTCGCCGAGAGTCTGGCGCGCCCCGGCATGGCCCGGCGGCACCACCGCCCAGGAGCCGCGCGCGAACGGATCGTGGCGCCATCCGCTCACCGCCGGCATGGCGAGGTCGTGGAGCGCCCGGTGGCCGAAATGCTCGGCCAGCACCGTGCGGGCGAGGCGGCGCTCGGCGTCCGGCCCGGCGCGTAGCGCATCGGCGGCCTCGGCGAAGGCGGCGTCGAGTTCGAAGTAATGGAACGGCGTGCCGTCGATCCGGGTCAGCATCCCCGGCGGCTCGTGATGTCCGCCGACGATGCTGGCGAGCCGGTCGCGGCCCCGGAACGGCGCGGACGGCCAGTGCAGCACGACATGCTCGTAGATGCCCGACAGGAACCCATCGATCGCGTCGCGGGTGCGGGCCGGCAGCGGCGGGGTGAAGCGGACGCTGCGCTGGAGCACCGGGATCGGCACGGTGACGATGACGGCGCGCACGGCGAGCGTCCCGCCGTCCTCCAGCCGGATCTTGACGCCCGGCCCGCCGGTGTCGATGGCGGCGACCGGCGCCGACAGGCGGATCGGCAGATCGAGCGCGAGACGGGCGATGTAGGCGCCGTAACCGCCGGCGACGAAGAAGTTGTCGCCGTATTCGAGGCTCGGCCAATCGTGCAGCGACACCTCCCGCAACGGCCGGCCCGACACGAGGGCGTGGACGAGGCTGATCCGCTCGCGCCAGGGGCCGAGGCTCGGCGGCACGGCGCTCGAGGCCGGCCCGTCGTCGCGCAGGCCGGCGGCCAGCGTCATCGCCCGGTCGGCGACGTCGAAGGCCCGTCCGAAGGCGGCCTGCTCGGCCGGGCGTCCCCGGCGGCGCCCGACCCAGAGATGCCCGTCCTGCGCCGCCCGCCGCAGCGGCTCGCCGCGGGCGTGCCCGAGTGCCACCAGCGGGTTGACCGGCCCGGCATGGAGCCAGTGCGCGCCGAGATCGATCGGATGCCCGCGCATCGCCGCGGTGAAGGCCCGGCCACCGACCCGGTCGCGCGCTTCCAGCACCGCCACCGAGAGCCCGCGCTCCGTGAGCCGCCGCGCCGCCGCGATGCCGGCCGCGCCCGCGCCGATCACCGCCGCGTCGGGGGCGGTGGCGAGGGGGGCGAAGCGCGGGGGGACGGTGGGGCGGAAGCGGGTGTGTTCGGGGGTGGGCATTCGGTTTTCGAAAATGTGAGTGCGCCGGTGATGTCGGACGCAACGTCGCCCACGACAAGCGCGCCCAAAGAACCCTCCCCCCACGGATATCGGGCTTGCCCGACATCCGCATCCCAAGTGCTCAAGTCGGGCAAGCCCGACTTGAGGTGGGGGAGGGTGTCCGCGGAGCGGACGGGAGAGGGGCAGCGCGACGACTCCGCTTGGCCGCCGTCGCCCAGCTATCTTCTGAAACGTCGCTCCCCTCTCCCGACCCCCTTCGGGGCCCTCCCTCCCCCGCAGAGGGGGGAGGGAGGTGCGGCGGCGTCGTGAACTCAAAAAATCACCGCCCCGGCGCCGCCCCCTTCGGATCGAGCACTTCCACGGTCCCCGACTTGTCGCCCCCCGGCCGCGGGCTCCCCGTCAAGGTGTAGATACGCCCCCCATAGGTCACCGCGCCGAAGCCGTGGCGGGCGGTGGGGAGGCGGGCGAGCGCGCGCCAGAGGTTGGCCGGCAGATCGAACGCCTCGACTTCGTCAAAAGTCTTCACCTTGGACTCGCCGCCGATCACGAAGACCTCGCGGCCGAGCACCGCCGAGGCGACGCCGCTGCGGGCGGTCGGCAGGGGGGCGGCGTCGCTCCAGCGGTCGGTCGCCGGGTCGTAGACCTGATTGGCCGTGAGGTTCTTCGACGAATCCCCGTCGACCCGCCCACCGGTGGCGACGATGCGGCCCTCCACCGTCTGCACCGCGAGATGGTCGCGCGGGGTCGGCAGCGGCGCCGCGCTCGCCCAGGAATCGGTCGCCGGATCGTAGATTTCGTGGGTGGTGACGTTGCCCCGGCCCGAGCCGCTGCCGCCGACGACGTGAATTTTTTGGCCGACCGGCGTCGCTCCGCCCGCGGCGCGGGGCGTCGGCAATCGGGCGCGCGGCTCCCAGGCGCCCTTTTTCGGGTCGTAGGCCCAGACCTTCGGGCTCGCCTCCCAGCCGTTCACGTAGCCGCCGAACACGTAGATCTTTCCGCCGCTCTCCGCCGCCATGGTGTGGTGGACCGGGTAAGGGAACGGCGCGCCCTTGCTCCAGCGGTCGGCGGCGAGATCGTAGATCAGCAATTCGGTCGCGCCGTTGTAGTCGCCGACGACGTAGGCCTTGCCGTCGAGCGCCGCGACCGCGACCTCGGAGCGCTCAGCCGGCGCCGAACTCGCCCCGGCCCAGGCCCCGACTTCGTGGGCGGCGGCCGGGCCTGCGGAGAGGAGCCCGAGCAGGATCAGGCAGGCGTAAGGGCGTCGGGTCATCGCGTGTCTCCGGCGTCTGTGCCGGCATCAACGCGGCAAACGGCCGGAGGAGCCTGAAACCCGCGGGGCTTGCGCGGATGGGCGGTTGCGGCGAGAACCCCGGCGGGGCGGGTGCGAAGCAGTTTTTCCACGGACGGATCGGGCGATGCTCATCAAGGCCGCCGCCGCGGCTCTGCGCCAGGTGTTGTCCCCGGCGCTGCGCGGCATCCTGCTCAAGTCGCTGGCGCTGACGATCGGGCTCCTGATTGCGGTGTGGTTCGGCCTCACCCGCCTGATCCAGGCGTTTCAGGCGAGCCACCACATCTCGGCGGATTACCCGTTCCTCGATACGATCGCCTACTTCCTGGCCGGCGCCGGGCTGTTCGTGGCGCTCGCCTACGTCATGCCCGCGGTCTCGATCCTGGTGGCGGGCTTCTTCCTCGACGACGTCGCCGAGATCGTCGAGCGCACCGACTTTCCCGCCGAGCCGCGGGGCCGCGCGCTGCCCTTCGGCGAGGCGATGTGGTCGGCGCTGCGCTTCGCCGGGCTCGCCTTGCTCGTGAACCTCGTGGCGCTGATCCTCGTCTTCGTGCCGGGGGTGAACCTGATCGCGTTCTTCGGCGCCAACGCCTATCTGCTCGGCCGCGAGTATTTCGAACTCGCCGCCGGCCGCTTCCGGCCGCTCGCGGACGCGCGGGCCATGCGCGAGCATTTCGGGGGCACGGTGATCCTCGCGGGCTGCCTGCTCGCCGGGATGATGGTGATCCCGGTCGTCAACCTCGTCACGCCGCTGTTCGGCGTCGCCCTGATGGTCCATCTGCACAAGGGCCTGGAGCGCAAGGCGATGCTGTCCGGCCCCGGCTCGAAGGCGCGGCTGCCGCACCGGGGCTGAGCGTCCGTTCGAGCGGCCCCTCAGGATGAGGGGGTTGTATGGGATGAGCCCGTCAGACAACCTCTGAGAGTCCCGGTCCGGGACGTTGCTTAACGAAATCGATACGGAATCCCCGCGCACGCCGATTGCAGTCTTGTGCCCGCGCCGTCCCTTCGACGGCGATCGACGCGGATTCTGTCCCGAGGCGGTCACCGACCATGTTGCAGATCGAGAGCAGGGAGGCGACCGGCCGCGCCCTGGCGCTGACGGCGCCCGTGGCGGGCGAGATCGACCGCACCGCCGAGATCGGCGACCTGTGGCGCATCCTGTGGCGGCGCCGGGCCACCATCGTCCTGACGACGCTGGCGCTCGTCGCCGCGACGTTGGCCTATTGCGTGCTGACGCCGCCGCTCTACACCGCGACCGCGCAGATCCTGATCGATCCCCGCGACCGGCAGGTTCTGACGAACGACATCAACCCGACCATGGTGGCGCCCGACGGCGGCGTCACCCAGGTCGAGAGTCAGGCCCGCGTGCTCGAATCGGCCGGCGTGCTGACCCGCGCCGCCGCCGCGACCGGCCTCGACCGGGACCCCGAATTCACCGGCAAGGGTGACATCGGCACGCTGGTCTCGGACCTGCGCGACGCGATCGGCTGGCCGGAGCCCGCGGATTCGGTGACCGACCGGGAGGACCGGCTGCTGCGCAACATGCGCAAGCGCCTCGCGGTGAAGCGCGCCGACAAGGTGTTCGTGATCGACATCGTGTTCACGGCCAAGTCCGCCGAGAAGGCGGCGCGCACCGCCAACGCCATCGCGGCGGCCTACCTCGCCGACCAGAGCGACGCCCGCACGGAAGCCTCCAAGCGCGCCTCCGGCTCGCTCACCGACCGCCTCGCCGAGCAGCGCGAGCGGGTGCGGCAGGCGGAAGAGCGGGCCGAGGCCTACCGGGCGAAGAAGGATCTGGTGCGCTCCAACGGGCGCCTCGTCACCGAGCAGCAACTCGGCGAGATCAATGTCTCCTTGAGCGCCGCCCAGGCCAAGACCGCCGAGCTGAAGGCCCGCCTCGACCAGATCGAGCAGGCCCGCCGCACCGGCGCGCCGGAGGCGATCAACGAGGCGATCCAGTCCAACACCATCGGGAAGCTGCGGGCGCAATACGCCGAACTGGTCGAACGGCAGGCGGATCTGCGCACGCAGCTCGGCGCCCGCCATCCGTCCATCGTCGCGGTGAGCGCGCAGATGCAGGACGTGCGCGCGCTGATCGTCTCTGAGCTTGCCCGCATCGCCCAGTCGGCGCGGGCCGATTACGAGCGGGCGGCGGCGAGCGAGCGCGCCCTGTCGAAGAATCTCGACCGTCTCCGGGGCGAGAGCACGGCGACGAACCAAGCGGCGGTGAAGCTGCGCGAGCTGGAGCGCGAGGTCGAGGCGAGCCGCAGCGTCTACACCTCGTTCCTCACCCGCGCCCGCGAGATCGAGGAGCGCGCCAACATCGACGCCACCAACGCCCGCGTCGTCACGCAGGCGATCCCGCCGCAGGAGAAGAGCTGGCCGATGCCGGGCCTGTTCGCGCTCGCGGCTGCCGCCGCCGGGATGGGGCTCGGCACCGGGCTCGCGCTGGTGCGCGAATATGCCAACCCGGTGCTGCTCTCCCGCGGTCAGCTCCAGGGCCTCACCGGCGCGCCCGTCATCGGCACCGTGCCGGACGGTCCGCGCCGCCGCACCCGCAAGGCCGCGCAGGCCGCGCGCGAGGCCGCGGGCGCGCTCGCGCTGACGCGGTTGCTCGGCATCCGCACCGGTACGCTCGGGACCGCGACCAGCGTGTTCGTCACCTCGGCCGCCGCCGACGGCACCGAGCGCCGCCGCATCTCGCAACTGCTGGCTTCCCTCGGTGAGGCGCGCGGCCTGCAGGTGCTGATGATCGAGGCCGACATGCTCGGCCCCGAGGCGACGCCGGGCCTGCTCGACGTGCTGCGCGGCGACGAGCCGCTTGCCACGGTGATGCGGCGCGAGCCGTCGAGCGGCGTGCGCTTCCTCGGCGTCGGCCGCCCCAAGCGCGCCCCGACCGAGCGCGGCCGCGAGGCCCGCGAGCGCTTCCTCGCCGAGATCGGCCGCCGCTTCGACCTCGTCATCGTCGATGGCGGCGCCATCACCGAGAACCCCCAGGCCGCGAGCCTGATGCCCCTGTCCGACGGCGTCCTCCTCGTCGCCCGCCTCGGCACCACGCCGCAGCGCGACGTCGCCGATCTGGTGGAGGCGGCGGGGCTCGCCGGGCATCCGGTCAGCGCCGGGTTGATCGTGACGCGGGCGTGAGGCGGCTCACGTGACCGCCGGCCCGCAACTCCCGTCCTCGACCTGGGCCGTCCCGGTCCGCCAAACCCGCACGCGTACCCGGATGAGCCCGTCGGCCGCCCCGGCGATCCTGCTGCTGCTCGTGCTCTTCCTCCTGTCCGGCGGCGTGCTGTGGCATCTCGGCGTCAATTACGACGGCATGACCGGGGGGGCGGCGGCCAAGGTCCATCCGGCGTCCTACCTCGCGCCGCTCTGCCTCGTCTGGGTCATGCTCGCGTCGGGCGATCCGGTCGGGTTCATGGTGCGCACCGCCCGCGACGCGCCCGCGAGCCTGCTGCTGCTCGTGACCGGCACGGCGCTCCTCGTGCAGATCGCCCTGCGCTCCGGCACGGGGCTCGCCGGCTCCATCGACACCTTCGTCGGCCCGGCCCTCGTCATGATGCTGCTGGTGCGGATCGACCCCGCCCGGCTCGGGCCCCTGGAAGCCGCCCTGCACGGCGTGTTGCTGGCCAATGCCGGGCTCGGGCTTGCCGAGTTCGCCCTCGGCGAGCGCGTCTTCCCCTACCGCCTCGACGGCGAGGCGTTTCCCACCGACACCCGCTCCACCGCCCTCCAGGGCCATCCCCTGGTCAACGCGCTGGTCACCGCGACCTACATCCTCGCCCTGATCGCGGGCGGCGGACGGCTGCGGCCGTGGCAGCGTTTTGCGATGCTGGTGGTGCAGATGGGGGCGCTCGTCACCTTCGGCGGGCGCTCGGCCATCGTCGCCGTGGCGCTACTCGGCGGACTTTACGGATTGGTCGCGACCCTGCGGGTGCTGCGCACCGGCCGGGTGCCGCTGCTCGGGGCCGCGGCCGGGCTGTCGCTCCTGACCATGGCGCCGCTGGCCGTCGTGGCGCTCGCATTCGGTGGGTTCTTCGACACGCTCGCCGAGCGCTTCGTCTCCGACGGCGGCAGCGCCAACGCCCGCATCGAGATGCTGGCGCTCCTCGACCGCATCCCCCTGCACGAGCTGATGCTCGGCCCCGATACCGGCTTCGTCGAGACCCTGCGGCGGATGCACGGCCTGGAATGGGGCATCGAGAACCCGATCGTCCGGATGGTGCTCTACCAGGGCGTGGTCATGACCGCGCTGCTGACGCTCGCCGTGATCCTGTTCGTCGCCGAAATCGTCCGCCGCTGCCGTCCGGGGACGTTCCTGCCGGTGCTGGGCTTCGCGCTGCTGCTCAACACCTCGGAGAGCATCGCCAGCAAGACGACGGTGCTGGCGAAGTTCGCGATCCTGATGGTCGCGCTCTACCGGCCGCTGCTCCGTCGGTAGACGCCCGGCGCCTCCCATACAAACCCCTCATCCTGAGGTGCGGAGCGTAGCGGAGCCTCGAAGGAGGGCTCCAGGGATCGCGCGGCAGGCTGGAGCCCTCCTTCGAGGCCTTCGCTTCGCTCCGGCACCTCAGGATGAGAGGAAGGGTGGGAGGCGCCGGGTGGTGGGCCTCAGCGGGGCATCCGCAGACCCAGCGCGGCGACGACGGCCGGGTCGAAATCCCGCGTCGCGTCGTCGGTGACGAGGCCGAAGCCGTCGAAAAAATTCCAGTAGGCCCAGCCGAAGCCGTAGCCCTCGATGGTCTCGCGCAAGTCGCGGATGTAGCGCGCCCGGTCGGCGGCGCCTGCCGCGACGTAGCGGGCGTCGCTGCGCAAGGCCCCGAACTCGCCGATCAGGATTCTTTCCGGCGCGACCCCGTTGGCCTTCGCCCAGTCGCGCACGCCTGAGAGGCCGTGGATCAGGAAATCGCGGTCCGGGCGGGCGTCGAAATACTCCTGCATCTTGGCCTCGGTCTCGGCATAGGCCGCCTTCGCCTCGGCCGCCGGGCGTTCCCTGTCCTGCGCCATGCGGCGGCGCACGGCCGCCAGCGTCTCTTCGAGTGTGCCGGCGCTCGCCGGCCAGGGCACGGCGTTGAGGGCGCGGTAGATCGGCTCGCCGCGCATCCACGGCGCGCCCTGGTGGGTGAACAGGTACGGCTCGTAGAAGTGGACGATATACGTCAGCGGCCTGAGCCCGGCGAGCGGCTTGGGATCGAGCGCCTGCAACCCCGGCACCATGCTGCCGCAGGCGCCGGTCGTGGTGAGCGTCAGGGCGGGCGCCGCCGCGCGGGCCGCCGCCAGGAGGTCGCGTTGCAGGGCGGCCCACTCGGCCGAGCCGCAGGCCTGCGGCGGCTCGTTGACCGGCTCCAGCACCGTCCGGGCCGGATCGAGGCGCCGGGCCAGCTCGACCACGAGGGCGCGGTAGGCCGGATAATCGGCCGCCTCGCGGCTGGCGATCAGCCGGCGCGAATTCCAGTGGTGCGTCGCCTCGTTGATCTGGACGTTGACGATCGTATCGAGCCCCGCCGCGAGGCAGAGCCCGACCGCGTCCTCCACCTCGTCGAGCAGTCGGCGGCGGAACGGCGTGCCTTCAAAGGCGAGGAACGGCCCCGGATCGACCGGGATGCGCACGAAATCGAAGCCGGCCTGCGCGAGGCGCCGCAGGTCGTCCCGCCGCGGCACCGGGCGCTGGACCTGGAACGGCGGCCACGCGTAGTCGGTGCGCGGGGCCGGATACTCCTTGGTGAGCGAGAACCACGGCCACAGGCTGATGCCCCGCCGCAGCCGGGGGCCGGCCGGGCCGGCCCGCGCCGGCAAGGCGGCGGCGAGGGCCGCGGCGAGCAGGGTGCGGCGGGTCGGCATCTCAGCGCGGGCGCGGCGCGGCGTCCGGCCGGACCGAAACGGGCGTAGCCTGCCGGCTTCCCGCCAGCTCGGCCAGCGCGATCAGCTCCGCCTCGTAGCGGGCCAGCACCTCGGACCACGCGAACGCCTCCGCCGCCCGCCGCCGCGCGGCGGCGCGGGCGGGGGCGAGGCTTTCCGGTTCGGTCAGCGCCAAGTGGATCGCGGCCTCCAACGCGTCCTCGTCGCGGAAGGCGAACTGCCCCGGCCCGGTGGTCCAGGCGTTGAAGACGTTGTCGTGGGCGATCACCGCGTTGCCGGCCCACAGGGCCTCGACCAGCGAGGGATTGGTGCCGCCGACCCGATGGCCGTGGAGATAGGCGCGGGCGTGGAAGCGCAGCGCCCGCACCTGCGCCGGATCGTAGATTCCGCCGGGAAACAGAACCTCGTCACCCGCCGCCGCCCGCACGGCGCGGTGATAGGGGTTTGCGTCACTGAGGCAGCCGAGCACGACGAGGCGCGCCCCCCGGCGGCGGCGCGAGAAGGCCCGCACGATCGGCAGGATCGAGTTGTCGGGCTCGATCCGTGCCACGCTCAGCAGGTAGTTCTGAGGCGTCAGGCCCAGCGCGTCGAGCGGGGCGGTGGGCGCCTCCGTCACGGGATCGCCGCCGTAGGGAATCGTCGCGATGGCACTGCGCGGGCGCCGTGTGGCGAGATGGTCGGCGATGGCCGGATGGTCGGCGATGAGCCGGTGCGAGGCCCAGGCCGCGATCCATTCGCTCACCCAGAAATAGCCCCGCACCGCGTGGTTCCACTTGGGCCGGCGCCACTCGATCCCGTCCATGTTCGTCAGGATCGTCCGGCCGCGCAGCCGCAGCCAGGGCAGGAACGGGGCGCCGTTGTAGCCGAGCACGAGGCAGAGCGCGTCGCGCCCGGCGGCGTGGCGGGTGCAGTGCCAGTCGAAGGCCAGCGTCGCGAGCGCCCCTTTTCGCGCCACCTCGACATGGACGAGTTCGATGCCCCGCCACGTCGATGGGGTGAAGCGGCGCCCGAGGCTCGCGACCTCGTGCTGGCAATAGACCGTGACGCGCCAGCCGCGGTTGGCCAGATGCTGCGCCAGCCGCTCGGCCAGGGTCTCGAAGCCGCCATGCGCCGCCGGGATGCCGCGGGTGCCCAGGATCGCCACGGCGGGACGACCCATGCCCGTAGCGCGCGGGCCCGGCGCTTGCTCCGTCTCCGTCAGCGGCGCCGGTTCGGTGCCGAAACGGGACGAGTCGAGGGCAGTGACCCCATGCGCATTGCCTGCATCCATCAGGGCTACGAACTCTACGGCTCGGACCGATGCTTCATCGAAACCGTCGGTGCCATACGCGATACGGTGCCCGCGGCGGACCTGAGCGTGGTCCTGCCTCGAGAAGGGCCGATCGTACCGTTCTTGGAAGGTTTCGCGACGCGGGTGGACTACGCACCTCTGTGGGTCCTGCGCCGAAAAAACTTTTTGCGGCTCGCGACCTTGGGCTTGCTCGCGCTGCCCTTCGCGCTGCTGCGCGCCATGCGGCGCTTCGCGAAGAACGATCTCGTCTACATCAACACCGCGGTGGTGGCCGACCATCTCCTCGCCGCCCGGTTCTTTCCCGGTAAGGCGATCCTGCACGTCCACGAGATCCCGCAGGGGCTCGCGCTCAAGGTGCTACGCGGGCTGATCCGCTGGAGCCGGGCCGAGATCGTGTTCAACTCGCAGGCGACGCGGGCTGCCTTCGCCCTGCCGGAATCCGTCCAGCAACGGGTGATCCATAACGGCATCGCCGGCCCGTCGGCTTCCCTGCCGCGAACCTATGACGGCGCGCGGCCCTTGCGGGTGCTGATGCTGGGGCGCCTCAGCCGGATCAAGGGACAGGACGTGCTGCTCGACGCCCTCGACGCCCTGTCGCCGCAGACCGCCCGGCGGATCGAACTGCGCATCGTCGGCAGCGCCTTCGAGGACCCGGAGCGGGAGCGGCGTCTCACCGCCCGCATCGCCGAAGGCCCGCACGCCGCGCGGGTGACGCTCATGCCCTTCGCCTCTGATCCCGATCCGCATTATCGCTGGGCCGACATCGTCGCCGTGCCCTCGCGCCTGCCCGAATCGCTCGGGCGCGTCGCCATCGAGGCGATGGCCTACGGCCGCCCGCCGCTCGTCTCGGCCATCGGCGGCCTTGCGGAGGTGGTCGAGGACGGCCGCACCGGCTGGTGCGTGCCGCCCGGCCGGGCCGATCTTTTGGCCGCGGCTCTGGCTCGGATCGTCGAGGCGCCGGAGGCGTGGGCGGCTCTTCCGGGGGCTGGGCGGCGGCGGTACGAGGCTCTGTTCACGGAGGACGTGGCGCGGCGGGCGGTCGGGGCGTTGGTGCGGGAACGATGCCCCGACGCCCATTCCCACCCTCACCCTCATCCTGAGGTGCGCAGCGAAGCGAAGCCTCGAAGGAGGGCTCCGGGGATCGCGCGGCTGGCTGGAGCCTTCCTTCGAGGCCCGCTCACGCGGGCACCTCAGGATAAGGGTGAGGGTGGGAGGACGGGACGGGAGACGCCCGCCCCATGACGCGTTCGATGACCCGCCCCGATCTCCATCGCCTCGCCCGCCGCTTCGCCGTGATGCTGGGCGGCGAGGTGTTGCAGAGCCTGTTCCATCTCGGGCTCAACCTCGCCCTGGTGCGGGTGCTGTCGGCGCACGGCTACGGCGTGTTCGCCATCGTGTTCGGGCTGGGCGCCGTCGCGCTCACCTTCGTGCGGGCCCTGTGCGGCGTGCCGGCCGCGACCTTCATCCCGCAGGCCCGCTCGCGGAGCGCGGCACAGGCCGAGGCGACCGCCTTCGGCACCGGGGCGCTCGCCCTCTGCCTTGCGCTGGGCCTCGGCACGGCCGCCGCCTTCGCGCCGTTCGTCGGAGCCGGCGCGCTCGCCGTGGGCGCGTTCGTGGCGGCGTGGTCGCTGCGCAGCTTCCTGCGCAACCTGCTCTTCGCTCAGCGACGCGCCGGGATCGCGGGCCTGAGCGACCTCGCCTTCACGGCGAGCGGCACCGCGATGCTCTTGCTTCTTCTTCACGGCGAGGCGACGGACGCATTGCTGTGGGACAGCCTGTGGCTGCTCGCGAGCGCGCACGGGCTCGGCCTCACGGTCGGTCTCGCGATCCTGCGCGAGCCCCTGCGCATCGCCCCACGCCATGCGTGGCGGCGCTACGGTCGGCTGTGGCGCTCGCTGGCGTGGTCGGTCGCCGGCACCGCGACCGCCAACGTGCAGGCGCAGGGGCAGATGTTCCTCATCGCCGGGCTCGCCGGGCCGGCGGCCTACGCGCCGGTCGCGGCGGTGCTGGTGCTGTTCGCGCCGCTGCGGCTGCTCGGCACCGTCGTGGTCAACCTGATCCAGCCCGAGATGGCCCGCCTGATCGCGGCGGACGACCGGCGCCGCCTGCGCCTCGTGCTCGCCGCCGGCACCGCCTTGCTCACCGCTGCCTGCCTCGCCTACGGCGCGGCCCTGTTCCTGCTGTTCGACCGGGTCGAGCACCATCTCTTCGCCGACCGGTTCGCGGGCGAGCCGCTCGGCCTCATCGCCGCGCTGGTCTGGGCGACGGTGACGCTCACCATGCTCTACGCCGCGCCGAAGACGCTGATCGAGACGCGCCGCGCCTTTCCCGAACTCGCCGCCATGGCGCTCGCCAGCGCCGCGCTCGGCATGGCGGCGGTGGCCGGCATCGTGGCGCTCGCCGCGCCCGCGTGGTCGATGGCCGGGGTCGCGGCCTCGGAAGTCGTCGTGCTCGTCTGGTGCTGGTGGGCGCTGCGGCGGCGCGACGCCTCGGCCGCCACGCCCGCGTCCATCGCCCTGCCGCTCGCCAGGAGAGCCCCGTGATCGTCGCGGCCGAACCGATCCGCCCGCCCGAGGCGGAAGCACGCGCGCCCTACGCCGCCGTGCTCCATCGCGACGTGGCGGCGCTCGCTCCCCTCTGGGGGCGCCTTCAGGACGAGGGCGCCTGCACCGCCTATCAGCGGATCGAGTGGGTCGAACCCTTGATCGCGCACCTCGCCGCCGCGCGGGGCGCCGAGCCGCTGATCGTGGAGGTCCACTGTGGCGGGCGCCCGATCCTGCTGCTGCCGCTGGCGCGCCGCCGCCGCCGCGGCGTGCGCATCATCGAGGCGCTCGATCTCGGCACCTGCGACTACGCCGCGCCGCTCCTCGCCCCCGGCGTCTCGCCCGCGCCCGAGGAATCCGAACAAATCTGGCAGGCTTTGCGCGCCGTGCTGCCGCCGGCGGACCTGATCCGCCTCACTCGGATGCCCGCTGATCTCGGCGCGGTCGCCAACCCGCTGGCGCTGATTGGTTGCGCCCGGCCGATCCCGCTCACCCGCTCCGGCTTCGCGCTCGAAGGCGAGCCCGAGACCCTGCTGAAGCGGGTGTGCAGCGCCTCGACCCACCGCGACCTGACGCGGCGCGCCAAGCGCCTCGAACGCCACGCCGATGTCGCCTTCGTCGCCCCGACCGAGCCCGGCGAGATCGCCGCCCTGCTCGACACCCTGGTGGCGCAGCGCCGGGAGCGGTTCCGCGAGATCGGCCGGTTCGAGCCCCTGGACGAGCCGGCCGTGACCGCCTTCTACCGCGCGGCCGCGCTCGCCGAGCCCGGCTCCAGCCTCGTGCGGGTGTTCGGCCTGCGGGCGGAAGGCGAATGGATCGCCACCGCCTACGGCCTCGTCCACGGCGGCGCCTTCCACGGCGTGCTGCTCGCCATGGCGGGCGGGCCGTGGCGCGCGGCGGCGCCCGGCCTGCTCATCGCCTCCCGCATCATGGTGTGGGCGCGGCGCGAGGGGCTGACCTATTTCGACTTCACCATCGGAGCGCAGCCCTACAAGGCGGGCTTCGGCCCGGTCGAGCGCCCGCTGTTCGAGATCGCGCAGGCCCCGACCCTGCGCGGGCGGCTCGCCCTCGCGGCGGAGCGCGCTACTGTCAAGGCCAAGGCGGAGCTGGAGCGCCGGCCCGCCCTGTTCGAGCGCCTGCGCACCCTCGTCCGCTGGCTGCGCCGTCAGCGCCGGCCGGCCGATCCATCATGAACCATTTTTCATAAGACGAGCGAAAACTTTAATCCGTTCAGGGGCGTGCGGGGTGTCACATCCGAAATGGAAGGCGATGCCTATATTCGTCTTCAGCAGAGAGAAACAGGCCCGATCCCAGGGATGTGCTGCAAAAGGAGAATGAACACCTCATGAAGACGCGAGTCACCGCCGTCGCTGCCGCCGTGTTGCTCATTGCCACCGCTCCGGTCGCTTCCGCCTTGGCCTTCAGCGCGCCCGCTCCGATCGCGGGAACCGCGCCCGTCACGACCTTCGGGCCGGAGGTGACGGGGTCGCTGGGTGTTCACGACGACCGCAAGTTCACCCGCTGCCCGATGAGCTCGGCCGCGGAGGGCAACGCCAACCAGCAGCACTTCCCGGTCAAGCAGTACGGTCAGGTCGCGGGCGGCGCCCGCTGCTGACCGGAACGGTCCGCCCGATGAGGGCGGGCCAACCCCCGGCAGAATACTGCCGAATCCTCGATAAGATCGGAGTTTTCCGGTCGAAACCGGCACGATGTGTCAGGCCCATCTTGCGAAAATCTCACGAATCCCCGGTTCGATCCCACTTCACGCCGTTGTGATGGATCGTGCCGCCCCCCGGCCCGCATTGTGCCTGTGAGCCCGTAGCCGTCCGGCTCGGGCCGCGCGTGCCCTGCGGACGCCATCGAAACCCGAACCTTCTCACAGAATCTCAGGAGTCGATCGACGATGCAGCTGAAGCCCGTTTCCTACGCCATGATCGCCGCCTTCGCCTGCGGCATCATCGTGACGGCCGTCGGCTCGTACAGCGTGCTGATGGGCAGCTGATCGGGTACGCCCGTTGTGACGTTCTATCTCTATGTGGTCGCACGATGATTTCGGAAAACCGGATTCCACTTTTCCGCATCGTGCTCTAGCCTGACCGGTCCCGGTCATCCTCGGCGCAAGCCCGCATCGCGGTCGAGCCGCAGCAGGAGGATGACCGGGATCAGTCCGATTGCGACGATCAGGAGCGCGGCGGCGGCCCCGTCCTCGTAGGTGCCGCGGGCCGCCTCCCCGTAGAGATGCGTGCTCAGCGTCTCGACGTTGAGCGGGCGCAGCAGCAGCGTCAGCGGCAGCTCCTTGGCGATGTCCACGAAGGCGAGCAGCGCCCCGCTCAGGATGGCGGGCCATGCCAGCGGGATCTGCACCGCGAACAGGGTGGCGAGCCGTCCCCGCCCGAGCATCCGCGCCGCGTCGGGAACCGTGCGCGGGATGCGGGCCAAGCCGGCTTCCGTTGCCCCGACCGAGACGGTGAGGAAGCGTATCCCATAGCCCATCACCAGTGCGCCGCCGGTGCCGAGGCCCACGAGCCCCACCGCCGAGCCCGCGACCGCCGACAACCCTGAATCCATCAGCGCCAGCGGCCCGAGCAGGCCGACCGCCAGCACCGTGCCGGGCATGGCGTAGCCGAGCGCCGCGGTGCGGATCAGCGCCGTGCCGGAGCGGCGCCCGAGCAGGCCCGGCGCCGCCGCGATCATCAGTCCCAACGCCACCGTCACCAGCGTCGCCGCGCCCGCATAGAGCACGGTGTTGCCGGCCTCCGCCAGCAGCGTGGCGGGCAGGCCCGCGCCCTGGACGCGGCGCCACGCCGAGACCGCGAGATAGCCCGCGGGCAGGCCGAAGCCGACGATCACCGGCACGCTTCCGAGCGCGAACGCGGCGGCGGCGCGCCAGCCGTCGAGGCGGCGGCGCGCGGTCGGACGCTCGCGCTGGCCCGTGCCGGCATAGCCGCGCTCGCCGCGGGCGAGCCGCTCCAGCCCGACGAGGAGCAGCACGCAAGCCAGCATCACCAGCGCGATCTGCGCAGCGCCCGGTAGGTCCGAGCGGTTCACCCAGGTGGCGTAGACCTGCACCGTGAGGGTGCGAACCCCTAAGAACTCCGCGGCGCCGACATCGTTGAGCGCCTCCATCAGGGCGAGCCCGGTGCCGAGCGCCACGGCGGGCCGGGCGAGCGGCAGCGCCACGCGGAAGAACGTGCGCCCCGGCCCGGCGCCGAGCATGCGCGCGGCCTCCAACAGGCTGCCGGCCCGCATCAGGAACAGCGCCCGCGTCGGCAGGTAGACGTAGGGGTAGAGCACGAAGCCGAGCAGTAAGATGCAGCCGGGGAGCGAGCGCAGCTCCGGCAGCACGAGGTCGCGCGGGCTCGTCAGCCCCAGCATCGCCCGGAGGCCGCTCTGCGCGGGCCCGAGCGGATGCATCAGGTCGAGATAGGCGAAAGCGACGACGTAGGTCGGCACCGCCAGCGGCAGCAGCAGCGCCGCGTCGAGGAGGCGCCGGCCGGGGAAGTCGAAGGCCGAGACCAGCCACGCCGTCCCGGTGCCGAGCCCGATCACGACGAGCCCGACGCCCGCGAGCAGCAGGCCCGTATCGCGGATCGCCTGCGGCAGGACGTAGGCCGCGAGATGGGGCCACAGCGCGCCGTCGCCCTCCGCGGCGGTGAGGGCCAGCGAGACCACGGGGGCCACCAGCAGGACGCCGAGCGCGAGGGCCGCCGCCCAGCCGAGGCCGCGGGCCATGGGAGGGCGCGTCAGTTGTCGAAGCCCACCTTGTCCACGAGCAGGCTCGCGGCCTTGCGATTGCGGGCGATCTCGACCAGCGGCGTGGTGTCGATGGTGAGCGTCCCGAAGGCGGAAAGCAGCGGATCGACCACGGCGCCCGGCTTCACCGGATACTCGTAATCGGTCTTGGCGTAGAGCGCCTGGGCCTCGTCGGAGACGAGGTATTCCAAGAGCTTCACCGCCTCGTCGCGGTTGGGCGCGTTCTTGGCGACGATGGCGCCCGAGACGTTGACGTGGGTGCCGCCGCCCTCAAAGGTCGGCAGCACGACCTTGATCGCCTCGCCCCATTTCTGCTGGTCCGGCCCGCCGCGGCCCGAGCGCATCAGCCCGACATAGTAGGAGTTGGCCAAGCCCACCTCGCAGAGGTCGGCGGCGATGTCGCGGGCCACGTCCCGGTCGCCGCCCGCGGCCTTGCGGGCGAGGTTGGCCTTCACGCCGTTGAGCCAGGCCTCCGTCTTCTCCGCGCCGTGGCGGACGAGGAAGGCGGCGATCAGGGCGGTGTTGTAGGGGTGCTGGCCGGGGCGGATGCAGATCTTGCCCTTCCAGGCCGGGTCGGCGAGCGATTCGTAGGTGGCGGCGGTGAGGTCGTTCAGCCCCTTGTCGGCGTAGAGCACGCGGGCGCGCATCGACAGGCCGAACCAGCGCCCGTCCGCATCCCGCAGCGGGGCCGGCACCGCGGCCTCCAGGGTGGGGGAGCGCACTGCTTGAGCGAGCCCGCGATCGACCAGCTCGATCAGGTTGCCGATATCGACCGTCATGACGACGTCGGCCTTGGAGCGCTCGCCCTCGGCGGCGACGCGCTCGGCCAGCCCCTTGTCGACGAAGACGGTGTTGACCGTGACCCCGCTCCTGGCGGTGTAGGCGTCGAGCAGGGGGCGGATCAGGCCGGGCTCGCGGGTGGTGTAGAGGTTGACCTCCGCGGCCTGCGCCGCACTTGCGAGCGCGAAGAGGCATGCGAGTGAACCAGTCCAGCGCAGGCGCGACACGATGAAAACCCCCGGGATCGTCGAGACGATCAGGGTGTTATACAGAGCGTGACTGTCCGGCAAGGCGGTTTTGTTTGTAATTATTCCAAGTATATTGTGCGCCTCAGCCTGCCTCCATTCCCTGGGGGAAGACCAGCGCCCGCTCGGCGACGAGGCTGAGGCCGACGATGTCGGCGGCCTCAAGGTCGTGGGGCAGGTTGAGGCGCAGCGGCGCGGAAAGGCCGTCCACCGCGAGGTCGAGGCGCAGGTTCGACCCGGCGAAGGCGCGGCGCAGCACGTGGGCCGGCCGGCCCTCGCCCGCGGGGCCGACGCGGATCGCCTCCGGCCGCAGGCAGACCCGGACAGGTCCATCATCGAGCGCGGCCGGGCCGGGGAGGGGGCCGAGCGGCGTCTCGACGCGGCCCGCGGCGGCGCGGCCCTCGATCTCCAGCACCTCGCCGAGCGCGCGGGCGGCGGCCGGGCTCGCGGGGGCGCGGTAGAGCGCCTCCGCCGTACCGCACTGGATGAGGCGGCCGGCGCGCATCAGGGCGATGCGGTCGGCGACCTCGACGGCCTCGGCCGCGTCGTGGGTGACGAGGATCGCGCTGGCGCCGACCTGCCGCAGCACCGCGACGGTGTCGGCCCGCACCCGGTCGCGGGTGCCCGCGTCGAGGTTCGAGAACGGCTCGTCGAGCAGTAGCACCCGCGGGCGCGGCGCGAGCGCGCGGGCGAGCGCCACCCGCTGCGCCTCGCCCCCTGACAGAGTCGCCGGATAGCACCCGGCCCGGTCGCTCAGGCCGACTTCGCCGAGCCGTTCCAGCGCGACCCGGTGGGCCTCCGCGCGGCCGAGGCGCTTGAGGCCGAAGCCGACATTGGCCAGCACGGTCAGATGGGGGAACAGGGCGTAGTCCTGGAACATCAGCCCGACGCCGCGGGCCTCCGGCGGCACCGCGCGCCGGGCATCCGCCACGAGGCGACCGTCGATGCGGATTTCGCCCACATCCGGCCGGTCGAGCCCGGCGACGAGGCGCAGCAGGGTGCTCTTGCCGCAGCCGGAATCGCCGAGCACTGCCAGGATCTCGCCCGCGCCCAGCGCCAGCGACACCCGGTCGAGGGCGAGGCTGCGCCCGTAACGCCGGCTCACCGCCTCGACGGCGAGCCGCGGCGGCGCATCCTCACCCAACCTCGCGCCACCGGACACGCCGCTTCCCCCGCTCGAACCCATCGGCTTGCGTTTCACGAGCGAACGCGCCGCGCCAGCCCCATCATCCCGCGCCCGGTGAAAACCCCGTGAGGAGCGACGATCTTCTCAAACCCCGCGCCCCGTGATATCCGGCCCTTACGCGGGTGTAGCTCAATGGTAGAGCAGCAGCCTTCCAAGCTGAATACGAGGGTTCGATTCCCTTCACCCGCTCCACTCTCCCCAGAGCCGTTTCCTGAAGCCTGGACAGGCGCTTAGCCGCCGTCCCCGTACGGCTCCGTCTCGGGCCCGAAACCTCGCTATACAACATCGATACAACACGCGGCCCATGCTGCTGCGACCGCGCAATTCATGGGGATAGCGCGTCAGAGCGCCCGCTCGATAGCGACGGGGGCACTCGGTTATTCGGGGCGTAGCCATGATGCGCGCCAGCAGGTGACGGGGGCGGAAGTGCTGAAGGGGGTCAATGTATCGCGGGGAGCCTTCCGGGTCTGGGTGGTGCTGACCGCGCTCTGGCTGGCGCTGGTCGGGTTCCTGGCGTGGGAGGGGGTCTCCGACGCGACGCGAGGGCGCTACCAGTACGCCGCCGAGCTCAAGGACGACGTGAAGCCCTGGGAGGAGTACGACAACAAGAAGTCCATCTCCGAGCTTTTCAAAAAGCCATCCGAGGCCAAGTGGCCGGCGAGCTTCTCCAAGATCGAATATCAGTATCAAGCGAACTTCGACGCCTCCGTGAAGGATGGCAGCCAGACCGTCGTCGACTTCCCCGACGGCACATCGCTCTACCTCTACACCGCCTTCGGCAAGCCGGAGCAGGAGATCGTCAGCCGGTGGTTCTGGAAAAAGCGCTGGCAGCGCCGCCTGGACGCCATGGGAGGGCAAGGACCGCTGCTCGCGTTCGCCCTCGTCCCGCCGCTGCTGCTGCTCGCGTTCTGGTTCGTCGGCCGGTGGGTGATCGCGGGCTTCCGCCGGGCGTAGCCCTTGCGGTCCCCCGATTCGAGGTCGATCCTCCCGTTGGCGGCGCAAACGGCGTGATGGGTTCGATCCCCATGCCTGGTGGCACTCACGTCAGGCGCGCCGCCCCGCTGCAAGGGCAGACAGAGGGCTCGGGTCGCTCCCGGGCCCTCTCGCTTACGTCAGCCGGACCCCGGGCGTGGGAGAGCCGGCGCCATCGGGCCTACGGGCTCGGTACCCCAGCCGGGGGTCAGGGTATCCCCCGAGAGCTTCGCCCCGAGGCCGATCCCGGCCGGACGGCCCCCGAAAGGGGGCCGCTCTCGTTTCAGGCTGCCGCCGGCATGGCTGCGGCCGCGAGCCGGGCCTCCCAGGTCGACATGGCGGCCTCGTAGTCCGGGTAGGAGGTCTGCTCGTCCCATCCTGCCCGGTCCTCGATGTAGACCGTCGCGGTTCGGTCCGCCTCGGCGGTGACCGCGATCCGGTACCCGAGGGCGCGCCAGCCAGCCTCCAGGGCGTCCCGGCTACCGTCGTAGCTGAGGCTCACGGCTGTTCCCCCCGCTCCGCCAGGTCAAACGAGGGTGGCGCGGGAGCATTCCAGTCGGCCCGCAGCGTGACCGTGGCGGCAGGAGCTCCAGGCACTGGCTCCGCGTCCATCTCCCACTTGCACCCGGCGTCCTCCTCGGCCGGGAAGTACCGGAAGGACGTGATCCGCATGGGCATGGGGCGGAATTCGAAGCGCATGTCGTCAGGGGGCAACGTAACCGACGCCCCGTTGGTGAAGATGCGTCCGGCCCACGGTTCGGTCATGCCCGGTTCTCCCCGTCCTGCAGGATGGCGATGACCTTCATCGCCTCCTCGGTCGCCTGGTCGACGTGCCAGCTAGAGCTCACAATGCTCTCCAGCTTCTCGACCGCCGCCGCGGCGCGCCCGGCCGGGAGCACCCGCTCGATCAGGCGCACCTGGCACCGGTCGAAGTCGTCGGCGGCGATGCTCGGTGCCCCTGCCTCGCAGACGTAAGCCGGCTTGCCGTCCTCGAAGGTCACCTCGACGACGTCGGGTCGGTCTCGGCCGTGGAGGCTGGCCCACCAGAACTGGTACTGGTTCTCGGTCATGACGCCCTCAGCCGTAGTACCGTGAGAAGTCGAGCTCGCGGGACTTGAGCGCGGCCGCCGCGATGGCCGGGGCGTCCCGGTTTCCGTCGACGACCGCCCGCAGGGCCTCGCGGTGCAGCCAGTCCTCGACGATGTGGTCCGCGCAGCCCCAATGGATGCCGTTCTGGTTGGCCAGGGCGGCCACGATGGCGTCGACGGCCTCGACGGAGAACGACAGGCGCTCCTCGACGTCGATCCAGCAGACGACGTGGCCGTACCGGTCCCAGTCGCCCTTGTGCTGAACGGTGAACACCTCGCCGTCCTCGTCCGAGACGCCGCGCAGCAGCATGACGTCCTCGTCCTCGCCGCTGCCGCTTTCGAAAAAGATCGCCCACACTGGCCGGTCGGTCGGGATGCCTTTGTGGCCGCTCTGCCAGGTCTCCCGCTTGGCCGACTGCGCCGCCTGGAGCTCCGCCTCCTTGTGCTCCAAGGTCGCGATGATGCCCTTGGCCTGCACGCCGAACAGGAAGTCGTCCTCGCGGCGGCCGTCGGCGAGCTGGTCCCGCCAATGGGCGAGGTGGGCCTGAACCTGCGCCAGGTTGTCCATGTCGTCGAAGACGCTCACGCCCCCACCCCCATCAGCTTCCGTAAGTCGCCGGCGAGCGCGGCGCGCCCCTCGACCCGGCCGTCCTTCCGGCCCGCGCGCTCGCCCGCCGCGAACGCCAGCAGCAGGGCGACGAGGACCTCGACGGGCGGGTCGTCGCCGACGTCGCGCTTGCGGGCCTGGAACAGGGGGCGGTTGCGCTTGACGTCGTGGAACAGCCACGTGCCCGGCCAAGCGAGCTTCGGGTTCCGCCAGTCGTAGTCCGTGACGAATACGTCGTCGCCGATCTGCGCGAAGGGCTCCGGGCCGGTCGCGGGCGCCCGGGGCCGGACGCCGCCGGCCTTGTTGAGCTCGGCCTGCGCGGTCTCCTGGCAGAGCTTGGCGAGCCGCGGGCCCAAGCTGTTCATGAAGCGCATGTTGGAGAAGGTCGCGATGCGGGTGCCGCCTTCCCTCACCCCGGCGTCGTCGCGCTCCTCCAGCACCAGCACGATGTCGTCGCGGTTCTCGTGGTCGCCCCAGCAGGTGTCGCCGGCACGCACTAGCTCGAAGCTCTCGGTCGTCATGCGCTTACCCATGGAAGGACCCCACTTGCGGCAGGTCGGCGTCCCGCGTTGGCTTGGGCTCGCTGGTCCACGGCATGCCCCGGACGCTCGCCAGGAAGGCGGCATGCTCAGCCGGCTTCGGCGTCAGGTTGGTCCAGAGCTCGTAGCGGTGCCGGCCGGTCGTGGGCTCGTCGACGCGGACGATGGCCGCCCCGGGCCGCAGGTGCTGGATGACCGCCCGCAGCGCCTCGGCGTCCGCAGCGTGCCGGGCGCGCTCCTCGCGGAGCTCGGCGGCCGCCTTGACCTGGCGGGCCCCCGCCTCCCCAAGGCTCTTGCACATCCGCTCCCGGGCGTCGCGCAGGTAGGCGACGCAAGCCGGGACGTCGGCGAGGTACTCACGCTCGGCGGCCCGGTCCGGGTTTCGCCGGTAGAACTCGGACCCGTCCGGCGTCAGCCCAACGAGGGCGCTCTCCGCGGCCAGGGCGCGGGCCTCGGCCGCCTCCCGCCGGGCTTGCTCGCGGTCGAGCACGTCGTGAAGCTCCAGGACGCATGAGGCGAGCACGTCCTTCGTGCGGTTCATCAGGCTGCGGCGGGTGACGCGCGAGTGGATCTCGAAGGTGGGCATGGCTCAGGACCTCCGCCCGGTGACGCGTTGCAGCATCTCCGCCCGGTGCGCGTCCCGCATCTCCTCGGGGACGAGGGCCGCGACATGAGCGAGCAGCTTGGTCGCTTCGAAAGGGCCCATCCCGTTGACGGCGCACCAGGCGATCTGGTCGCAGAACGCCTCCCATGACCCGCAGGCGGTCGTGCCGTCGGCCATGGTCCGGATGGGGACGTCCCGGAAGCAGAAGGCCCCCGCCGGCTGCGCAGGCTGCCGCACGAACCCCGCGTCTCGGAGGACCTTTAGGCCTGCCTGTGGGTGCCCGAGCATCACGACGTCAGACATGGCCGCTTCGAAGGCTTGCTCGTCCGAAAGAGACCGCAGCCATGCGCGGATGCCTTCCTCCGCTTCAACCTTAGCCCGGCGCCGCTCGCGGACCGCCCTGTCGAGGCGCCCGGCATCCTCGTCGTCGAGCGAGGCGACGGCGCGCGCGAGCTCGTCCAGTTCGGTGTCCTTCAGCATGTCCCGGTCCCTTCCCATCGGAAGGGTACGGGGATCCCTCGATTCGTACAGGGACGCCGCCGGGCCGCTGGCGCGCCGCGGGGGCCGTGCTATCCCGGGGCATGGAGATCACCCTTCAATACGTGTCGCCGGAGCTCTGGTCCCGCCCCGAGGGCTGGACCGCCGTCGGGCTGATCGGGCGCCAGGCGCTCGCCTACGACCCGGAGCGGCGCCCGTTCCTCGTCGGCGAAGGGGAGCCGCAGCCGCTCGACGCCGACGAGGTCAACGCATCCCTCTACCCCGCCATCGAGGCGGCCGCGTCCAGGCTGTGGCCCAGCGGATGGGCGGCACCCCTGTCCGACGTCTTCAAGCTCGACCGGCGCGCCGTGACGCCGAGCCGGATCGGGAAGAAGGGCCTGCCCCCGCGCGTGTTGCGCGCCCTCGCCAGCCTGGCCGACGACGACGAAGCCGCCAGCCGGGGCTATCTCCTCGTGGCGCTGGCCCGCTACGTCGACCGCTATTCCTATCCGCGCCAGGGCCTGGAGGAGAGCCGCGATGACGTGCGCCGCGACGTCGACGCCTGCATGGATGCGCTGCTCGATGCACGGAGGCGTGGACCGATCTTCCCGTCCCGGCGGACGGAGGCCGACGAGGACTGACGCGGTAACGGTTCTGAAAGGTTTGTCGGTCTAGTCCTTGGGATGAACGGTTGGTTTTGACCAGCCGTCACTCGGACAGGTCCTAGGAGACCAGACTGATGACGAAGCCCCCCTCGAAGGGTGCGGCGCCGCTTGAGCACGTCCTGGCCGGGAAGGCCGGACTGTACCGTGGCCGCATCCCCAGCGACCTCTCAGCCCGCATCCTCGCCATCGCGCCCTCGACGGCGCGCCGCAACCGCGCGGCCGTCCTGCGCGAATGCGGTGGCGATGCGTTCCTCGCCGCCCTCTGCCTGTCCCTGCACGCGTCCGGCCTGGACACGCTCGCCTCGCCTGCCGGGACCGGCGACGAGGCCATGTTGGAGCCCCTGTCCCTCGCCTGGGACTCGCTCCGGCGCACCGAGGCCACCTGGCGCGACGCAGGGGCGGCCGCTTGGCTGTCCGCAGCGGGGGTCAACGCTCCGGCCCGGGCCATCCTGCACGACGCCCTGACGCTGTATCTGCACGCCCTCGGCTACCCCGTGGCGACGCCGGTCCTCGTCGAGACGCTGTGGGCCTGCGCCCGGGCTGGGGGCGAGCATGCCCCCGCCTTCGTCCTGCGCGCGTCCGGAGTGGCTCTTCTCGACGAGGGGGGCGACGACGCGCTGCCGGAGATCATCCCCTTCTACGACCCGACGGACCCGCTGGGCATCGCGGAGGTCCACGCCAAGACGTTCCTGCGGTCGACGAACGCGGCGGCCCTGCCGGCGCGCCCGACGCACGCCGAGGAGATGGATGACGACCGTGCGGGCGTGAACCGCGAGGAGGCGTCGGACCCGGACGCGACCGACGAGACCTTCTCCCCGGTCGAGTTCGCCGTCCTCCGCCAGCTCGCCCGCACGCTCGACGCGGTCCCGGGGCTGCGGCAGGCGCTTGCGGAACGGGACGTCGTCGTCACGGTCGACGTCCCGGAGGCCTTGTCGCTCCTCGCCCTGGACGGCAGGTCGAGCATCGCGCTCGGCCTGCCGCTCGGGCTGCGGAAGCATCTCGTCAAGGACGCGCCCAAGGGGAGCGACCGGGACCGGCGGGCGCGCGAGTTCCTGGCCCTGCTGCGTCAGCCGGGCGCGATCCTGTGCCTGTCACCGGACGCGGCGTCCCACCTGCCGGCGGCGGCGCTGCTGGCGGCGGAGCACCGCCTGACGCTGGCCCACATCGACGCGTCCGACGTCGCCGCCGCGATCCGCTCGACGACGGGCGCCGCCTGCTCCCCCCAGGAACGGCGCGCGCTCGACGGGCTGCGCGTCTCCGCGGAGCACCTGGCGGTGTCCATCCGGCCCGGGCGGGCGCCGGCGGACTGCGTCGCCCACCTCGTCCGCCTAGCGGCACCGCCGGCGCCGACGGGCCGCGGTCGGGACATCACGCTGGACGAGCTCTACGGCTGCCGCGAGGTCGTGGCGTGGGGCCGTGAGGTCATCCGCGACCTCCAGGCATGGAGGGACGGTGCACCCTGGTCTTCGGTCGCAAGCGGCGCGCTTCTGTCCGGGCCGCCCGGGACGGGCAAGACCTTGGGCGCTCAGGCCATCGCCGCCAGCGCGGGGATTCCCCTCCTGGCCGCGTCGCTGGCGCAGTGGCAGTCCGAGGACCAGGCCCATCTCGGCACGACGCTGCGGGCGATGAGGCGCTTCTTCGCCGAGGCCAAGGCTCTGGCGGCCGGGAAGTGCGGATGCCTGGTCCTTGTCGACGAGTGCGATGTTTTCGTCGACAGGCGCACCGTCAGGCACGCGCACGCCGACTACGTCCTGGAGATCATCAACGCGTTCCTCGAATGCCTGGACGGCGTGGGCGGCCGGGAAGGCGTCATCGTCATCGGGACGACCAACGACGCCAACCGCATCGACCCGGCCATCCGTCGCCCGGGACGGCTGGGGCGCCACATCGAGATCGGGCTGCCGGACGCCGGGGAACGCGTCGAGATGCTGCGCGTGCGCCTCGGCGACGACCTGCCCGGCACCTACCTGATGCCGGTCGCGTACCGGACCGAGCGCTACACCGGGGCCATGATCGAGGCCCTCGTCGAGGACGCCCGCCGCCGGGCAAGGCATGCCGGGCGCCCGCTGGCCCTCGACGACCTGCTCGCGGTGGCGGGCACGGGCGACGAGGCGACCCCGGCCGCCGTCCTCGACCGGATCGCCGTCCACGAGGCCGGTCACGCCCTGCTGGCTTACCTGGAGGAGCCCGGACGGGAGATGGTCCTGGCCCTGCAGACGCGCGGCGAAGAGCGCGGATGGATGGCGGCCAAGGACCCGCACCAGGGCATCTGGACGCACGCCGCCGTCGAGGAGCACGTCCGGATCATGCTGGGCGGGCGGGCGGCCGAGGAGACGCTCCTCGACAGCGCGAGCTCCGGGGCGCGCCAGGACCTCCTGACGGCGACCCGCATGGCCGTCGGCCTGATCGGCGAGTGGGGGATGGGCGGCCGCGGCCTCGTCGCCGTCGAGCAGGAGCCATCGATGGCGCTGGCGACGGACCCCCTTCTGCGGCGGGACGTGCAGGAGCTCCTCGACCGGCTCTACGGCGAGACCCTGGCCACGGTCCGCCGGCACGCCGGCGCGGTCCGCCGCGTCGCCGACGCCCTGGTCGAGCGGCGCAGGCTCGACGGCGACGAGGTGGCCCGGCTCGTCGCCGGGCCCGCCGCGGCCCCGGTCCGCTAGGAGGGGCCATCATGTCGAAGACCCCTGGCCTGGACGCCGTCCAGGAACGCCTCCGTGCGGCCCAACGCGAGCGCCGCGCCTCCCTCCTCGTCCTCGGCGCCGTCGGCATCGAGATCCAGCGCATGCAGGCCGACGTCCGCGCCGGCCGGGCCCGCGAGGACGACCTCATCCGCGACGCCGGCGTCCTGCTCGGCGCCGCCCTGTCCACACCCTACCGCCCCCTCATGGAGACCCGCGATGTCCGCACCAGCCTCTAAGCCCGCCAAGAAGCCGCCCTTCGTCGTCGGCGACCACCTGTTGCTCGGCTACGCGTGCCTCCGCGCGATGGCGCGGATCGGCCGCGCCCAGCGGGATGGCGAGCACTCGCGCCGGGCCGCCAACGCCGCCAAGCGCCGCATCTACGACATCCCCCGCGAGGTCGGTGAAGGACGGCTAACTCCGGGCGAGGCGGCGCTCGAAATGCTCCGCATCGAGATCACGCTCAAGCGCCGCGCACCCCAGCCGGCGAAGGTGGCCGTCGCCGAGACGTCGTCGGACGCCGTTCGGGAGCCTCACGAGCCCATCGTCCACTACGACCCCGATCCGCCGGGGATCGTGTTCATGGACTTGTACGACACGCCCGAGGATCGGGCCGCCATCAGGAAGGCCAGGGAGGCCTGGGAGGCCCGCGATGCCTGACGCCGCCCCCGCACGAATAGCGCGCCTCCCCCGGCCATCCCTGGCCGGGGCTCCCGTCCCCTTGCTTCCGGAGCGCCCGCCATGACTACCGAAACATCCCCTGTACGCATCCACTGGAATTTGCATTCTTTGTCGTGGAGCATCATCCGCAAGCGCCGCGTCATCGGACACGCGCCCTCCCTGGTCCTCGCTGGGTGCGTCATGCGCGCCAGCGAGGCAGGCAGGCTCCGGTGCCAGGCCGCGGCGCGCCGCGAGGTCGTGGCGACCATCGAGGGCATCATCGCCGACGGCGCCCGGCCCGACGACGCCATCCGTATCGGCTACCGCCCCTCGCAGTCCGGCTTCCGCCGCCGCGACACGGACGAGATCGTCGTCGCCGCCAGCGCCGTGTGGTTCGAGCCTGACGGCACCGCCTGGGCCCTCGCCCCCATTCCCTCCCCGGAGACCTGCCAATGACCGCTACCCGCTTCCTCGTGGCCCTCGCCGCGGTCCTGCTCGCTACCACCGTCCCGGTCGAGGCGGCGCGCCAGGCCCAGCCCGCGCCGGAGGCGCCGCCCTTCCCGCAGGCCGGCGACAGGTGGTTCCTGTCCGTGCGCGGGCCGGCCGCCGGCGGCCGCGCGGGATTCGCGAGGATCTACGCGGACCCGGTCGAAGGCACCGACCGCTGGGCGACGATGGTGACGTGCGGGACGGTCGATCTGAAGACCGGGCGCGAGGTCATCGTCCTGCAGGCCACCGGCGTGGCGGGCCGGAGCCGGCGCGGTGACCTTGGGGGCACGTGGACGCCCGTCGGCGGCGGTGAAACCGGCGGCTTTGGCTTCGAGACGGAAAAGGACCTGGTGGCCCACGTCGTGATGGCGGCCCCGTGCCTGACGGGTCGCGGGGACGTCTCGACTGGTGACTAGCCAGGGCCAAGGCTACCCTCGACCGAAGGAGACCGACGATGCGCAGCAGCCGGTGGGACGACGAGACGACGGACGGCCCGGAACCGTCGGCCGAGGAACACGCGACCGCCGAGGCCGCCCGGCGCCGGCGCGACGTTGGAGAGGCGGTGCGGGGCGTCCGCCTCGCGCGTCGACTGCCCGTCCGCCGCCTGGCCGTCGTCACCGGCATCCCCGAGCGCGTCATCGATGACCTGGAGGCGGGGCGGCCGGTCGACGTCGGCACCGCCATCCTCGTCGCGGAGGCAGTGGGCCTCGATGCCGTGTCGGTCATGACACGCCTCGCGCGAAACCCGACCTGGGCCGCCCCGCAGGTCGACGAGGACGCCCTTCTCCCGTCCCCGCTGGACTAGCGCGGCCGTTGGGATCCTCGATCATCCCGCCAGGAGGACCTCGTCATGGACAGGACATTGGCGACGTGGGCGATCTGCGCCATCGGCCCGGCGATGGCCGGATGGGCCGCCGTGGGCACGCCGCGGATCACGGTGAGCACTTCCGAGCATCGCGGCGGCATCCCGCGTGTGCGCGCCGAAACCCACAACGGGGAAATCGACTCTTCGGCGACATTCGTCGTCACGCGGGCTGCGACATCTGCGCGCTGAGCCCCCAACGATTTCACCAACAGGATGGTGTCGAAGGCGTTGTTGAATTGGCGTCCCGTGTTGGGGGTTCGCTAAGCGGCGATCCCGCTGTGTGCCGGGCGAAGATGAAGGCCGAGGTCAGCGCCATCTCCAGGTCGAGCAGGTCGCCCTCGTTCCGGACGGTCCAGTAGGCCACGATCCGGGCCTGCTCCTGCTCGGACGGGTGCTCCCCGGCGACGAGCCCGGAACGGTCGACGCGGATGAGGAACCCGCCCATCGCCTCGATGGCGTCGGCCTCGTTAACGGACCGAACGTCGTTGACGACCACGCGCTTGCCCTCGCTCCAGGCCCGCTCGACCTGCGCCCGGGCGAGCCGGAGCCGGAGCCAGAGGCCTAACCTCCGCTTCCCCATCCCGAGCGACGACAGTCCTTACCGGACGGCGATGGCGGGCGGTCAAGGCCGGCCCGGGATCGGCCCTTCGTCCCGGGGACGTGACAACCGGAACGGGGGGGCTGTCGAGAGGAGCGGCCCATCCCATGCGGATGGAGTGGTATAAGGATCGGGGGGAAGGACTGACCGTCTCGGGTCCCACGGTCCGGGCTACCGTCCCAGGGGTCACGTGGGGCTGCGCGGGAGGGGGCTCGGCAACCGGCGTGACAACTCGAACGGGGGTCGCGTCGAGTGGACCGGGGCGTCCCGTGCGGATGGAGGGATATAGAAGTCGGGGGAGGAATGGGACGGCCGGGGACCTCCGGTTCGGGTTTCCATCCCCGGGGTCTCGTCAAGGCCTCCGGCTGGGGGCTACCGGCGAACCGGCGTGACAACACGAATCCTCGTAAAACCTGCCCTTCGCGTAGACGAAATGCGCGATTGGCCGTTGCGGTATGCGGATGCACCCGTATAGTTGTCAGTGGGGAATGGTCACCGGAGCAGCGTCGCCGTGTCAGCGTCAGTCGAGATCTTCGACGTCCTCCGCCTCCAGGCCTACGCATTCGTGAGCCGCGTCCACCGGAAGACCGGCGCCCCGGTCACGGAGGAGGCCATGGCGTCGTTCCTCGGCGAGGCCGTGAAGCGGTACGTGGCCGGCGGCGGCGTCGGCGAGCTCACCGACGCGGTCATCGAGGACACGTGCCGGTCCATCACCCGCTTCTGCGTCGCCATGCCGGTGCGGGTTCAGAGCGCTGCGCGGAAGCGCCTGTTCGACGCCATGAGCCCGAGGGGCAAGGCTTGGGCGAAGGCGGACCTGCAGCGGCAGGCTCGGGCGACGAAGGGCCGGAAGGCACACAGGAGCCTACGGGTCGACCGCACCCGGCTCCGGTCCTACGTCGAGCGCGAGGCTGCGCTGTTCTGCGCCGTTCCCGGGCAGGCGTGCACCGACGAGGAGCGGATCGCCGTCGTCGACGCCGTAACCCAGTTTTCGGGGAACATGAGACCGGGCCGCCCCGCCGCCGCCGTCCGTCCGAACCGCACCGCGAAGGGGATGCAGGAGACGGACTTCCAGATCGGGCAAGTCCTCGGCTACGAGAAGGCGATGGCGGAAGATGAGAGGCGCGAGCCTCGCCGTCTCTCCATCGACGTCATCTACTCCCGTCTGCAGACGGAGTGGGTCGTCCTGGACGGCGGCCGGACGTCGAAGGGGCTGCCCGGCGTGACGCGGGCCTCGGTCCGCGGCGCCGTCGAGCGGTCGCTGGGGCAGCCTCGGCGGGGCGCCGCCCTCGACCGCCTGCCCCCGACCGCACGCGACCTCGCCAGCGCCCTGGAAGCCGAGCTCCCGCGGAACCGCATCTCGGTCGTCGAGACCGACGCCGTCGCCCGGAAACTCTGGGCCCCGGCCAGGACGCCCGAGGGCCGTCGCCAGCATGTCCGCCGCCTGCGCGTCGCCACCGCGGCCATCGAGGACGCAGGCATCGGCCTGCACCTCGCCGTCGTCGGATCGCATGTGGTCGTCGGGCGCGGCCGGAAGCTTCCCGAAGGCGACGCGCTCCAAATTCTCGTCGACGGCGCCGTCAACCCGGTGCGCGGGCGCCGTCGCGTCACGGTTCTGTCGAGGGGCCTTGTGCCGTCCCGCCAGGGCCTGTGGGGGACCGAGGAAGGCAACATCGCCAAGTCTGTGTGTCGCGTCGCCGCGAGCCAAGGCGGGCACGACGACGTGTACGTGACCCTTTCCGCCGCCGGGCAGGGCGGGGCCGCGGACGACTTCTCGGCCGTCTGGGACGGGGCCGGCGAGCCCGTGCAGCACGACAGCCTCGTCCTGGCCGACGCCGTCGAGAAGGCGGCGCAGAGCTATGCCTACGGGAAGCTCTCGCCCCAGTCCTCGTCCGGCGTCGAGCTCGTCCGCACCGTCGTCACCAAGGCGCGGGACGCGGGGCTCGACCAGGCTTGGGCCGCCTACGTCGCCAAGGGCGCCATCGCCGACCGCCTCCTCCGCAGCACGAACGGCGCGCGGGAGCGTGTCCGGCGCATCGGGGCGGCCCTGTCCCGGGCCACGTGCCCGGAGGCCTGGGAGGCGGCGATCTTGCTCGATGCCTATTCCGTCCGCCCCGGCCGCCGCCACTCGCACCCGGTCGTTACGATGCCCCGCGCGCCCAAGCCCGTCGTTGCCCCCGCGCCAGCCCCGCAGGCCGAGTTCTACCCGACGCACGTCAAGGACGCCTCGCTCTCGAAGGACATGATCGACGAGATCAAGGCCCACTGGAGCGTCAACGCGGTGCGGCCGGCGATGCAGGCCATGCGGGCCATCTACCTCGGCTACGACATCGAGGACGCGAAGCAGTTCGACCTCGACGAGCTCGCGGTCCCGGCGACCGTGGATGAAGTCGCGGAGGGACTCCGGCGCGTCTTGAGGTGGTGGAAGACGCCGGAGCTCGCGATGGTCGCGAGCCTCGACGAGGAACTGAAGGGCGCGCTGCGCCAGGCCATCGTCAACGCGGGCGTCGCCCTGCGCGAGCACGGCAGCCTGGCGTTCCGCTACGCCGCCGGCGTTGTCCTGGTCATCGCGGCCTATGCCGGTTCGGTCGACGGTGCGCGCAGCCTGCCCCGTCGCCTCGCCGAGGCGGACGAGCGGTTCCGGTGGGGGATCACGCGCATGGCGGACGCAGCCGCCTGACGCCCTAGTGGGATGCATGGTCGAGGGGCACGATGCTCTCCATGACCGAGCCCCGCACCCCCGAACGCGAGACGTCCGCCGCAGCCCGCCGCCGCGCCGCCGCCGCCGACCGCGCCCGCCGGTGGCGCGAGGAGCAGCGCAAGGCCGAGCTCGCCCGCGAGGCCGAGAACGCCGCCCTGCGGACCGAGGTCACCGCGCTGCGGGCCGAGTGCCAGGCCGCCGCAGTCCGCGAGGATAAGCCCGCCCGGCTGCGTGCGGAGCTCTACACTCTGCGCGACGAGCGTGACCGGCTCTGGACGCACTCCGACCGTCTGGCCAAGGCCGACACCGTCGACGAGGACGTCATCAGGGCCCTCATCAAGATGGGCGCGATCCGCCGCTCCCCGGCCGGTCCGCTCGCCATCGGCCGGCCCACGGTCTCGGTAAGCGACGTCATCAGCGTGGCGGGCCTGGTTCGGTGCGGCGGACAGGAAGCAGGGCAGGCAGCGTACGACGCGGCTCGCGCCCATGTCCTTGAGCGCGTCGCCATGCTCGTCCCGACGTCCTACGATGCGTAGGGGCACCGCCTGCGTCGCGCGGAGGCGTGGGAGGGTGTCACCGAGATCAAGAGCCGCTTCCATCTTGGTGGAGCCGGCATCGGCGTTTGGACAGCTTTCCACCTCGCGGCCATTAGGTTGGCTCGCGCAACTCCAACGATGTGGGCCAGCTCCTCGCCAGGCGGGCGAACACACCGGCATCGGCCCAGGCCGGGCGGGACCCGACCACGTAGAGGTTCTCCTGGGCCCGGGTCGCGGCGGCGTTGAGGATGTTGGGCGCCTCTCCCGCCCATCCCCGAGTACCCCGCTGGGCTGGCATCGGGGTCCCAAGGACGAGGATCACGCTGTCGGCCTCGCGGCCCTGAACGGTATAGACGGTGCCGATCCGCTCGCGCTTCCAGCGGTACGTGTCCTGGGTCCACTTCGACAGGACGCCCGATGCCAAGATGCGTTCGCGAAGGCGCCGGGCCACAATGAGGAAGGGGCTAATCACGTGGAGGTCGAGATCCGGCAACCCGGCATCGGAGAGGCGGCGCAGCATGTCGAGACCACGGCCCCTCGGCGTCCGACCACTTGTCCTCGGTGTGCCCGCCGGCCAAGTCGAGCCATTGGCAAGGTCCCAGGACGTCGCGGATGGCGGAGGCCCGGCTTGGCGTCGCCCGGGCACGCTCAAGAAGAAGATGGGCGTTCGGGTCGCGTTCGGGCGCTGTTTCGAACCCTGCGATGAGGGCCGCTACGCTCGCCGGGCCCGCTGAGGACGGGAGGCCCGGACGGCCCGGGCGCTTCCGGTTCATGCCATGCCTTGAGGATGCGGGCTTGGGGCGAAAGCCACACGCCAGGGCCCCTGCGGCATCGGCCGAACGCGGGACAGATGCGCCCTCTCCGTGCAGAAGGCTCGTCGGCGCCGGGGTGGCGCGGCCCCGATGCTGTGAAACGCCAAGCCTGGACCCATAATGGCGTCGGCCCCTCGATCCGTTCACTCCATCGCAAACCCGACGCCTCACACTCAAGCTTCCCCGGCCGGCGCAAGCCGTCCCATCCCCTCGTGCCCCGCCTTCCATGCAGAGCCACGCCACCTCTCCCAGACGCCGGGACGACCGTGCCGCGACCTCACTCGGGCGGGCGGCGTGGGAAGGCGTCGCGCCCGTCGTCCGCATCCGCAGCCCAGCCCGCGCGGCCGGCCGTCGCGGCGACGTAGCAGGCGCTAGGAAAGCCGCCCTTTTGGGAGGGTCGTCATGAGCGACCTCCTCGAACGCGTCCTGTCGCGGACCGGCTTCGTCGATGCCGGCTGCGGCGACATGCCGGGGCTCCGCCGGCATGCGGTCGGCAACCCGCACCTCGAAGCGGCCTTCTCCCCCAGGGCTGGCCTCCAGGCGGACGCGGTCTACGAGACCGATGACGGCGCCAAGCTGATCGTGAAGGAGACCGGCGCCGGTGAGGCCGGGGAGATGCACGAGCGGGCCTGGAACCTCGGCTTGGCCCCGCTCCTCTGGATCGTTACGCCTTACGAGGTCCGGGTCTACGACGCGTTCCGCGGCGTTGGGACCGAGGAGGACCGGGGGCCGGTCGCGACCTATCGTACGGACGTCAAGGCCGAGATGGCAGCCCTCGACGAGTTCTGCGGCCGCTTCTCGCTGGACACCGGGACGTTCTGGGCCTCCGACCTGGCGAAGGGCATCCATCGCGCAGGCAAGGTCGACCAGGTCCTGCTCCAGGAGATCCAGTCCCTCGAACAGCACCTGGTGGAAGTCTCGGTGGCCCAGCCGGGAGGCATGGGCATGGCGGAGGCCCGGGGCGCCTGCCAGGAGCTTGTGACCGCGACCTTGTTCGCGAGCTACGTCACGGACAGAGGCGACATCGCGACGCCCTTCGACGGGTCCTATCGCATCGGGGATGTGGGCCTGGCCGAGCTCTTCCGCTCGCGGTCGTCGGCCCTGGCGCTGTTCGACTGGCTGCACGAGACCTTCAACGGCGACGTGTTCCCGCAGGGCATGGGGGAGAGCCTGCGGGACGAGCACCTGCCGCTGCTCGAAGACTTCGCCCGGGGTACGAGCCTCAGGAAGCGCGACGCGGGGCAGATGCAGCTCTTCCGCTTCCGGTTTGACACGGTCCCCATTGAGCTTATCAGCGCGGTCTATGAGGCGTTTGCCCGGCGGGCGGCGTCGGATATGGCGCGCGAGCTGGGGCTTCACTACACCCCGGTCGAGCTCGTCCACATGGCGCTCGACCCCGTCTTCGAGGACCTCGACGGCACGGCGCGCATTCTCGATCCCACATGCGGCTCGGGCCTCTTCCTCGTGCAATCCCTGCGACGCTTGGCATGGAAGTGCTGCGGCGACGGCCCGAGGCCGCGTTCCGTGGTGCGCGACATCCTTTACCAACAGGTGCACGGCATCGACATCCAGAGGGCGGCGCTGCGGATCGCGGCCTTCAGCCTCTACCTGGCCGCCTTGGAACTGGAGACTACGGCCGATCCCGGGGAGAGTATCCGGTTCGAGCCGCTCATCGGCCGCACCCTGCACGAGATGGACTTCCTCTCCGCCGCGGCGCGCGACCTCGCGCGCGGGCTCGGCGTCGACGCGGTCGTCGGCAACCCGCCCTGGACGCACGCCGCCAAGGGCGGGGACGAGGGACGCACCAGGAAGGCCAGGGCCAAGCACGACGACGGCGGCTCGGGCCGCTCGCCCGACCATCGATTCCTGCTGGCCGCGGTCGACATCGTCGGTCGGGGTGGGCGCATCGCGATGTACCTGAAGGCCACGCCCTTCATGTCGAGGATGTGGTCGGCTCGGCTCTTCCTGGAGCGGCTGCTGAATGGCCTCGACCGGGTCGCCCTCATCAACATGTCGCCCCTGCGCATGTCGGGGCTGTTCTCGGAGGCCAAGGCCCCGGGCCTGTTCCTCTGCGCCAATTGCGGGAACCTGCCGCCGTCCGACAGGATCCTCGTTGGCACGTTCCCTTGGACGGATGACTTCGAGCGGAGCGGCGCGCTCGCCCTGTCCTCCGCAGACATCGCCGAGGCCGGGAAGGCCGATGTCATCGCGAACCCTTCGTACCTCAAGGCGTCGTCGCTGGGCACGCCGCGCGACATCGCACTGATCGAGCGGTTCGAGCACGAACTCGTGCCCCTCGGGTCCTTCCTCTCGGAGGCGGGCGTCGTCTCCGGGCAGGGCTTCCAGGTCAAGGGCGAGGCCCGCGACAAGCCCAAGGCCGTGCCGGAGGCCATCCTGGACCTGCCGTCCGTCAAGCCCGAGGATTACGCACCCCTGAGCCTGGAAGGGCGGCCCAAGCCGAGCCTGCGCCAACGCGGGCACCTGGAGCTCCTGCATGCCCGGAGCCGTGATCTGTACCGCGCGCCGCTAGTGGTGTTCCCGAAGTCCGCGCACAGGCTCGCCCTCCATCCCGGCAGGACTAGCGCCGCGCTCTCCGGTGAGGACCTTGCCTTCTCGCACGGCTTCTACGGGTTCTCGTTCGCCGAGGCCGACCCAAGGCTGCCGGCCATCGTCTGCGCCCTGCTAAACTCGGCGATGCCGAGCTACCAGTTCCTCCTAGGGGCCGGTCCCATCGGCATGGAACGACCGAACGTGCTGCTGCAGGACCTCCGGGCCCTGCGCATCCCGCGGTTCGTCCCGACCGACGCCCTGGCGGAGAAGGCGGGACGCGCCCTGGCGAGCGCCCGATACGACGGCTGTGAGGCCGTCGACGCTCTCGTCGCTGACCTCTACAGTCTGAGGGGCGACGAACGCGCTCTCGTCCGCGACGCAGTGGCCCGCGGGCGCTCGACGCTCCTTGGGACCGCCTTGGCGCGCCTCCAAGACGTCGAGCCCCCTGAGAGGCGGCAACTCGTCGATTACGCCGCCGCCGCGTGCCGCACGGTGAACGCCGTCCTCAGGATCTCCGGCCGCCAGCACCTCGTCGCCGAGGTCGCGCCCGGCTCGAAGCTGGGCGACGACCGACTCGACCGGTTCGCCACCGTTCGGTTCCGGACCGAGCCGGGGCGCGCCCCGGCGGACGTGGTGTCAGCGATGCCGGATACGGAGGCCGGGCGGCTTCTCCACGACCTCCGCCACCATCTCCTGCGGTCGCCGACCCCCTACCTGCGGGAACGCCGCTCGGTCCGCATCTACGACGGGGCGCAGGTCACCATGGTCAAGCCGGCACAGCGACGTTACTGGACGGTCGCCGCCGGGTTGCAGGACGGCGACGCCATCCTCGCGGACCATGCCCCGGGGCGCGCCTGATGCCGTTCCAGCGACAGGGCGTCCGGCCGGTGGGGCGCGGCGACCTCGGCATCTCGGGCGACAACATAGTCCTGATCGTCCAACTGATCGTGCAGGCGGCTAGGCGCACGCGCCGGCGCCTGTACGCGAGCGGCGTGGCTTTCGACGAGAACAAGATCACCATCGAGCTGCACAAAGAGATCGTCCGCATCATACGGCGGCGCGGCTTCTACCACCTCGCGTTCATGCTGGAGGCGAGCCTGAACAACCCGGACGGCGAACTCGGCAAGGTGGACGGCCGGATCGACCTGCAGGTCGTATTCGCGGAGTGGCTGCGGCCGGAGGAGTATTACTTCGGCGTAGAGTGCAAGAGGCTGCGGCCGGGTGATTCCGGCACGTTCCGTTACTACGTCGACGCGGGCGTGGGGAAATTCGCTGACGGGACCTACGCCCCGGGCCATCCCGCGGGGATGCTCGTGGGCTACCTCATGGCCAACGCCGAGGGGGCCGTGACGGATGAGCTCTCGCGCAGGGTGTCCTCGAAGTATCCCGGGGCTGTCACGCTGAACGGCTGGCCGGACAAGTCGTACCGCGATGCCGACATCGTCGCCGGGGATGTGCCCCGCGCCGCCGGGCAGCCCATCAACATCCTGCATACCGTCGTGCGGATGCACGGCTGAGGCGGTTGGGCCAGCGGAGGGTTCAAGCCCTCCTGTCGCGGGCCACTGTCGACTTTGCTGGGACGCGTAACACCTTCGAGCGGGAGAGTCGAAATAGTAGGGTAGCAGTTCGCCAACCGCTTGTTCAGCTATGCGCCATCAGCGGACCTTCGACCCAAGACACTGGAATGGTCGCTTGCAGCCCAACAGCTGCCATTGAGATGGAATGGTTGGTCCGGCAGCCACAACATCCTCCGGCCGTGACCGCACTGACGCTCGGCGTCGTCGGTAAGAAGGCATTACCGGAGCTGCAATGGCGCAACCCAGCCTTCCGCCATCTGAGCGTGCTCCTCGCCGCCGGACTGATCAGCCTTGGCGCGGATTGGCTCGCTCTCGGCCAGACGGTCGCGTTCTGGATTGTCGCCGTCATGGCGGCGGGCGCAATTCTGGCGAGAGGTGACCTGACCGGCATGTCGACGATGCGGCACCTGATCGGCCAAGCCATGTCCCCGTTCCGGTCACCTGCTGTGGCCTCAGGTCGAAAGACGCCGCGTGTTGGCCGCGACCAGCTCCCGGTAGCGGGCCACGACCTCGTCCTGTGATCCGCCGGCCAGCAAGGTGTTGGCGGCTTCCATCGCGGCCACGACCTTCTCGCCCACCATCGAGATCATCTCGGCCTGGGCTTCCGCGCCGCCCCAGGCAATTCGCACCAGCCACAACTCGATGACCTTCTGCGCCTCGATGGCGAGCAGGAACGCGGCATAGAAGGTGTTCGACATGCAAGCTCCGGCGTGGACGGCGCAACCTGTAACGCACCGAGCGCGGTCGTAGTGCCGCCGGAGGGATACGCAGGGGGCTCGGGAATGCCGAGGGCCGCTCTCAAAAATCCTCCGCATCGCGGGTACCCCTCGTTAGGCACGACGAAGTTAAAACGCCAGGAGCGGATTCGGCGGAAAGCACCCGTCAGCGTCTCGCATCTTATCAATCAAGCAACGACGACGAAGCTCGGGAGAGCCGCTGATGGTCCTGCCTTCACGCCTCGCGCGCCTGCTCCGCTCCACCCATACTTGGATCGGGCTGGGCGTGCTCGCGCCGCTCGGCATGCTCCTGGTTTCGGGACTGATGCTGCTCGACCTGCGCCAGGACGCCTGGGACAAGGCCGAGCAGACATCGAGGAACCTGCTCCAGGTCATCGAGCGCGACATCGCCCGGAACGTAGAGGTCATCGACCTCACCCTTCGGGCCGTGCAGGACAACATGCGGATGCCGGGTCTCGCCAAGCTCGACCCGGACATGCGCCAGCTCGTGCTGTTCGACCGGGCCACGAGCGCGCGCGACCTCGGCGTCATGTTCGTCCTCGACGAGAATGGCGACGTCGTCGAGGACGCGGCGGCCTCGCCACCGCGCAAGGGCAACTACGCCGACCGCGACTACTTCCAGGCGCACAAGGCCAACCGCCATCTCGGCCTGTACGTCGGCCGCCCCATCGTCTCGCGCCTGACTGGCGAGCGTATGGTCAACTTCAGCCGGCGCATCGACAAGCCCAACGGCTCGTTCGGCGGGTTGGTCCTGGGCAGCCTGAAGCTCACCTACTTCGCCCGCCTCTTCGACCAGATCGGCCTTGGGCAAGAGGGCGCGATCAACCTCTACCTGCGCGACGGCACTCGCATCACCCGCCACCCCTATCTTGAGGCCGACGTCGGCGTGAACATCGCCGGGTCCCGGACCTTCGACCGATTCGCGCGGGAGGGCGCCGGCAAGTTCGTCGAGACCTCCGTCCGCGACGGCGTCCGGCGGCTCTACACGTTCAGCCAGGTTGGCGACCTCCCCCTGATCCTGAACGTGGCGCTCGCCGTCGACGAGGTCGAGGCCGGGTGGCGGGCGAAGGCCGTCGTGATCGGGACCGTCGTGCTCCTGCTGTGCGGCCTCACCGTCGTGCTGTCCCTCCTGTTCGGACGCGAGCTCCGCCACCGTGCCGGCATGCAGGCCGAACTCGCCCGGTTGTCACTCACCGACGCGCTGACGGGACTGCCGAACCGGCGCCGCTTCGAGGAGGCGTTCGAGCTGAACAGGGACGGCGCGCGGCGCACCGGCAGGCCGCTGTCGCTGCTCGTCGTCGATGCCGACCACTTCAAGCGCTACAACGACCGTTACGGCCACGCGGTGGGCGACGAGGTGCTCAAGGGGCTCGCCCAGTCCCTCTCCGCCGCCGTGCAGCGGCCGGACGACCTCGTGGCCCGCGTCGGCGGCGAGGAGTTCGCGATCCTGCTTCCCGACACGGACGGGGACGGCGCCATGCGCATCGCCGGCAATGTGCACCGGGCGGTCGCGAGGCTGGCGGTGCCATCGGCGGGCATCAGGGCCGGCGCGGTGACCGTCAGCATCGGCCTCGCGACCGACCACGGCTCTGCACAGGAGCGGCCGGAAGGATTGTACCAAGCCGCCGACGCGGCCCTGTACGAGGCCAAGTCCGGCGGGCGCAACCGGACCCGCTGCGCTTCCGGCCCCGTCGGGACTGGCGCGAGCAAGATGCCCCCGCTGCGCCTCGCCAGCGCCTGACGCACCATGATCGGGCGGGCCGCCGTCGGCGTCATGCGCCCACCTCCGCACGGGTAGCGGGCCGATCCGAACGTCCGTGCCCCATGGCCGAGACCTTGTCAGTGACCGGCGACCGTGGACCGGTCGGCGCCTCCCGAAACGCACCACGCGGTTGCGAACGCACGGACGGACACGCCCTTAATCCGCAATTCCCCCGCAATCGTGCTGCATCGGCGTCACCGGGCCAGCCGGCATCCGCCCGGCCGCGCAGGCCGACTCCCGAGCCAGGTGCATCGACGGCATCGCTCGGCCGTCGGCGGGGACGGCACGGACATTCCAAGCATGAGCCAGTACCTCGTCAGGGGCGCCAACGTCCTCGTCCTCGTCGTCCCGCTGCTCTTCCTGGGCCTGATCGGGGCCCTCAGTTGGGAGCGGCTCAACGCCTCCCGCGACGCCCGCATGTGGTCGCAGCACAGCTACCGCGTGCTCGCCACGATGAAGGACCTTGCAATCGCCTTGCGCGACGCCGAGCGCGGCCAGAGAGGCTACGTGCTCACCGGTAAGGACGAATACCTTGTCCCCTACCGCGAGGGACGCGACCGCATCGCCCTCCTGCAAGGCGAGTTGCAGAAGCTCACCGCCGACAACGCGACCCACCAGGAGCGCCTGCGCACCCTGGCGCCCGTCGTCCAGCACAAGCTGGAGGAGCTCGCCCAGACCGTGCAGGCCCGTCGCGACGGCGGGTTCGAGACGGCGCTGCGCATCGTCGACACGGACGAGGGCCGCAACCACATGCGGGAGGCGGAGGCCGTGCTCGCCACCATGCTGAGCGTGGAGCAGCGGCTGCTCGACGAGCGCCTCGCCCAGAACGACGCCCGCGCCTGGTGGGTGCGCTGGCTGGTCGTCGCAGGATCGGCGCTCGCCGTCCTGACGCTGCTTTGGGCCGCGCGCCTCCTGAACCAAGCGTGGTCGCGCTCCTACGAAACGGAGGCCGAGCAGCGCGACTTGGCGCTGCGCCTGCGCACCACGCTGGACAGCCTGAGCCAAGGCGTCGCGGTGTTCGGGTCCGACCGCAGGCTGGCAAACTCGAACGCGTGTTTTCAAGTGCTCCTCGATCTGCCGAAGGCGATGCTGCGGCCGGGAACCGCCTATGCCGCCTTCGCCGAGCACACGGCGGAGCCGGGCCGACCCGCGCTGGAGACCGAGGACCAGATCCGCCACGGCAGCCGGAACCCGCGCGAGGCGGTCACCTACGAGCGGGAGCGGGCGGACGGGCACCACCTGGAGATCCGCCGGACCCCGATGCCGGACGGCGGCTTCGTCCTGACCATCTCCGACATGACCAAACGCGCCCAGGCCGAGGGGGTGCTCCGCGAGGCGCAGAAGATGCAGGCCATCGGGCAGTTGACCGGTGGCATCGCGCACGACTTCAACAACCTGCTGCAGGTCATCCTCGGGAACCTGGAGTTCGTCCGGGCCAAGCTCGACGGCGACGCCAAGCTGCAGAGCCGCATCGAACGGGCCTCGTGGGCGGCCCAGCGAGGAGCCACGCTGACCGGCCAACTCCTCGCCTTCGCGCGCAAGCAGCCGTTGGCGCCGGCCGCCATCGACCTCGCCGCGACGATGCCCGACCTCGTGCCGCTGCTTCGGCGGACGCTGGGCGAGCACATCGAGGTCCGCTACGTCGAGACCGCGGGCCTGTGGCCGGCGATGGCCGATCCGGCGCAGCTTGAAAGCGCGGTCCTGAACCTCGCCCTGAACGCCCGGGACGCCATGCCTGGCGGCGGCCGCCTGACCATCGAGCTCGGTAACAAGGTGCTCGACGAGGAGTATGCGCGGCACCACGCCGAGGTCGTGCCCGGCGACTACGCCATGGTGGCTGTCTCCGATACCGGCCACGGCATGACGCCAGAGGTGGTCGCTCGCGTCTTCGAGCCCTTCTTCACGACCAAGCCCGACGGCAAGGGCACCGGGCTCGGTCTCGCCATGGTGTTCGGCTTCGTGAAGCAGTCGGGCGGCCACGTGAAGATTTACTCGGAGCCCGGCGAGGGCACGACGGTGAAGATCTACCTGCCGCGTGCAATTGGGGCCGCGGCCGTCCTGCCCCCGCGGACCGGCTCGCCGGTGGAGTTGCCGCGTGGGTCGGCGACGGTGCTGGTCGTCGAGGACGAGCCGGCGGTGCGCGAGATCGCCTGCGCGATCCTGGCCAACCTCGGCTACCGGGTGCTGGAGGCGGCCGACGGCGAGGAGGCGCTGCGCGTCTTCGGTGCCAACGCCGCGTCCGTCGAACTCCTGCTCACCGACGTGGTGCTACCCGGCAAGGTGCGGGGCCGCGAGCTTGCCGAGCGGGTCCGGGCCGTCCGGCCGGAAGTGCGGGTGGTGTTCATGTCGGGCTACACCGAGAACAGCATCGTGCACCACGGACGCCTGGACGACGGGGTGCAACTCATCGGCAAGCCGTTCAAGCGCGAGCAACTCGCCCGGAAGGTCGCCGAGACGCTCGGGACCGATTCCGTGCCGGTCGCAGAGGCCGGAAACGTCGTCGCGCTACGTCTCAGGCCGGAGGCGTAGACGGTCAGCCGGACCCGGCGGGCAACGGGATGCGCACGGAGACCCGCAGCCCGTCGGGCGCGAAGTCGACGTCGACCTCGGCGCCGGTCTGGGAAGCCAGCACCTTCTTCAGCAGGCGGTGGCCGAAGCCCTCTCGCGTGGGATGCGCGGCGGGCGGGCCGTCGTGCTCGTTCCAGGCCCAGCGCAAGACGCGGCCGGCAGGCCCGTCCTCGACCCGCCAAGACACCTGGAGGCGGCCGTTCGGATCGGCGAGCGAACCGTGCCTGAGGGCGTTGGTGGTCAACTCATGCAAGGCCATGCCGACCGGCACGGCGAGCTCGGACGGCAGAACGACCCTCGGTCCGTCCAGGGCGAGGCGGCCCCGCTCGTCGTAGGGGTCGAGCTCCGCCCTCAGCAGCCCGTCGAAAGAGGCGGCCTGGGCGAGGTCCTCCGTGATCAGCGCATGAGTTCGGGCGAGCGAGCCGATCCGACCGGAGAAGGCGCGTGTGAACTCGGCGACGGTGAGCGAGGAGCGCGCCGTGGCGTTCACCACGGCCTGCACCGTGGCAAGAGTGTTCTTCACCCGGTGATGAAGTTCCCGCACCATCAGCGCCTGCCGGTCCTCGCCGCCGCGCCGCTCGGTGATGTCACGCTGGGCGGAGACCCAGTGCGTAATGCAGCCATCTGCATCCCTCACCGGGGTGATCAGCCACTCCACCATGTAGGTCGAGCCGTCCTTGCGGTAGTTCACGGCCTCGCCCTGGAACGGCTCGCCGGCGAGCAACGCGGCCCTCATGCGGTCGAGCACTGTGCGTTCCGTTCCGGGTCCCTGCAGCAGGCGCGGCGTCCGGTCGACGACCTCGTGCGCCTCGTAGCCGGTCATGCGGGTGAAGGCCGGGTTCACGTATTCGATGCAGGGACCCGGCTCCTCAAGCTCCGCCGAGGTGATGACGATGGCCTCACCGGAAGCCTCGACGGCGGCGCGCAGCAGCCTCGGGTCCGCGGTCCCCATACGCGAATTGTCCTGCACGGCCCGCCCGTCCTCCAGGATCAGCCGTCATCGAACGGCCCGCGAATCTGCCCGCCCAAAATCGGGCCCGCGATGCCTAACCTTCGGCCGCGCTGTGGGTTGCCGCGCCTTTTCGCCCAGACGGGGTCCAGGGACGGTGCCGGGGTGGGGCAATCGCGAGGAGCCGCGGCACGCCTCGCGACCGGGGCCTTTGCCCCCGTCATGCCGCGGCCTCGTGGTTGGCCTCATGCATGAAGGCGAGCGACGTTGCAGCGCGGCAAATGTGGCCGTGTGAGGATGTCGTGCGCGCGGCCCGGCGAGATCAGGCGGGCGGAGAAGGCCTCGTTGGCCGCGGCGTGGTCGTAAGCGTTGCGGGAGGTCTGGCCAGCGATGGCCCGGACCGGCGCGAGCATGCTCTTGACCGGATGCTGTCCCTCGTCGACGGGCTCAGGCGCTTTTTCGGTCGTCGGCGATGAGCGGCCCCTTGCCATGCGTGTACCGGGCGAACTGCCCGATGGGGGATGGCCGGCCCATCAGATAGCCCTGTGCGGCGTGGCACTGCTCGGCGACGAGGAAGCCGAGTTCGGCCTCGGTCTCGACGCCTTCGGCCAGGACCGGCAGCCCGAGGCCGCGTCCCAGGCCAAGCACCGAGCGCACGATGGCGGCGGTCTGCTCGTTGCTGTCGACGGACCGCACGAACGAGCCATCGATCTTGATCTTGTCGAACGGAAACGAGCGAAGGTTCGAGAGCGACGAGTACCCCGTGCCGAAGTCGTCCATGGCGATGCGAAGGCCGAGCGCTTTCAACTGGCGCAGGGTGAGGAGCGCCCGGTTCGGGTCGCTGATGAGGGCGGTCTCCGTCACCTCGACCTCAAGCCGGTGCGGCGCCAGCCCGGTCCGGAGCAGCACCTCGTGCACGAGGCCGACGAAGTGGGGGCTGTGGATCTGCACCGCCGAGACGTTGACGGCGATGGACAGGGGCTGCGGCCAGGTCGCGGCCTCGCGGCACGCCTCGCGCAGCACCCACTCGCCGATCTGCAGGACGGCATCGCTCTCCTCGGCGATGGGGATGAACACGGCGGGCGAGACGAAGCCGCGCTCGGGGTGCCTCCACCGCAGCAGCGCCTCGAAGCCGATGACCTCGCCGGTGCCGACGTCGGTCTGGGGCTGGTAGACGAGGTGCATCTCGCCGCGGGCCACGGCGTGGCGCAGGTCGTGTTCCAGGAGGCGGCGCTCGCGCACCTCGATGCCCATCCTCGCCTCGAAGAACCGGTAGGTGCCGCGGCCCTCCGACTTGGCGCGATACAGGGCGGTGTCGGCGTAGCTGAGGAGTGCCGCCCGCTCCTGCGCGTCGTCGGGGTAGAGGGCGATGCCGATGCTGGTGGCGATCTGCGGTCCGTTGCCTTCCGCCTTGCCGGCGCGCAGCGCCTCCAGGATGCGCTCGGCGAGGCGGCCGGCCTCCGAAGGCCCGTCGCACGGCATCAGGACGGCGAACTCGTCGCCGCCGAGCCGGGCCATCGTTTGGGTATCGTCGAGCGCGGCCGAGACGATGCGGGCGACGCTCTCCAGCATGGCGTCGCCGGCCGCATGGCCGAAGAGGTCGTTGACCTCCTTGAAGCGGTCGAGGTCGAGGCAGAGCACCGCGAGCTTGCGCCCGCCCGCGTCGGCGACGCGCATCTCCTGGTCGAGGCGCTTGCCGAAGCTGGCGCGGTTGGCGAGCCCGGTGAGCGCGTCGTGGTGGGCGAGGAACTGGATCTGGCTCTCGGCCTGTCGGCGGTCCCGGAGGTCGCGCACGGCGACGGCGTAGTGCGGCCGGCCGGCGTGCTCGACCGGCTGCATGATGACCTCGACCGGAACGAGCGTGCCGTCGGCCTGCCGAAGCTCGGCCTCGACGGCGCGCTCGGGCTGCCCGGCCATGGCGAGCCTGGCCGCGTCGCCCGGCAGGTAGCCCGACAGCGCCGTGCCCGCCAGCGCGCCCTGCGGCAGGCCGACGAGCCTGGCGAAGCTCCGGTTGGCGGACACCACGGTGCCGCCGGTGCAGACGACGAGTCCCTCGACCGCGGCGTTCGCGAGGCTGTGCAGGCGCTCGGCCTCCGTCCTGGCGTGCCGGCGGTCGCGGACGTCGAGCGCCAGGGCGGCCCCGGCGAGCAGCAGGATGGCGAAGCTCGCGAGCGCCACGGCCACCGCGAGCCACGCGTTCGGGACGGCGGACGCCGAGACGGAGAGCGTCGGGTCGGGCGTGACCGTGACGGCTCCCATGGCGGTGAAGTGGTGGCTGCAGATGGCGAGCAGCAGCAGGAGGGCTGCCGGCAATTGGCGGGCGAGGCCGCGGGCGCCGAGCTGTGCCGCCAGCGCCGCGCCGCCAAGGATGCTCCCCAGGGCGAGAGAGGCACCGACCGTCGCAGGGGCCCATGCCTTGTGGCCGGCGACGTCGTATGCGGCCATGCCGGTGTAGTGCATCGCGGCGATGCCGAGTCCGAGGACCGCGCCTCCGGCCCAAGCCGCCGCCCGGCCGCCGACGAGGACCGCGAGCGACAGCCCGGAGCCGGCCAGCGCGATGGCGATGACAAGCGAGAGGCCAGTGAGCGCGAGGTCGTAGCCGCTCGGCACGCCGGGCGCGAAGGCAAGCATGGCGATGAAGTGGGTCGCCCAGATGCCCGAGCCGCCGGCCGCCGCGGCGACGGCGAGCCAACCCGTCTGGGCCCACCCCCTGGCACGCCGCGCATGGCTGACGAGGCAGACCGTCGTGAGCGCGGACAAGGCGCAGATGCCGGCCGCGAGTGCGACGAGCCGGAAATCATGGGCCTCGACGAGGCAGCCGACGACGGTGAGCATGGAGTGGTCCTGGGGGCTTTCGAGTCGCGAGGATGGCCCAAGTCAGTTTAGGCCGATTTAATCGTACGCAACCGGAAGGCGGATCCACAGGTATATCGGCGCCCCGGAGGGCATCGGCCCGGCACGACCGTCCCACACCTGCGCGGCGGCCCCGAAAGCGTCGACCGCGAACTCGTCCGGCGAGGCGTAGGGCATCGGCCAGACCCGTACGGAGCTTCGGCCCCGCCCGCGTCGGTCGGGACCGGCATCCTGGTCGATTGCGATCTGCGGCCGTAGCCTCCGCGGGTGTGCGAGATGCTCCGGGCCCGGCCGCGGCCCGGGCGGATGCCGAGGAAGCCGATCATGCGCAGCACGTCCGCCCGCATCCTGAAGGGTCTGCACGACGGCTTCGTCCTGCAGGTCTTCGTGGGCCGGGGCAGTAGGGACCCGGACACCTATCGGTTTGTGACTTGGCAGGTCGACGAGGTCGAGGGCGAGGCCTTCCGCCGGACCGAGCGCGTGGCGGAGGGCCATCGCAGGGGATTCTCCCACGCGGCGGCGGATGACCTTGGCGTGGACTGCCTGATCGCATGGCTGCCGAACACCGACACGAACGCCTTGCACTCCCTGACGCCCGCCGGCCTCGCAGAGGCGCAGGCGCTCTACGGGCCCATCGTAGCCGAGGTCCTGGTGAAGCACGAGGCGGACGCCGAGTTGGTCTCCCCGATTCCCGATGGCGCCGCCGCCGTGCCGGCGGGAACGATGGACGTGCCGGACTTCACGGAAGACGACGCTGCCCCGTCGCTTTGAGGAAGCCCGCCCGCCATTTGGCGCTAAGGCGTCGGGTGGGCCACGGCCCGGTGCAAGTAGCCGGGGTCGAAGGCCGCGAGCTTCCGTAGCCCGGCCACGTCCAACACCTCGATGCGCCGGCCCTTGCCATCGATCAGCTTCCGTTTGCGCAGGCTGCGCAGCGAGCGGTTCACGTGCACGGTCGTCATCCCGGTCGCGTCGGCGAGGTCTACCTGGGTCAGGGGCAACTCGAAGCCGCCGTCCGTCGCGCGGCCCGCCGCCGCCAGCCGGACGAGGAGCTCGCACAGCAAGTGCGCCAGTCGCTCCTCGCACGAGCGGCGCCCCACGCTCGCCAGCCACTGCCGCGCGGTCGCCGCCTCCACCAGCGCGGCAAGCCGCAGCCCGCGGGCGATGCCGGGCCGGTGGTCCAGCAGGTCGCGCACCGTCCCGGTCGGGATCAGCACGATCCCCGATTGCGCCAGGGTGCCGATGGCATGATCCATGGCGTCGAGGAGCGCCACGTCGATGTCGCAGAAGTCTCCCGGAAGGAGGTAGGCGAGCACTTGGCGGTTGCCGTTCGGCAGGAGCTTGTAGCGGCAGGCGAGGCCGTCCATGACGAGATAGACACCCCGCGGCGCATCGCCTTCACGGATCAGGTCCGTCCGTGCGGGGACCGCCATGGGGTTGGCCGTGACCCGTTCGAGTAGGTGCCGGTCGTCGTCCGTGAGGGGCGCGAAGCTCGCGAGCTTGCGGACCAGGGGGTTGTCGTCGGTCATAGACGGGCGCCTGTCGGACGGCGGGCCCGATCTGGGTAACGTAGGTCGCGGCGGCCCGGCGTGCAGTGCCGGTCCGGGGCGTCTCGTTGGCTCTCATCAGTCTTCAATGCCCGGGGACGTGCGACCTCCGCCGACTTGCGCATCGTGGTCTGCCCTCCCGCGCACGGACGAAGGATGGTCGACGCACGTCAAAGCAGAGTTTCCTGGGGTTTGCCCTCCCGCGTGAGGGAGAGGGTTCGTAGATGCCAGGGTGAATGTTGTCGAAGTGGGTTTGCCCTCACGCGCACGAGAGGAGGACTTCATGCGAAGCATTGCCACCGTTCGGCATGACCGCGGAAGCCACAACGGCCTTGGGGCGGGGGTAGCGAGGCCGACGATTTCAAAGAACGTCTGCTGGCATCGGAGTCAATTTGGCGCGGCCTGTCGACGGCGGCCAGCGCCCACGGTTAACGGACCGCGGGTGCCCACCCGGCAAAGCGGCAGCCGACGTGTCCCCACGGACAAATGCCGCGATCTGTCACCTCGGCATCTCTCTGGTTGATCTCAGCCGCGAGCCAACTCGCAACCGTTCCCACACGCGAAGTGCCCACGCATGATAATGAGCCCCGACATGCTGATGTCGTGACCAACCCGGGGAGGTCCGCTTCTCCACTCGAAGCAGATACCTCATCCGGCCAGCAGCTAGGTCTGCAAAGGGTCCAGGCTGTGTGAAAACGCCCTGATCTGGTAGAGTAATTTCCGATCCGGGGAGGTCGGGATGAAGCGCTTCATCGCAGGCGAAGATCGTCAGCAGATCACGCTCCTTCCCGACTGCCTGGACGACTACATCACCGCCGACAATCCGGTTCGCCTCGTCGAAGTGTTCGTTGATGAACTCGATCTGGTCGCGCTCGGCTTTGCGGGTGCGGTGCCGGAGGCGACGGGCCGCCCCGCCTACCATCCGGCGACCCTGCTCAAAATCTATCTCTACGGCTACCTCAACCGCGTCCCGTCGAGCCGTCGCCTCGAACGCGAGAGCCAACGCAATATCGAGCTGATCTGGCTGACCGGCCGGCTGATGCCCGACTTCAAGACGCTGGCCGACTTCCGCAGGGACAACGGCCCGGCCATCCAGGCCGCCTGCGCGCAGTTCGTGGTGCTGTGCCGCCGGCTGAACCTGTTTAGCAAGGCTGTGGTCGCGATCGACGGCAGCAAGTTCAAGGCGGTCAACAACCGCGACAAGAACTTCACCGCCGCCAAGGTCGAAGCCCGGCTGGCGCAGGTCGAGGCGAGCATCGGCCGGTATCTCGCGGCGCTGGATCGGGCCGACCGCGAGCCGAGCGACATCGCCGAGGCGCGCACAGTGCGGCTCAACGAGAAGATCGCGGGCCTACGCGAGCAGATGCAGGTCCTCCAGGCGATGGGTCGGCAGGTCGAGGCCGCCCCCGACGGCCAGGTCTCGCTGACCGATCCCGACGCGCGCTCCATGGCGACCAGCGGCAAGGGCACCGGCCTAGTCGGCTACAACGTCCAGGCCGCGGTCGATGCCGAGCATCACCTGATCGTGGCCCACGCGGTGACCAACGTCGGCAGCGACCGGGCGCAGCTCGCGCCGATGGGGCTCTTGGCGCAGGCGGCGACGGGATGCACCACGCTCACGGTGCTGGCCGACCGGGGCTACCTCAGCGGGGAGCAAGTGCTGGCCTGCGAAGGCACCGGCGTGCTGCCCTGTGTGCCCAAGACCCTGACCTCGGGCCACGCCAAGCGCGGCCTCTTCACGGGACAGGACTTCGTCTACGACGCCGAACAGGACCACTACACCTGTCCCGCCGGCCAGCACCTGACCAAGGGGGCCGCCCGGTCCGATCGTCGGACCGAGGACGACGCGATGGATCACTACCGCAACCTAACGGCTTGCCTCGGCTGCGCGCTCAAGCCCCGCTGCACGCCGACGGACACGCGCCGGGTCAAGCGCTGGGTGCACGAGGGCGTGCTCGACGCGATGCAGGCGCGGCTCGACCGGATGCCGGATGCGATGAAGATCCGTCGCCAGACCGTGGAGCACCCGTTCGGCACGCTGAAGGCCTGGATGGGTGCAACCCACTTCCTGACCCGGACCTTGGCGAAGGTCAGAACCGAGATGAGCTTGCAGGTTCTGGCCTACAACATGAAGCGGATGATCCAGATCTTCGGGGTCGGTCCGCTGCTGGCGACCATCCGGGCCTGAGGCTCGCCAGTTCAATCTCCCCCGCGGCTCCATGCGGACGACTCAAGCCTGAACGGTTGGCGTTCTCACACGGCCTCGGTCAGGAGTTCGCCCTCCACTTGTTCGGCTGTGCGCCATCAGCGGACCTCCGGCGGAAACCTCTGAAATGACCGCTTGAAGCCCGGCAGCTGCCGTTGAGTGGACAACGCGTTCGACATCATCAGTCGTAGGGGGAGGCGCAGCCGGCATCAGCGCCGCGCGGCGGCTTGCGGCCTATGGCTCGTCAGCCTTGCTGCTGGAGGCGCCTTCGCGTCTGGGAGGCCGCGCGTACACGCAGTACCTTTCAGGGTACCCGCTCGACCTGGGGTGCGAGCGGCTCCACTCCGGCGACCGCAACGCATGGGTCGGCATCGCCGATGCATCGGGCTTCCCGGTTGACCGTGGCGAGCCGCCATCGGCGAAGGCGCATCCCGGAATCGTCCAAGGCGAGGGCGCCCAGGAAATGGCGCGCAGGGCGTTCGGCGACTGGGAGGAGCGGTTACGCGGGGTCGCGCCGGGTAGCGACCGGGGCAGTGACGCACTTGAGGCCGGCGGCACCTGGAACGCCTACGTGCGGGCAATCGCCGGCTTCATGAGCGGCGTCGCACCCGAAGATATCTCCGCGACCGACTACCTCGCCTACGACGATGCCTCAACGGGCAATAACTGGCACCTGCCGCTCGGCTACGGCACGCTGGTCGCCGCCAGCCTGCCGTCCTCCACGGCGCTGCGGCTCGCCACCCCCGCCGAGCGGATCGACCTGACGGCGGACGGGGTCGCGGGCGTCACGATCCTCACAGTCTCGACCGCGGTCCTGGCCGGCGACGCGATGCGCCTTCCCTCCGGTGTCGACCCATGGCGCCAAGCCGCCGCCGCCCTGCCGCTCGGCCGCAACGAGAAGGTCTTCCTGGAGATCGAGCGCAACAGCGCGTTCGGGCCGGACACCCATGCCTACGGGAACCTGCGCGACCCGAGGTCCGCAGCCTACTCGATCCGCCCCAATGGCTGGCCGGTGATCGAGGCGTTCCTCGGGGGCGACGGTGCCCGGATCGTGGAGGATGACGGCCCAGCCGCAGGATCCGCCTTCGTCTCGGCCGAATTGGCGTCCCTGTTCGGCAGCGACGTGGCCTCTATTATCCGACCGCTCGCGGCAACTTCCTGGAGCCGGATGCCGTCCATCGGCGGGGCCTACAGTTGCGCCTTGCCGGGCCGATCCCAAGCCCGGGCACGGTTGGCCCAGCCCTTCGAGGACCGGCTTTCTTCGCGGGCGAGGCGACGCACCCCTTCGACTTCACCACCGCCCACGGGGCCCACGACAGCGGACGGAGGGCCGCCGACGAGGCTGTAGCGGCGCTCGGGGACAGGCACGGTCTCAAGCGGTGAGCCCCTCTCGCCACCACTGGAACGAAAGCGGCCCGTTAAGGGTCACGTTTCAGGCTTCACAGCAAATCGACCGGCGACGCAGGAGCGGCCCTCCAGCCGGCGCGGCCGGAACACCGACGGGTGCCTTCGCCTTGCCCTAGGCGGGGCATGTCCCGCACGGAAGGGCATCCGCGATGCAAGGCTATGCAACTTCGTTCGGTCTCGGCTTCGTGGCTGGGATGCGCAACATGACGGCGTGCGCTGCCTTGGCCAGGGCCGCCTAGGAAGGCCGGACACGTGGGAATTTCATCCCTGGCGGCCCCGGTGCCCGCACCCTCGCGACGGCGGCGGTTGCCGCCGAGATGGCGGGGGACAAGTTGCCGTTCGCCCCCGACCGCCGCATCCCGCCGTCCTTCGCGTTCCGGCTCGCGGTCGGCGCGGTCGGCGGATGGGCGTTGGCCGGTCGCCGCGCGTCGCCCGAGACCGGTGCGTTGGCAGGCATGGCTGGCGCAATCGCCGGCACGCTCCTCGGCCGGGCCGCCCGAGGTCCCGATTCCCGCACCACCCCAGGGCGCGCCAAGGGCCTCGTCGAGGATGCGGCCGCCGTTGGCCTCGCCGTCCTGGTCGTCTCCTTGGCCCAGCGTCATCCCAGGCCGCTCTCAGGCGGTTGACGGGGCCCGGGCCAGCTTTTCGCGCCTCGTCGCCAACCAGCGGCGACGCAGCGCGACGGAACGCTCGGGGTAACGCGCGTCGAGGAAGGCAATCGCCGTCATCCGGTCCGTGCGGAACACCCGGAAGTCCCCTCGCAACTCGCACCACGCCATGACGACGCGGACGGTCGCGACGTAGCCGACCATGAACGGGCGGACGATGCGCTGGCTCACCGACCCGGTCTCGTCCACGTATCCGATGTCGAGCTTGCGTCCCTCGCGGCACCACGTCCTCAGGCGCGCGACGTCGACGTGGTCGTCGTCGCGACGACGTGGCGGCGGTGTACCAACCGCGGGATCGTCGATGACCGGCCGCAGGTCCTCGGGGACAATCGCCGCGATTTTGGCGAGGACGCCGAGCGCGGCCTTCGCCAGCCCTTCATCGGCATGGGCGACCACCCACTGCGCGCCGAGCGCGACCGCCTCGACCTCGTCCGTGGTCAACATGAGCGGCGGCAGGTCGAAGCCGCGTTCCAGGACATAGCCGACGCCCGCCTCGCCCCTGATCGGCACGCGCTGGGCGACCAGGGCATCGATGTCGCGGTAGATCGTGCGCTTGCTCGTCTCCAGTTCGGCGGCGATCCGGTCGGCCGTCAGCGGGCCGGATGCGCGGCGCAGGACCTGGATGATCTCGAAGAGGCGGTCGGCGCGGCGCATGGCCCGTATCCGATGATGGGCGACCCTACGACATCGCCAAGAGGATCGCGCACGACATCAGGCTGCCGATGACGAAGAAGGGGGCGTTAAGGGCGGTGTACGCGAAGGGTCGCGGGAAGAGCGGGTTGATGGCGATGTTGAGGGTCATCGGGACAAGGTAGCCGATGCCGACGAGGGCACCGAGGACGAGCGCATCGCCGTATGTCGTGATGCCGAGCGCGCGCAGCAGGATGGCACTGGCGGCGACGGTGACCGCGGTGCACAGAAACGGGCCGATCAGGGACAGGGGGCCGGGCTTTTCCTGCGGCCGGTCGGCGATGCCGAGCACGACCGGGTAGTGCTTGCCGACCAGTCCCACGAACCAGGCCGCGCCCAGGATGAAGTGGGCGACGCTGGCGACCGCGACGGCGAGCCAGTTCACGTGGGAGAGAGCTTCGTTCATGGGTCCCGCTTCCTTGCACCGGCCGTTGCTGAGGTCCCTTCGATAGCGGAGCGCTGTTGCCACCGTGCTGTCAGCAGTGTCGGCCCACCGGATCGTTACCCGAGACCGTATGTTGCCCGACAGACGGTCCGACGCGACGTAGGCGACCGGCCAACGTGTACCGGGACCGGCCCCGGTCCGGACTCGCGTTCAATCCGGACGATCCGGGCGATGGTCGGAACCGACGGATGGCACCAATGCCCTGGGTCCGCGCGCGTTCGGAGAGAACCTTGCAAACGGAAGCCAAGGTCAGGTTTGGCTCGTCAGGACGTCAGCGCCGTTCGGATGACGCCGTCGTGCGCGTCGCCCGACGGCGCACCCTCGTGGCGCCGACCGTTCACGAACAGCGTCGACGTCGCGTGCACGCCGAGGCCGGCATGCGCTCCTCGATGGCCGTGAGGCGGGCGGGTGAGATGAGGTCGGCCGCGCTCACGCACCGAGCGCACCCTTGCGCCGTCGCCAGGTCGCCGCCTTTCGCAGCATGCGCGACAGTTGCTCGACCGAGTACGGCTTGTGCAGGAGTTCGAAGCCGTAGGTGCCGTTCCTGGCCAGCACGTGGCTGTATCCGGAGGTCAGAACCACCGGCAGGTCGTGGTACAGCCGGCGGATCTCGTGGGCGAGCTCGATCCCGTCCATCCCGGGCATGACCACGTCGGAGAACACCACGTCGAAGCGGTGCGCGTCCCGCCCGAGCTCGGCCAGCGCCTCGGCGGCGTTGCCGGCCCAGACCGTGCCGTAGCCGAGCTCGGTCAGGGACCGGGTCGTGAAGGTCCCGACGTCGACGTTGTCCTCGACCACCAGCACGCACATTCCGTGGCCGTCCACGAGGGCCTCCGGCTCGGCGGTCACGGCGGCGTCGGGCATGGGATCGGCCACCCGCGGCAGGTACAGCGTGAACGTCGTGCCGTGGCCGGGCACGCTCTCCACCGCGACGTCGCCGCCGGACTGCTTGGCGAAGCCGAACACCTGGGACAGGCCGAGCCCCGTCCCGTGCCCGACCCCCTTGGTCGTGAAGAACGGCTCGAAGATGCGCCCCATGTCGTCGTCCGCGATGCCGGCGCCGGTGTCGGCTATGCTCACGGCGACGTAGGGGCCGGACGCGGAGGCGTGCCCGCGGATGCCCGGAAGTCCCTCGACCTCGCGCATCGCGATCACGAGGCGACCCTCGCCGCCCATCGCGTCGCGGGCGTTCACGACCATGTTGACGACCGCCGTGTCGAACTGGCTCGGGTCGGCGTCGACGAAGCACGCCGTCCCCGCGACCTGGACGTCGACGGCGATGCGCGAGCCGGTCAGGGTGCCCACCATGTCGCCGACCGCGGCGAGGCTGCGCCCGACCTCGAAGACCTCCGGCTTGAGCGCCTGCCGGCGGGCGAAGGCGAGGAGCTGCGCCGTGAGCTTGGCGGCGCGGTCGACCGTCTCGGAGATCGCGCCGACGTAGCGGAGCCGGCGCTCGTCGGGGAGCTCGGGTCTCTTGAGCAGGTCGGTCGACGACTTGATGACGGTGAGCAGGTTGTTGAAGTCGTGCGCGACGCCCCCGGTCAACTGACCGATGGCCTCCATCTTCTGGGCTTGGCGCAGCGACTCCTCGGCGACCTTGAGGGCCTCCACCCGCTCGCGCTCGACCGTGAAGTCGCGACCGACGGCGTTGACGACGCCGGCATCGGGGCGCGTCGACCAGGAGATCCAGCGGTAGTGCCCGTCCTTGTGCCGGTAGCGGTTGTCGAAGCGGGCGTAGGCGTGTCCCTCCGAGGACGTGCGCGCGCCCTCGATGGTGCGGGCCATGTCGTCGGGGTGGATCAGGTCGAAGAGGTTCGTGCCGACCAACTCCCCTTCGGTCCAGCCAAGGACGGTCTCCCAGGCCGGGTTCACGGCGATGATCGCCCCGTCGAAGCCGCAGCGGAGCATGATGTCCGAGGAGAGTTGCCACAGGGCGTTCCGGTCCAGGGTGCGCTCGGCCACGCGCCGTTCCAGGTCGTCGTTCGCCTCCCGCAGGCGGACCTCGGCCTGCTTGGCGTCGGTGACGTCGAGGACGAACACGTAGAAGCCGTCGACCATGCCGTCGGCGCCGCGCCGCGGCAGGTAGCGGATGTCGGCCACGCGCGGGCGCCCGTCCCGATGCGGCCAGTCGAGCTCGATCCGGGCCGGCTCGCCGCCGAGGACCGCGGCGAACGCGGGCTGCCGGGCGGCGAAGCCCGCCGCGTCGACCATCTCGCGGACGTTCCGTCCGACCACGTCCGCCGGCGTCGTTCCGAACCAATCCTCGTAGGCCCGGTTGGCGAAACGGTAGACCAGGTCGCGGTCGATGAACGCGATCAGCACCGGCAGGGCGTCGGTGACGAGCAGGAGTTCCGCCTCCCGCGCGCGCAGGGCGCGCTCCGAGAGGACGCGCTGCGTCGTCTCGGTCACCACGCACAACATGCCCGCGACCTCGTCGTCGGCCCCGTGGACCGGGAAATACGAGAACGACCACCAAGTCTCCTCGGGCACGCCGCGCCGCGCCATGGTCAGCGGCAGGTCCTCGAACCGGCTCGCGGTCCCCGAGAGCGCCCTCTCCACCACGGGCCGGACCTGTTCCCAGGCATCGGACCAGAGCTCCGGCAGCGAGGCCCCGAGTGCGCCGTCGAGCCGCGGCCCGAGGATGGGCCGGTAGGCATCGTTGAAGAAGAACGTCAGGTCCGGTCCCCAGGCCAGGAACATGCACTCGGGCGAGGCCAGCATCAGCCGGAGCGCGGCCTTCAGGTCGTGCGGCCAGCGTCGGGGCGGGCCGAGTGGGCAACCGACCCAGTCATGGGAACGCATGAGGGCGCCCATCTCCCCGCCGCCTTGCGGAAAGCCTTTTTCTCCGGACGCGAATTCAGCCGCCATATGCCGTCCCAGACCACCCTCGGAACCGACGGCGGAACGACAACGGCGAAGCCTGACCTATGTTGCGCCGTCGCTTCAAGGTGCGTCCTGGAATTTGCGGGGACGAGGAATCGTCAGGGACGGGTCGCGGGCCGGGTCAGCCCTGGCCCTCGATGATGCCGCGGATGCGGGCCGCGAGCGCCTCCAGGGCGAAGGGCTTGGTCATCACCTGGGTGCCGTGGGCGAGGTGCCCATGGTTGAGAACGGCGTTCTCGGCGTAGCCGGTGATGTAGAGGACCTTCAGGTCCGGGCGGTGCTGACGGGCCGCGTCCGCCATCTGGCGCCCGTTCAACCCGTCGGGCAGGCCGACGTCGGTGACGAGCAGGTCGATGCGCACGTCCGATTGCAGCACCTTCAGGCCCGAGGCGCCGTCGCCCGCCTCGATGGCCGCGTAGCCGAGGTCCTCCAGCACCTCGGTGACCAGCATGCGTACGGTCGGCTCGTCGTCGACCACCAGCACGGTCTCGCCGGCCTTGGCGCGGGCCGCCTCGGCGAGATCGGCCCCGGTCTCGGCGGCCTCGGCGTCCCCAAGGTGCCGGGGCAGGTAGACGCAGACCATCGTGCCCTGGCCGACCTCGGAGTAGATCCGGACCTGGCCGCCCGACTGCTTGGCGAAGCCGTAGATCATCGACAGGCCGAGACCCGTACCCTCCCCGATGGGCTTGGTGGTGAAGAACGGGTCGAACGCCTTGGCGACGACGTCGGCGGTCATGCCCGTGCCGTTGTCCGAGACGCAGAGCGACACGTACTGCCCCGGGGAGAGGTCGCGCTCGCGGGCGCCGCGCTCGTCGAGCCAGCGGTTGCCGGTCTCGACCGTGATGCGGCCGCCGTCCGGCATGGCGTCGCGGGCGTTGATGCACAGGTTGAGCAGCGCGTTCTACAACTGGCTCGGATCGACCAGCGTCGGCCACAGGCCACCCGCGCCGACGAATTCCACCGGGATCGCGGGGCCGACGGTGCGGCGCACGAGATCGAGCATGCCCTCGGCGAGGCGGTTCACGTCGGTGGGCTTGGGGTCGAGGGTCTGGCGGCGGGAGAAGGCGAGCAGGCGGTGCGTCAGCGCGGCGGCGCGCTTGGCCGCCCCCTGGGCCGCGCCGATGTAGCGCTCGATGTCGGCCATCCGGCCCTGGAGCATGCGGGTCTGCATCAGCTCCAACGAGCCGACGATTCCGGCCAGCATGTTGTTGAAGTCATGGGCCAGGCCTCCGGTCAATTGCCCGACCGCCTCCATCTTCTGGGACTGGCGCAGCGCCTCCTCGGCCGCCATCAGGTCGTTCGTCCGTGACGCGACCCGCTCCTCCAGGGTCGCGTTCAGGGTCGAGAGTTCCTCGGCCTGGCGTCGGCGCTCGTCGATGTCGGTGTTGGTTCCGACCCAGCGCAGGATGGCGCCCTCCGCGTCCCGGACCGGCTCGGCCCGGACCAGGAACCACCGGTAGGCGCCATCGGCTCGCCGGATGCGGAACTCGGTCGCGTAGACCTCGCCGCTCGCCAGGGATCGCGCCCACGCCTCGCCGGCTGCGGCGAGATCGTCCGGATGCAGCACCTTCGACCACTCGACGACGCCGTCGAGGTCTCCGGGCGCGGCGCCGCTGTAGGCGTAGACCTGCTGGTTGAACCAATAGAGGTGTCCGTCCGGACGGCTCGCCCAGACGTGGTTCGGCACCGCCTGGGCGAAGGCACGGAATTGTTCCTCGCTCGCCCGCAACCCTTCCTCGGCCAGCCGGCGGTCGTGGATGTCCTCGACCACCCCGTACCAGGCCACGATGCCGCCGCCCGGGTCGCGGCGAGGCCAGGCCCTTGCCCGCATCCAGCGGTAAGTCCCGCTCGCCGCGACGTCGATGCGGTAGTCTACGTCGACCGGCTCCCCCGAGGCGAGGCAAGCCGAGAACACCGCGACGGTATGCGGGACGTCGTCCGGATGCAGGGCCTTCATCCAGCCGGCGCCGTCCGGCTCACCGGGCGCCTGTCCCGTCAATTCGAGCCAGCGGGTCGAGTACGACGTGATGTTGCCTTGCGGGTCGGCGGTCCACGGAACCTGGGGGTTCAACTCGACAGTGTGCCGGAAGTGGTCCTCGCTCTCTTGCAGCGCCTCCTGGGCGGCGCGCTGATCGGTGACATCGCGTGATGCGCCGGAAAACCGGACGGGCCGCGCTTCCTCGTCGAACTCGACCTCGCCCTTGCGCGCGATCCAGCGCACCGCACCGTCGTCGGCGCGACGGATGCGATAGGCGACGTCGCGCGGGGGGGGCGCCGGCCGAGCGGGTCTCCGCCGTGGACACGAGATGGGCATCCTCCGGGACGACCAAGCCCTCGAAGGCGGTCGACGGATAGCTCTCGCGTTCGGGAAGGCCGTAGAGGCGGCAGAACTCGGGCGTGGGCTCCAGCACGTTGTCGGAGAGGCGCACGGTGAACAGCCCGACGCCGCCGGCCTCCTGGGCACGGCGCAGACGCGCCTCGGCGTCGGCCAGCGCCTTGCCGGCGAGGTGCTCGGCCGTCCTGTCACGGGCGATCTTGGTGAACCCGAAATGCCCGCCGACCTCGTCGAGCAACGGCATCATCTCGCCCGATGCCCAGAACCGGCTGCCGTCCTTGCGGACGTGCCAGCGCTCGTCCGAGGCGCGGCCCTCCTCCCGGGCCAGGCGCATTTCCAGTTCGGCGCAGCCTTCCGCGCGATCCTCCGGCGTGAAGAAGCGGTCGGCGGGTCGTCCGCGCATCTCCTCGGCCGTCCACCCGAAGACCCGCTCGGCGCCGGAGTTCCAGTCCGTGACCAGGCCATCGCGGTCGGTGACGACGATGGCGAAGTCCACGGCGCTGTCGAAGACCGCCCGCTGACGCCGTTCGTTGGCGGCGAGCTGCCGCCCGGCGTCCCGGTACCGCGTGACGTCGACCTGGCTTCCGAAGTGGTAGAGCACGTGCCCGTCCCGATCCAGGATCGGGCTGATGAAGAGCTCGTTGAGGAAGGGCGTCCCGTCGCGCTTGTAGTTCACGATGTCGATGGCGGTGTCGCGCTTGGCCGCCAACGCATCCCGGATGTCCTGGATTTGCCCGGGGTCCGTGCCGGGTCCCTGCAGGAAGCGGCAATTGCGGCCGAGCAATTCGTCGGAGTCGTAGCCGGACAATTCCTGAAAGGCCCGGTTGGCGAAGACGATGGGATCGTCCGGGAGGTTCGGGTCGGTCAGGATCATCGGCAGGCGCGTCTTCTCGACCGCCGCGAACAGCTCGTCCCGCTTGGCCGGCGTCGAGAACAGCTTTCGGCCGAATGCCTCCCCTGGGGCATCCGGGTGCGGTGACCGCAGGCGCAGCACCTCCGCCTCAAGTTCCTCGCGCGACATCGCGCCGACGTCCGATGTGCCCAATGTCAGTGGCTCTCTATTGGCCGGGGTCTCCCCTCGATGCCGAGCGTGCGGTAGCCAAGCCTTTGGCACATGGCCTGTTCCGATCCGGCGGTCCCGCAGCCGTCCGCAAGCGGAGCGCGTCGCACCCCACGGATCAAGGGTTGAGACCGACGGACGAAACGCATCCGGATATTGGCGAAGGCTGCCCGTCCCATCAGGCGGTGGACTGGAATTCGGAAAGACGGGATTCGACCACGCACCGCAGGCCTAGCGGCGCGTAGTCCATGGACAGCGTGCCGCCGACCTGGGCCGTGAGGCCCCGCTCGATCAATCGGGAGCCGAACCCCTTACGGGACGGCGCCGTCACCCGAGGGCCGCCGACCTCCGTCCAGGCGATGCGGAGGCGCGGACCGTCACGGGCGTCAATCACGGTCGCGGTTACGGTGACGCGCCCTTCGGGCACCGAGAGGGCTCCGTACTTCACGGCGTTGGTCGTGAGTTCGTGCAGCGTCAACGCCAGGGCCAGCGCGGGCTTCGGCCCGATCTCGACGTCGGGACCCTCGTAGGCCACGCGTCCCCCGGCCTCCTGGACGCCGACGCCCTGGCGGACCACGGCCTCCAGCATGGCGCCGTCGGCCGCGCCGCCGAGCAGGATGTCGTGCGCCGTTCCAAGGGCGATCAGCCGACCCGCCAGCACCTCGCGCGCGGCCTCGACGTCGGTCGCGCCGCGAAGGGTCGAGGAGGCGATGGCCTGCACCATGGCGAGCAGGTTCTTCATCCGGTGGGAGAGCTCGTTGTTGAGCAGGTCTTGCAGGGCCTCGGCCCGCTTGCGGTCGGCGATGTCCCGCGAGACCGTCGCGAATCCCGAGAACGCGCCGTCAGGCGACCTCAGGGAAAACTGGTTGTAGTGGACCGGCACCGGCTCGCCGGTGGTGAAGTTGCGGAAGCGGTAGTCGCCGACCCAGCTCCGGCCCTCCATGATGGTCGGTACGATCTCGGCCTCGACGTGGGGGAGATCCTCCGGGAAGAAGAAGTCGCGGACCTTCGCGGCCTGCACCGCCCCGTCGGTCAGGCCGACGAGGGTCCGGCCGGCCGGGTTCACGTACTCGACGCGCCCCCCCTCGTCGGCGATGCCGATGAAGTCGCCCGACTGCTCGACGATGGTGGCGAGACGTGTCGCCTGCGCCTCCGCGCGGAGCCGGTCCTCGACGTCGACGAGCACGGTGACCGCCGCCAGGGTCACCCCCGCCTCGTCGCGGACGGGGGCGCTCGAAACCGACAGGCGCCGGACCTCGCCGGTCCGGGCGTTGCGGTAGCGCATCGGCTCCTCTCGCACCGTCTCGCCATTCCGCAGGGCTCGCATCGTCGGGTAATCGGCTGGGACGTAGGGGCGGCCGTCGGGGTGGAGCGCACCGTACCCGGCGTAGCGGTCTTCGCCCGGCACGCCGACCCCGTGCCCGAGCATCCGCTCGGCCTGGGCGTTGATCATCGTCGTCCAGTTCGACGAGGCGTCCGCGATGGAGATGCCGACCGGGGCCTGTTGGAAGATCGCCCGCAGCATGGCCCGCTCCATCCCGAGCAGGCGCTGGCTGTCGCGCAGCGCCGCCTCGGCCGCGCGCACCGCGGACAGGTCGAGCATCGCCCCGATCATGCGGCAGGCACGCCCCTCCGCGTCGCGTATGAGGTAGCCGCGGTCGAGCACGGGGGCGTAGGAACCGTCGGCGCGCAGGAACCGATACTCGTCCGTCCAGGCCGTGCCGGCCCCGTCGATGACCGCGTGGATCGAGGCGTCGATGCGCGGGCGGTCGTCCGGGTGGATGTGCGCGATCCACCAGTCGCCGGTCGGCTCCACAGCGGCTGGGGCGTGGCCGTAGGCCCCCTCCAGCGCCTCGTTCCAGAGGACGTGGTTGGTCGCGAGATCCCAGTCCCAGATCGCGTCGGTCGTGGCGCGGGCCGCGAGGCGATAGCGCTCCTCGGTCTCGGAGAGGGACGCAAGGGCGGCCCTGCGGCGGGTTACGTCCCTGACGGTGCCGATGAAGCGGATGGTTCGTCCGGCCTCGGCGAAGCCCTGACCGCGGGCGGCGAGCCACCGCTCCTCGCCGGTGTCGGCGGCCAGCACCCGGTACTCGATGTCGAACTGGAGCGGCCCCTCCGGGTCGAGGGCGGCCTGCACGGCGGCGTCGGTCCGCTCGCGGTCGTCCGGGTGCAGGTTTGCCAGGAACGACGTCTCGTAGGAGACGACGCCGCGCTCCGGGACGCCGAACAGCGCCCGCACGCGCTGGTCCCAGCGCAGGTCGCCCGTCGTGACGTCGAGGTCCCAGACGCCGATGCCGGCCGCCGCCGTGGCCAGTCGCATCTGCTCCTCGGCCCTGCCCTTGGCGGCGAGCGCCTGGCCGCGATTGTCGACCGCCCGGTGAAGCTCCAGCTGCACCATGACCTGCCGAGCCAGGGCGCGGAGCGCGTCGGCCTGTTCCGGCGCCAGGCCCTCGGCCCGGGCCTCGTGGTCGATCACGCACAGGGTCCCGAGGGCAATGCCCTCGGGTGTGTGCAGGGGCGCGCCGGCGTAGAAGCGCAGGTACGGCTCCCCGGTCACCAGGGTGTTCGTGGCGGTGCGGGGGTCGAGCGTCAGGTCGGGGATCACCAGCAGGTCGTCGAGGCCGAGCGCGTGGGAGCAGACGGATTGGGACAGCGGCGTCTCGCACGCGTCGAACCCGACCCGCGCCTTGAACCATTGCCGGTCGCGGGCGACGAAGCTGACGAGCGCGACCGGGGTCCGGCACAGTTGGCAGGCGAGCGAGACGATATCGTCGAAGCCGCGCTCGGCCGGGGTGTCGAGGATGTCGTAGCCGTCGAGGGCCGAGAGGCGTTCCGGGTCGTGGACCGAACCCAGGGCGGTGGGCGAGGCGGTCATTCCCCGGCCTCCAGTTTCTCGACGGCGGGACCGGCATCGACGGCGACGATCTTTCCGCCTTTCCCGTAGACGGCGCCCAACACCTCGCCGAAGTGCCGCCGGACGTTGGCGTGGCACTCGCAGGATGCGCGCTCGGCCTTCGCGCGGTCGACCAGGCCGAGTTGCCCGCGTCCGATCCGGATCAGGCCGTCGCGCTGCATCCGCCCGAGCACCTCGGTCAGGTAGGGGCGCTTCACGCCGAGCATCTCGGCCAGGACCTCGTGGGTGACCGGCAGGTCGGGGGTGCCGAGCCGGTCCTGCAGGGTGAGCAGCCAGCGAAGGGTACGCTGCTCCAGGGAGTGGACCGCGTTGCAGGCGACGGACTGCAGGAGTTGCGACAGCAGGCAGTCCGAGTAGCGCACGAACAGGTCGCGGATCGCGTGCGATGACCGCTTGGCCTGCTGCAGCCTCTCGGCCTCGATGCGCAGGACCGTCCCCTCGACCTGGACGACGGCCTGGGAGAATGCCGGCAGGTAGCCCTGGCTGACGACGCCACCGATGGCGCCCTCGCGCCCGACCGTGGCTGTCTCGACGGTCCTGCCGTCATGCAGCGGCACCAGCAGGGTCACGATGGTGCGGTTCATCGGGAAGGTGACGTGCGAGACGTCCTCGCCGGCCTGGAACAGGACGTCGCCGCGGGCGACCTCGCAGGGTTCGAGCGCGCGCGAAAGCAGGCTGCGGTCGCGCGCGTCCAACGCCTTAAGCAGGAGGTTGCCCTCGAAGACGGACGGGGAGCTGTCGAAGGCCTTCACGGGAAACCCTGCACGGGGACGTCGATGTCAGATAGGGGACAATCCGGCCGGTGTCAGTCAGGTGTCTGACAATGCCTGGTAACATTTCGTACAGGCTGGCCGCCTTGGTCACGCCCTGCTCCGGGTGTCCGTGATACCTCGGTCGCATTGGCGCTTCCTCCTGTTCGCCCCTGGCGTGGGCCCGTTCCGCGCACCGTCATTGCGGCGCGCGGCGAACCCCTTTTAGGCGGGCTCGTCGCTTGGCACCGCCCTCGTGGCGGCGATGCGGTCGGTGAGATCCTCCAGTTCTTGACGCAGGTCGGCGAGGTCACGGTCGCCGAGGCCGGTGCGGCAGACGACGGCCTGCTGCGCCGTCGCGACCTTGTCCTCCAATTGCCGCCCGATCTCGGTCAGGGAGACAAGGACGACGCGGCGGTCCGAGGCACGCGCCCGCGCCACGAAGCCCGCCGCCTCCAAACGGTCGACGAGGGGCGTGATCGCGCTCGGCGCCTGCTGCAGCCGCGATGCCAGGTCGTGCACCGCCATCCCCCCGTCCTGCCAGAGTGCCAGCATGACGAGGTACTGCGGGTAGGTCAGGCCGAGTTCGCCGAGCAGCGGCCGGTAGGCGCGCACCACCGCGTTTGTCGCGGCGTAGAGGGCGAAGCAGAGCTGGTCGTCAAGCTTCAGCCTCGGCTGTTTCGACGTCGTCGCCATTGACCTATGTTTCCTTCAGACGCTAACCATTCACGCGTGAACGGTGGTGTCAACTCTTCGACGCTCATCCCCCCGTCCGCGCCATGCGAGACCTGACGCAAGGGTCCGCGATAGGAGAGGAAACACGATGCCCAAGACAATCCTGCTTGCCACGGCTGCGCTCGCCGCCCTGGCCGCCACGCCCGCCCTTGCCCTCGACGTCACCAAGACGGCGACCGTCGCCGCCCCGCCTGCCAAGGTCTGGCAGACCATCGGCGCGTTCTGCGGCATCGGCGATTGGCATCCGGCCGTCGAGAAATGCGTGCTGTCCGAGAAGGGGGGCAAGAAGATCCGCACCCTCAGCCTGAAGGGCGGCGGCACCATCGTCGAGGAGGAGGTGTCCCGCGACGACAAGGCGATGGCCTACACCTACGCGATCCTGGAGAGCCCGCTTCCGGTCGAGGGCTACAAGTCGACCCTCAGCGTCGCGCCGGACGGCTCGGGCTCCAAGCTGACCTGGATGGGTAACTTCAAGGCGAAGGGCGCACCCGACGCCAAGGCCGAGGAAGTGGTCGGCGGCATCTACGATGGCGGCCTGAAGGGCATCGGCGACAAGGCCAAGTAGCATCGCATCCGCTGCCCGCGGCGGTGCCAGCCCTCGCGGGCAGAACGATACCAGGGAAGGATCGACCATGAGCCATCATAAGCGTGCCGGTGCCCTCGGCGTCGCAGCCCTGCTCGCCGGCATCGGCATGGCGCTGGCGGAAGGCAGGCACGACGCGCTCGGGATGGTATCCATCGAGGACGGCGCCGGCGTCGTCTACGGAGCCGGACCGGCCAACCTCCCCAAGGGCACCCAATTGAGCAAGCTGGCGGGGGACCCGGCCAAGCCCGGGCCGTTCGTGCTCCGCATCAAGTTCCCGGCCAATACGGTCATCGCGCCGCACACCCACTCCCTGCCCGAGACGCTCACCATCCTGTCCGGCTCGATCCATCACCAGCACGGCGAGACCCTCGACAAGGCGAGCGGCAAGCTCCTGAGGGCCGGCGGCTTCGTCTACCTGCCCCAGGACATGCCGCATTCGCTCTGGACCACGGAAGAACTCGTGGAACTCCAGGTGAATGGCTCGGGCCCCTTCGGCCTGAACTACGTCAACCCGGCCGACGACCCGAGCCGCAAGGCGGATTGAATCCGTCGTCGGACACGATTGACCCAGCCTTCGCTCAGGAAGCCCGATGAGCTATCCCGCCCTGACCGCCTTTTATGCTGCTGTATTCGCGCTGATCTATGTCGGCCTGTCCGGCTGGGTCGTGGCGGGGCGTCTCTCCGCGGATACGCTGCACGGCGATGGCGGGAACGAGGGCCTGGAGAAGCGCATCCGCACCCAGGGCAACTTCGGCGAATACGTACCGCTCGCCCTCCTGGTCATCGCGTTCCTCGAAGCCGGTGGCGGGGGGCCGACGCTGGTTCGCTGGTTGCTGATCGTCCTGCTCGCCGCGCGGGTCCTGCATCCCTTCGGTATGTTCGCCCCCAAGAACTCGCCGGTGCAGTTCGCTTGCCGCGGCGGCGGCATCTTCGCAACCTTCGGCGTCATCGCCGTCGCCGCCATCGCCCTTCTTCTCCGGGTTGGATGACGACCCCCGGAATCGGCGCAGAGCGTCGTTGCAGGCGGGTTCAGGGGCTGGAGGCCAGGGACAACTCGTTTTCAGGCGATCTTCGACATCGGCGTTGCCTTAAGAACGTATTCAGGCCCGGGTAGACGGATGAACGTGATGACAGGAACGACGCGATGACCATGGACGGTGCCGAGGTCCTTCTCAGGACCGTCACGGAGGATGCGACCGCGATCCTCGACGAATGGATCGCGGCCTTGCGGCAAAGCGGGACCCTGCAGAGCGGCCGCATCCGCGAGGCCGAGCTCCGGACGCAGGCCGAGGCGGTCTTCACTCAATTCCGCGAGGCGCTGTCGTCGGATGGCCTCGACACCACCGCGAAGGGCTTCGCTCCCGTGCTGGATACGCTCGGCGATGCCTCGCGCTCCCGGGCGCTCCAGGGTTTCACCCCGACCGACACCGCGAACTTCGTACTGGCGCTGAAGGAGCCGATCTTCGCGGCGTTGCGACGGACCTGCGGATTGGACGCGTCGGGCCTGGCCGCCGGCGTCAGCGCCACCGGGGCGGTTCTCGACCGCCTCTCGCTCCATACCATGGAAGTGTACATGGCGAGCCGCGAGGCGGTGATCGGACGCCAGGGCCAGGAAATCACCGAACTCTCGACGCCCGTGGTCCGGCTCTGGGACGGCATCCTGGCGCTGCCGCTCATCGGAACCCTCGACAGCGCCCGCACCGGCGTCGTCATGGAGACGCTGCTCCAGGCCATCGTGGAGGAGGAAGCGGAGATCGCCATCATCGACATCACCGGGGTGCCGACCGTGGACACCCTGGTGGCGCAGCATCTCCTGAAGACCGTGGCCGCGGCCCGCCTGATGGGGGCCGACTGCATCGTCTCCGGCATCCGTCCGCAGATCGCACAGACCATGGTGCATCTGGGCGTGGAGCTCAACGTGGTCTCGAAGGCGACGATGGCCGATGCCTTCGCCGTCGCGCTGAGGCGGACCGGCCGCAAGGTCGTTCGCCGGCAGGCCGCCCCGGACGGGGAGCGCCGCTGAGATCATGGACCGCATCCCGATCCTCAAGCTGGGTGGCGTGCTCATCGTCACCATCCAGGTCGACATGCACGACCGCCTCGCCCTCGCCCTGGAGGAGGACCTCACGGCGATGGTCGTGCGCACCGGCGCGCGCGGTGTGCTCCTGGAAATCTCCGCGCTGGAGATCGTCGATTCCTTCATCGGCCGCATGCTGGTGAGCATCGCCGCCGTCTCGCGCGTCCTCGATGCCGAGACGGTCGTGGCCGGGATGCGCCCGGCCGTCGCCATCACGCTGGTCGAACTCGGCTTGGAACTGACCGGCATCCGGACCGCGCTCAACGTCGAACGGGGCATGGCCATTCTCCAGGCGCGCCTTTCCGAGGACGACGAGGATCACGGGAGCGCCCGTGATGACGACGAGGACTGAGACCCAGCCGATCCGTTCGGGCGACGACGTGGTTCGGGTGCGCCAGCGGGTGCGCGCGCTCGCCGTCGAGGTCGGCTTCGGCCTCGTCGACCAGACCAAGATCGTCACCGCGGCGAGCGAACTCGCGCGCAACACCCTCGACTATGGCGGGGGCGGCGACATGCGCGTGGAGATCGTCCAGGCCGGGATGCGCAAGGGCTTGCGGTTGACCTTCGAGGACCAGGGGCCAGGCATCGCCGACATCGAGCAGGCGCTAACCGACCACTACACCACCGGCGGAGGTCTCGGGCTTGGATTGGGTGGGGCCAGGCGCCTTTCGAACGAGTTCCACATCGAATCGACGCCTGGCGCGGGTACGCGCGTGACCATCGCGCGCTGGAAATGACGATGGATCGGGTTGCCGTCACGGAAGCGAGCCAGGTGGCCGAAGCACGGCGGAAGGCGGTCGCCATCGCCCTTGCCAACGGCTTCGACGAAACTTCGGCGGGGCGAGTCGCCATTGTCGCCACCGAACTCGCCACCAACATCGTCAAGTACGGCACGCCCGGCGAGATCCTCATCGGGACCTATGACGATGCGACCGGGATTGGCGTGGAGATCCTGGCTTTGGACAGGGGGCCCGGCCTGTCGGATCTCGGCTCGGCGTTGCGCGACGGCCATTCGACAGGTGGTAGCGCCGGATCCGGCCTCGGGGCCGTGCGACGGCTCTCCGGCACCTTCGACATCGCGTCCCGACTGGAACTGGGCACCGCCGTGCTGGCGCGCCTCTCGGGCGCCCGGTCGACCAAAGCACCAATCGAGGCGACCTTCGGGGCGGTGTCGGTGCCGCTCAGGGGCGAGACCGCCAACGGGGACGCCCTTGCCGTCCGTGAACGCGCCGACGGCTGGACCGTCATCGTCTGCGACGGACTCGGCCACGGCCCGGAGGCCGCCAAGGCATCGGACGAGGCCATAGGATTGTTCCGGCGGCACTGGGACGAGCCGCCCGCCGCGATCCTATCCGTCATCCATGCCGGCTTGGGTCATACGCGCGGTGGTGCGGTGTCGGTCGCACGCTACGCGCGGGGCACGGGCAATCTCGTCTTTTCCGGCATCGGCAACGTGGGCGGGGCGGTCCTTTCGGGTGGCTCGGCCAAGCGTACGGTCAGCCTCGCCGGTACGGCCGGTCATGCTGCTCGACGCATCCAGGAGTTCGAATACCCCATGCGACCGGAAGACCTGTTCGTCCTGTGCTCCGACGGCATCGGTACGGGGTGGTCCCTCGACGATCATCCCGGCATCGCCGGCGCCCATCCGACGCTGGTCGCCGGCGTGATCTATCGCGACTTCGCGCGGGCCCGCGATGACGCCACCGTCCTCGTCGTGCGTGGGGATGCGGCATGAGGTGGCCGCTGCTGACCAGCGTCGTCGAGCACGAGGACGACATCCTCATGGTGCGTCAGCGCGTCCGTAGCCTGGCCGAGCGCCTCGGCTTCGCGCTCCAGGACCAGACGCGGATCGCCACCGCGGTATCGGAGATCGCGCGCAACGCCTACAGCTATGCCGGTGGCGGCCGCGTCGAGTATGGGCTCGACGACGCGGACGAGGGCCAGTCCCTGGTGATCCGTCTCAGCGACCAGGGTCCCGGCATCGCCGAGCTCGATGCGATCCTGGAGGGGCGCTACCGCTCGACGACCGGTCTCGGTATCGGCATCACCGGCTCCCGCCGCCTGATGGACCGCTTCGAGGTCGAGACCGCACCCGGCCGCGGTACGAGCGTGACGTTCGCCAAGAGGTTGCCCGCCGGCACGGAGACCTTCACCGGACCGCGGCTCGCGACCCTGGCGGAGGCCGTCGCCCGCGCCAGGACCGACGAACCGCTGGTGGCCCTGCGCGAGCAGAACCGCGAGCTCATGCGCAGCCTGGCCGAACTCGCCGAACGCCGGGACGAGGCCGAACGGCTCAATCGCGAGCTCGCGGAGACGAACAGGGGCGTCGTGGCGCTCTACGCCGAACTGGAGGATCGAGCCGCACGATTGCGCGAGGCCGGAGCCTCGTTGGAAGGCCAGGTCGCCGCCCGTACCGCGGAACTCGCGCAAGCCAACGCCCGCCTGCTCGCCGAGGCGGTGGAGCGGGAGCGCATGGAGCAGGACCTCCGCCAGTCGCAGAAGCTTGAGGCGGTCGGGCAACTCACCGGGGGCGTGGCGCATGACTTCAACAACCTGCTGACCATCATCCGCTCGTCCGTGGACTTCCTGCGGCGCCCGGACCTCCCGGAGGACAGGCGCAAGCGGTACATGGATGCGGTCTCCGACACGGTCGACCGGGCGGCCAAGCTCACGGGGCAGCTCCTCGCCTTCGCCCGCCGGCAGGCCCTGAAGCCGGAGGTGTTCGACGTCGGCGAGCGCCTGCGTGCCGTGGCCGATATGCTCGACACCGTCACCGGCGCCCGCATCCGGGTAAGCGTGGAAGCAGGCGAGGAACCGGCCCTAGTCCGTGCCGACCTCAACCAGTTCGAGACTGCGCTCGTGAACATGGCGGTGAACGCCAGGGATGCCATGGACGGGACCGGGGCGCTGACGATGAGCGTCCGGGCCGGACAGGCCATGCCGTCGATACGCGGGCAAGCCGGCGCGCGGGGACCGTTCGCGGCCGTATCGCTCACCGACACCGGCTCGGGCATCGACGAGGATGTCCTCCTGCGCATCTTCGAGCCGTTCTTCACGACGAAGGAAGTCGGCCGCGGCACCGGTCTGGGCCTGTCCCAGGTGTTCGGCTTCGCCAAGCAGTCGGGCGGGGACATCGAGGTCACGAGCGAGGTCGGGACCGGTACCACCTTCACCCTCTACCTACCCGAGGTCATCGACGCTGCCGTCGCGACGGCGGCCACCGAAGCGGAGGCGGATTTGGCGCCTAACGGGCACGGGCAGCGCATCCTCGTGGTCGAGGACAACCTGGATGTCGGACGCTTCTGCACCCAGATCCTCGAAGACCTGGGCTACGCCCCGGAATGGGTCGTGAACGCCGAGGAGGCGCTCGAACGTCTCGGATCGACCGGCGGCGAGTTCCGGGCGGTCTTCTCCGACGTCGTGATGCCGGGCATGGGGGGCATCGAACTCGCCAAGGCGCTGCGCATCCGACTGCCCGACATGCCCGTCGTGCTCGCGTCGGGTTACAGCCACGTTCTCGCCTCAGAGGAAGGTCACGGATTCGAGCTTCTCAACAAGCCTTACTCCGCCGCTCTAGGTCGCGGACTCATAAAATCCGAAGCCAGATGCGGACGGCGGCGAGCTTGACGCTGGCAAGGAAGTTTTCCGGGTCCTTGTCGTATCGGGTCGCGACCGCACGGAAGTGCTTAATTTTGCT